>JBLNBU010000172.1:0-31650 GCA_050260215.1 Actinomycetota bacterium
CTTTGAAGCCCCGCACAATCCGAATCGACACCAAGGCCCAGCCGAAATTTATCTACGGCATTTCCTACAAGGCGGCGTACGAAACCCCCACGAGGGGCGCGGGGGAGGGGCGTCCCCCTCGCCCTCCCCTTCCCGAATTTCAGCGATATTTCTCCAGCACGGCCCGGACGTCGTCCGGGATCGGGCTGGGGCGCTGGTGATCGCGGTCGACGAAGACGTGGACCCAGTGGCCTTCGGCGGCCGCCTCGTCCGAGCCTTCGCCGAACAGTGCGATGCCGTAGCGGAGCGAACTGGTGCCCAGGTGCTCGATCTTCAGCCCGGCGGTAACCTTCTCGGGCCAGGACAGCGGGCGGCGGAAGCGGCACAGGGATTCGGCCGCGAACGGGATGACCGCGGCCTTGAACAGGTCCAGCCCGCACGGCCCCATCAGGAACTCGGCCACCGCGATCTCGAAGAAGCGATAGTACTCGACGTTGTTGACGTGCCCGAACATGTCGTTGTCCGACCAGCGGGTCTGGATGGCGACGTGGTAGGGAAAGTCGGCCCGCCGGGCCAGCGGATTGTCGGCCATCACTGCGCCGTCCAGCCGCCGTCGATGGGCAGCGCGGTGCCGGTCATGTTGGCGGCCGCCTCCGAGCACAGGAACACCGTCAGTTCGCCGATCTGCTCAGGGGTGGTGAAGCGCTTGGACGGCTGCTTCTCGGACAGAAGGTCGCGGCCCGCCTGCGCGACCGGCACGCCTTGCGCGGCGGCGCGGGCGTCGATCTGCTTTTGCACCAGGGGCGTCAGCACCCAGCCCGGGCAGATGGCGTTGCAGGTGATGCCGGTCTCGGCACATTCCAGCGCCACCACCTTGCTCAAGCCCACCAGCCCGTGCTTGGCGGCGATATAGGCCACCTTGTTGATGGAGGCCACCAAGCCGTGGGCCGAGGCGATATTGACGATGCGGCCCCAGTTCTTCGCCTTCATCCCCGGCAGCGCGGTGCGCACGGTGTGGAAGGCCGAGGACAGGTTGACGGCGATCACCGCGTCCCAGCGGTCGGGGGCGAAATCCTCGACCGGGGCGACGTGCTGGATGCCGGCGTTGTTGACCAGGATGTCGCAGCCGCCCAGGCGCTTCTTCGCATCTTCGACCAGGTCGACGCAGCCCTGCGCGCTCGACAGGTCGGCGCCGTTGTAGGCGACCTCGACCCCGAATTCCTTGGCCATGCCGGCGCGCAGGGCCTCGATCTCGGCCCCGTCGCCAAAGCCGTTGAGCATCACCTTGGCGCCCTTGGCGGCCAGCGCGCGGGCCACGCCCAGCCCGATGCCGCTGGTCGATCCGGTGACGATGGCGCACTTACCCTGCAACATGGCCGTTCTCCCTTCGCGATTGCAGCATCGGTGATAGCGCGGGGCAAAGCGGTACTCAAGCGCCGATTTAGCGCTTGAACAGCGCCTCGGCGCCGGCGCGCACGTCCTTCTTGGCGGCGATGGCGGCGCGGACCCGGACGATCTCTGCTTCCAGCGAGGCGATGTAGCCTTCCAACTCGGCCACCGACATGGGCTCGAGGTTGGGCCGGTCGACCGTCTTCTTGCGGGGTTCGAGTTCCTCGGGATCCATCTTTCGCCTCCAAACTTGCCAAGGCGCCCTGAACGTACCAGATTGGCCGCGCTGGTGACAGACGGGGGAAGGACAATGCTGCCCGACAGCATGAGCTGCATCGAGATCTCGCGCCCGGGCCCGCCCGAGGTGCTGGTGCCCGCCACCCGGCCCGTGCCCCGGCCCGGCCCCGGCGAGGTGCTGATCAAGGTCGCCGCCGCCGGCATCAACCGTCCCGACGTACTGCAGCGCCAGGGCGCCTATCCGGCCCCGCCCGGCGCCTCGGACCTGCCCGGCCTGGAAGTGGCCGGCACCGTGTTCGCCGTCGGCGAAGGCGTCGCCACCCCGCGCATCGGCGAGGAGGTCTGCGCCCTGGTCCCCGGCGGCGGCTATGCCGAGTACTGCACCACCGACGCCCGCCTGTGCCTGCCGCCGCCCTTCGACTACGACATGGTGCGCGCCGCGGCCCTGCCCGAGACATTCTTCACCGTCTGGCACAACGTGTTCGAGCGCGGGCGCCTGGCCCGCGGAGAGAGCTTGCTGGTCCACGGCGGCGCCTCGGGCATCGGCACCACCGCCATCCAGATGGCGGCGGCGCTGGGGGCGACCGTGTTCGCCACCGCCGGCGGGCCGGCCAAGTGCAAGGCATGCCGCGAACTGGGCGCCGAGCGGGCCATCGACTACCTTGCCGAGGACTTCGTCGAGGTGGTGAAGTCCCTGACCGGCGGCAAGGGCGTCGACGTCATCCTGGACATGGTCGGCGGCGACTACATCCCGCGCAACGTCAAGGCATTGGCCGCCGACGGCCGGCTGGTGTCGATCGCCTACCTGCGCGGGGCCACGGTCGAGCTGAACTTCATGCCGATCATGCTCAAGCGCCTGACCATCACCGGCTCGACGCTCCGGCCCCAGTCCAACGACCGCAAGGCCGAAATGGCCCACGGCCTGCACGAGAAGGTGTGGCCGCTGCTTTCCGAGGGCCGCATCAAGCCCATCATCCACGCCACCTTCCCGCTGGCGAAGGCGGCGGAGGCCCATGCGCTGATGGAGAGCAACACCCATATCGGCAAGATCGTCCTGACCCTCTGACCGACACCCGATAGCGGTTTGACCGGCGGAAAGTTCGCCCCTATAACTACGGGCGCATCCCCCAAGGGGTGGGATGGCGTTCGTCCCGTGCTGGTCCGCCAGAAGTCCAGATTAGGAGAGGTTTCATGGCTCTGCCGCTCATGCCCAAGGCAACCGCCGTGTGGCTCGTCGAGAACACCGCGTTGACCTTCGAGCAGATCGCCGAGTTCTGCGGGCTGCATGCCCTCGAGGTGCAGGCCATCGCCGACGGCGAAGTGGCGACCGGCATCGTCGGCCTGGACCCGGTAGCCAACGGCCAGCTGACCCGCGGCGAGATCGAGCGCTGCGAAGCCGATGCCGACGGGTCGTTGCGCATCAACGTCACCGACGTCCCCCAGCCGCGCGCCAAGCCCAAGGGCGCCCGCTATACGCCGGTGTCCAAGCGCCAGGACCGTCCCGACGCCATCGCCTGGATCCTGAAGCACCACCCCGAGCTGTCGGACGCCCAGATCTCCAAGCTGATCGGCACCACCAAGCCGACCATCCAGTCGGTGCGCGACAAGACCCACTGGAACGCCACCAACATCAAGCCGCGCAACCCGGTGACGCTGGGCCTGTGCTCGGAAGCCGAGCTGGAGAAGGCCGTCGCCCTGGCGCGCCCGCGCGGCGGCGTCCGCATCGAGGCAATGGAAGACGGCGAGCACGCCCACGACCATGGGCACGAGCACGGCCACGAGCACGGCGAATAGTCCGCCTCTTTTTCGCCGTTTTGCCACCTACATTTCGCCCGATTGGGCAGATATATACGAGAACGGTCCCGCAGCATTGGCGGGGCCGTTTTCGGTTTTTGGAGGAGACCATGCGCAAGCTTGCTGTGGCCGCGGCCCTGTCCCTCTCGCTCGCCGCCTGCGCCCAGCCGGGCGGTTACGGCAGCAGCGGGGGCACCAATCCCGGCGGTTTCGGACTGAACAAGACCACCGGCGGCGCCGTGCTCGGCGGCATCGGCGGCGGCCTGGCCGGCTCGCAGTTCGGCCATGGCTCGGGCAAGCTGGCGGCGACCGCGGCCGGCACCATCCTGGGCGCCCTGGTCGGCGGTTCGGTGGGCTCTTCGCTGGACCGCGCCGACGAGATGTACGCCAACCGCGCCGGCCAGCAGGCGTTCGAAAGCGCCCCCACCGGCCGCTCCATCGCCTGGAGCAACCCCGACAGCGGGCATTCCGGCCAGATCGTGCCGACGCGGACCTTCGAGCCGCAGCCCGGCCAGTACTGCCGCGAATACCAGCAGACCGTCATGGTCGGCGGCCAGCAGCAGCAAAGCTTCGGCACCGCCTGCCGCCAGCCCGACGGCAGCTGGAAGGTGGTGAACTAAGCCCAAAAGGAAGCGAGCCCTCTTCCGCTGGGAGAGGGGTCGCTTCGGTCAGTGATTTGTTTGGAAGCTGACCATCAGCAGACCCGCGGCGCCGTAGAGCATGAGAAGGCCGGCGGCGGCGATGAGGGCGATGGCAAGGACGGCCTTCGAAAGCCGGTCGGAGAAGGCCGCGCACAGGGCCGCCGCCACCGCAGCCAGCAGTGGCGCGGCGTATTCGCCCAAGGTCGTCCCCAGGCGGTCGCGCAAGGCGGCCTCGTACAGCACCCCGCCGCGCAGGCGCCAGGGGAAGGTCAGGTAGAAATCATAGGCGGCGATGGCCAGGATGAGGGCGATGGTGGTGGGCGCCACCACCTTCAGCGCCCGGGCGAGGATTGCCTTGTCCATGCCTATTCCCCCCCCTTCTGCTTGCGGGCGTCCGTCTCGTTCCCGGTGTCGAAGATGTTGAACATCTTGCGCAGGAAGCCCGGAGTCAGCACCGACAGCGGGTTGACCATCACGTCAGGGGCGGCCGACGGCCCCTTCATGCTGTAGTTGAAGGCCAGGATGCCGCCGCCCTTCTCGCCGCCGGTGACCAGCCAGCCGAGCACGGGGATGTTGCCCAGCACCGAATTGAGCACGTAGGCCGGCACCACGGTGCCTTCCAGCGCCAGCACGCTGCGGTCGGTATCCAACTGGCCGCGCGCGGTCAGGCCAAGGGCGGGGCCATAGGCGCGGGCGTCACGCACCTCCAGCAGGCCGTCGGTCAGGGTGAACGGCGCTTCGAGCGACGAGAACGACACGCCCTCGCCCTGCAGCAGGTCGACGACACCGGCCAGCGCCGCCACGGTCAGCAGGCGAGCCAGCGCCGGGGCGTTGCGGATGTGGTAGTCCGAGATGCGCGCCGTGCCCACCGCCGGCTGGGTTTCCTTGGCGTCGTCGAAGGCGCCGGTGATCTCGAGCTTGCCGCCGGTGAGGTCGTCATAGAAGTCGAAGGCGCGAAGCACCCCGCCGGCATCTTCGGAAACGACGGTGAACGAGCGCTTCTGCGGCCCGCCGGGCTGCATCACCGCGGTCAGGGTCTTGCCCGACGACAGCGTGCCCTTGAGCGTCAGCGCCCGCCACACCTCGGCATTGCGCTGCAGGTTGACGGTGGCCCCGGCCAGCGAGCCCTTGTCCGATAGCCACAGGGTGCGGGCCGAGATCGCCACGGACATGGGCGGCAGTTCGTCCTTGGCGGCCTTGTCCTTGGGCCTGTCGGCACCCTTCGAGCCCTTCACCGCCGGCTGGGCGTCGAAGCTGGCGCCGCGGAAGGCGATGTCGAAGCCGGGCTCGGCCGGCCGGAAGGTCAGGCTGCCCTCGCCGTCGGTGCGGCCATAGGCCAGCTTCTGGAAATCCACCCGCTTCGCCGAGCCGTCGGAATTGAACGACACCGCGCCGCGGGTGGTCAGGTCGCCGGCCGTCACCACGAAGCGCGGCACCGCGGCCAGCTTGCGCTTGTCCAGCCGCACCGCCACCTCGGCGACGCCGGGCTTGCCCGGTTCCTTGGTCCAGCCCAGGCCGGGCAGGCTCATGGCGGCACCTGCCAGGTCGACACGGGCCTCCAACTCTGCCTTGCCGCCGTCCTGGAAGGTGGCGACCACCGCGGCGGCGACCGGGCCGGCCAGAAACGGCGAGACGAAGGGCGGCCCCTCCAGCCCCAGCGAGCGGCGCTGGTCCTCGTCGACGGCGGGCGCCTGCAACTGGTAGCGGCTGCGGAAGGCCACGCCCTTGGAGCCGAAGTTCTCGTGCCACTTCAGCTCGGCCGGAATGGTGCCCAAAACCACCGGCCCGACCGCATCCATGCCCTTGCCGTCCACGTCCAATTCAAGGGTGCCGCCGGTCATGTCCAACCCCATCAGCACCTTGGGGATGGAGGCGTTCTTCAGCGAGGCGTGGGCATTGATGCCCACCTGGTCGAGACGAAGGTCGTGGGACAGCGGGAACTTGAAGCGCACCTTGGTGGTCGACTCGCCGCCCACCTGTCCCGGCTCGATGCCCAGCGCACGAGCGTACTGCAGCGGCTTGTGGTCGATCAGGCGCAGCGCGTCGGCGGTCGGGCCGGTGACCACCAGCTCGATGTCGGCGGACTGGTCGTCCTTGTCCAGGCCAGACAGGATGATGGTGCCGTCGCGGACCTTCAGCCCCGTCACCTCGCCGCTTTTCACCCCGATGCGGAAGGTCGAAGCGTCGAAGGTACAAACGCCGTCGACCTTGGCGACGGGCGGCATGGGGCGCAGGTATTCGACCAGCACGCCTTCGGGGTGGATCTCGCCGCCGATGTGGTCGATGGCCACGTCGTCGAAATTCCCCGAGTCCGAGTGGGCCGACAGGGTGGCGCGGGCCTCGTGGACGATGCCCTTGGACAGGTTGGTGGTCACCCAGTCGCGGGCATTGTCGGCCAAGCCCTTCGGCCACAGCTCGGGCAGCTGGTCGATCGGCACCTCGCGCACGACCGCGTCGGCCTTGACCGTGGCCGGGCCGCCAAGGCCGTCGACCACCGCCGACAGGCTGGCCGTGGGCCCGCCCAGGTCGAACCACAGTTCGTCCAGGTCCAGGCGCTTCATCCCTTCGGTGATGCGGCCGCGCAAGGACGCCTGGGAGATGCGCTGGTCCACCGCCAGGGGGGCCGCCAGCACCACCCGCCCGGCCCCGCCCGACAGGTCGAAGGTCAGGCCGGTCAGGCCGCTGCCGGCAACGTAGCCCGCACGCACCGTGCCCGACAGCGGCAGGTCCAGGGCGGCCAGCGGGGCCATGGCGCCGCCCAGCCGGGCCAGGCTGGCCAGGCGGATGTCGCGGACCTTCAGCTCGCCGTCGACCGCCTGGTCGGCGCGGCGCCACAGGGCGGACAGCTCGACGCTGCCGCGGTCGCCGGCCAGATCGATCTCGGCCTTGCCGTCGGCCTTCAGCCCCTGGGGCACGCGGCGCACGGCGATGCCGACGCGCGGAGCCTCCCAGCGCACGCCCAGCGCCTGGTCGTCGACGGTCAGCCGTGCGTCCTCGATGGCGAACAGCTGCAGGTGGCGCCCGGGGCGCGACGGGTCGGGCGCCCCCATCAGGGCGTCCTCGATCTGGCCCAGCACCTCTTCCAGCGCCATTTCGGCGGACTGGCTGCCCATGCCCCACTGCAACCGGCCGGACGGGTCGCGCACCAGGGTCAGCTCGGGCCGGTTGAGGCGGATGCGGTTGGGGGCCAGCACGCCCTGCAGCAGGGCGCGGCCGTTGATGGACAGGGCCATCTCGGGGACCGAGGCGATGGGCTCGGTCCCTTGCGCATACAGGCGGACGTCGCGGGCGCGCAGCTCGAGCATGCGGCCGTCGGCCAGCGCCAGCACGGTGGTGTCCAGGCGCACGGTGTACGACCCGTCGCGGGCGGTCAGCGCGTCCTCGATATAGGGTGTCAGGAAGTCGAGCTTGACCGGCCCGGAAGACAGGCGCCAGGCAAGCACCGGCACCGCGATCAAAAGACCGGCGACGAGGCCCCCAAGAAGCTTGAACAGACTTCTAACGGCGCCGTGGACCACCCGGACCCACCATCATCTTCGACTTGACCCCTGCCCCCTGCTTCACCAGTGTGAAGCAATCACAACGCCCGGGAACGCACAAGGTGAGTTTTCCCCCAAATCCATGTTTTCTGCCCCGCATCGGCGATCCGGCGCGGTGCGAGTTGGGCTGGGCCCACTGGCGCGACGCCGCCGCCGAGCAGTCCGACGCCGATCTTGCCGCGTTCATGCAGGCGATCGACGGAAACGCCCTGGTGTCGGCCGCGTTCGGCAACAGCCCGTTCCTGACCCACTGCATCCTCAACGAACCGGCCTTCCTGCGCGACCTGCTGGCCCACGGGCCCGACGACACCCTGGCCGCCCTGATGGGCGGGCTGGCCGACCACGACGACGACGGCGCCCTGATGCGCGCGTTGCGCATCGCCAAGCGGCGCGTCGCCCTGCTGGCCGGCCTGGCCGACATGGCCGGCGCGTGGAGCCTGGAGCAGGTCACCGGCGCCCTGTCCGACTTCGCCGAGGCCGCCACCCGGCTGGCGGTCAGATACCTGCTGCGCCGCGAGGCGGGCAAGGGCGAAATCGTGTTGGCCCACCCCGACGACCCGGAAAAGGGCTCGGGCCTGGTGGTGCTGGGCATGGGCAAGCTGGGCGCGCGCGAGCTGAACTATTCCAGCGACATCGACCTTATCGTCTTCTACGACCATGAACGGCTCGAATACACCGGCCGGCGCAGCATCCAGGAATGCATGATCGCGCTGACCAAGCAACTGGTGCGCATCCTGGACGAGCGCACCAGTGACGGCTACGTCTTCCGCACCGACCTGCGGCTGCGGCCCGACCCCGGCTCGACGCCGGTGGCGGTGGCACTGGTCGCCGCCGAGGCCTATTACGAGGGCTTCGGCCAGAACTGGGAACGCGCCGCCATGATCAAGGCGCGCCAGATCGCCGGCGACGCCGAGACCGGCGCGGCGTTCCTGAAGTTCCTGCGCCCATTCATCTGGCGCAAGTCGCTGGACTTCGCCGCCATCCAGGACATCCACTCGATCAAGCGGCAGATCAACGCCCATCGCGGCGGCCGCTCCATCGCCGTGGCCGGCCACAACGTCAAGCTGGGCCGCGGCGGCATTCGCGAGATCGAGTTCTTCGCCCAGACCCAGCAGCTGATCTGGGGCGGGCGCGAACCCCAGGTGCGGACGTCCGGCACCGTGCCGGCCCTGCACGCCCTGGCGGCCGCCGGCCACGTCGATCCCAACGTGGCGGCCGAGCTCGAGGTTGCCTATCGCTACCTGCGCAAGCTGGAACACCGCATCCAGATGGTCGACGACAAGCAGACCCAGACGCTGCCGTCCGACGACACCCGCCTGGCCGAGATCGCCGCCTTCATGGGCGACGCGGATGCAGAAGACTTCGGCCGCACCCTGCTCGGCCACCTGCAGACGGTGGAAGGCCATTACGCACGGCTGTTCGAGGACGCCCCCGACCTGGGCGCCCACGGCAACCTGGTGTTCACCGGCGGCGAGAACGACCCCGAGACCGTGCGCACCATCACCGAGATGGGCTTCGGTAACGCAGAAGGGGTGGCGTCGACCATCCGCGGCTGGCACCACGGCCGGGTGCGCGCCACCCGCTCGACCCGCGCGCGCGAGCTGTTGACCGAGCTGACCCCGGCGCTGCTGGGTGCGCTGGCCACCACCGCCAGCCCCGACGACGCCTTCATGCGCTTCGACCAGTTCCTGTCGCAGCTGCCGGCGGGCGTGCCGCTGTTCTCGCTGTTCTATTCCAACCCGTCGCTGCTGGGCCTGGTGGCCGAGATCATGGGCGACGCGCCCCGGCTGGCCGAGCATCTGGCCCGCCACTCCAACCTTCTCGATTCCGTGCTGCAGGCCCGCTTCTTCGAGCCGCTCGCCCCGGCCGACGAACTGGCGGTCGACCTGGACCGGGCGCTGACCCAGGCCGGCGACTTCCAGGAGGTCCTGGACGTCTCACGCCGCTGGGCCAACGACCGCAAGTTCCAGGTGGGCGTACAGACGCTGCGCACCATGGTCGACGCCGAGGAGGCGGCGCGCGCCCTGTCCGACGTCGCCGACGCGGTGATCGGCCGCCTGGCCCCCAGGGTCGAGGCCGAACTGGCCCGCGCCCACGGCCGCATTGCAGGCGGCGGCTGGGTGATCCTGGCCATGGGCAAGATGGGCGGGCGCGAAATGACCGCCAGCTCGGACCTGGACCTGGTACTGGTCTATGACGCCCCCGACGCGGCCGCCGAGTCCGACGGGCCCCGGCCGGTCTCGGTGCCGACCTGGTACGCGCGCCTGACCCAGCGCCTGGTCAACGCCATCACCGCGCCTACCGGCGAGGGAACGCTGTACGAGGTGGACATGCGCCTGCGTCCCTCGGGCAATTCCGGCCCGGTGGCGTCCAGCTTCGACGCCTTCCAGCGCTACCACGAGGAAGCCGCCTGGACCTGGGAGCACATGGCGCTGACCCGCGCCCGCGTGGTGGCCGGCGACCCCGCCCTGGCCGAGCGGGTGACCGAGGTCATCCGCGCCACCCTGACCCGGCCGCGCGACCAGGCCAAGCTGGTGCGCGACGTCGCCGAGATGCGCCAGCGCATGGCCAAGGAGCACAAGGCCGAGACCCACTGGGAGGTCAAGCACCTGCGCGGCGGCCTGGTCGACATCGAGTTCGTCGCCCAGTACCTGCAACTGGCCCACGGCCACGTCCATCCCGAGATCCTGGCCCCCAACACCCGCGACGCCCTGGACGCGGCTTGTGCCGCGGGCGTGCTGGCGCGCGCCGACCGCGACGCCCTGGTCCAGGCGTGGCGGCTGTGGGCGGCCGTGCAGACGGTGCTGCGCCAGACCATCGCCGGGGCCTTCGACGAGCGGACCGCGCCGCGCGGCCTCAAGGACATCCTGGTTCGCGCCGCCGGCCTGACCGACTTCAAGACCATGGTCGACGCCATCGACGACAACGCCGCCCAGGCGCTTGAGGTCTTCGTGCGCCTGGTCGACGCCCCGGCCAACCTGACGGAGGACGCCCCATGACCATCGACGCCGGCCAGCCCGCCCCCGCCTTCTCGCTGCCCGCCGACGACGGCACCGTGTCGCTGGCCGACTATGCCGGGCGCAAGCTGGTGCTGTACTTCTATCCCAAGGACGACACCTCGGGCTGCACCAGCGAGGCCAAGGCCTTCCGCGACGCCTACGACGCCTTCAAGGCGGCCGGGGCCGACGTCCTGGGCGTGTCGAAGGATTCGGCCGCCAGTCACGCCAAATTCAAGGCCAAGCACGCCCTGCCCTTCCGCCTGGCCGCCGACGTCGACGGGAGCTTGTGCGAGGCGTTCGGCACCTGGGTCGAGAAGTCCATGTATGGGCGCAAGTACATGGGCATCGAGCGCGCCACCTTCCTGATCGACGAGGCGGGCGTGGTGCGCCGCGTCTGGCGCAAGGTCAAGGTCACGGGCCACGCCGACGAGGTGCTGAAGGCCGTGGCCGGATGACCCTGACCGAGGCCGCCGTCACCGTCCTGGTCGCCGCCGACCCGGCCGAGAAATGCCGCCTGACGCGCGCATTCGCCGCCGACTGGACGGGTGGCCGGATCACCAAGTTGGGCGACACGGCACCGCCGCCCCGTCCCGCCCGCCCCGAGCGCCCCGCCCTGGTGCCCCCGCGCGAGATGCCCAAGCGGTCATACGGCGGCGACCGCGGCCGCATCGCGTTGATCCATGCGCTGGCCCATATCGAGCTCAACGCCATCGATTTGGCCTGGGATATCGTCGCCCGCTTCACCGCCGAAGCCATGCCCAAGGGCTTTCTCGACGACTGGGTGCAGGTGGCGCTGGACGAGGCCGAGCACTTCGACATGCTGGAGCGGCTGATGAACGGCCTGGGCGCCGCCTATGGCGACCTGCCCGCCCATGACGGCCTGTGGCAGGCCGCCGAGAAGACCGCCGACGACCTGGCCGCCCGCCTGGCGGTGGTGCCGATGACGCTGGAAGCCCGCGGGCTGGATACCACGCCCGCCACCATCGACAAGCTTGCCCGCAACGGCGACGAGCTGACGCCGCCGGTCCTCGACGTCATCTACCACGACGAAATCCGCCACGTGGCCGCCGGCGTGCGCTGGTTCGACCACCTGGCCCGCTCCCGCGGCCAGGACCCGGCGGCCGAATTCCACCGCCAGATCCAGGAACGCTTCCCCGCCGGCCTGAAAGCCCCGTTCAACCACGCGGCCAGGGCGGAAGCGGGGTTCCCCCGCGATTGGTACGAGCCGCTAGGGCGGTGACGGAGGGGGAGTCTCGCCGACCAAGGCCACCCCTTCGGCCCGCGCGGCGCCGATAAGCTCGACATCCAAGGTGGCCAGAGCGATGCCGTTGCGCTGGGCCAGTTCCAAATAGGCGGCATCGTAGACCGACAGGTTGTGGGTGCGGGCTAATCGCAGCACTTCGCTTTCCTGCGGCGTACGGTCGAGCACCACCCGCAGGCGAGCCAAGTCGCGCAAGAAAGCCGCGCTGTCGACCTCGGCCAGCCGCTTGCGGCGTTCGTTGACCACCAGGATGTTGCGCACCTCGAACCACCACAGGGCGGGTGCTGTGGCCTCGTCGGTGCGCAGGCGCTCAAGAGCGGCGTCGGCGACGGGATGGTCTTCGTCCCGGAACACCCAGCAGGCGGTCACCGACGCATCGACGACGAACGGCATCAGGACTTCCGGCCTTCGTCGCGGGCCGACAAGATTTCGGCGGCGGTGATGCTGGGGGCTTGGCGGCGACGGTTGCGGATCGCGTCGATGACGGTCGCGATTTCGTCCTGCCGCCTGTCATGTTCCGGTACCAGGCGGGCAATGGGGCGGCCATGGCGGGTGATGACCAGAGTTTCACCGCGCTCCACCTCATCAAGAAGCTGGGGCAGATGGGTCTTGGCCTCAGAGGCGGCAATCTCACGCATGGCAGCCTTCCGACTGGTCGATCTGACTGGTCAATCTGGGCGCCAGCGGCTTCGGCGTCAAGCGCTGCTCATGGATTCGAAGGCCGCTCCCCTATGCCTGCGCCGCCGCAAGGTCCTCGGGGGTGTCGACATCCGCCAGCACCGCGTCGTCGTCCATGACCACTTCGAACACCAGTTCGCCATGGTCGGCCAGCAGTTGCTTGCCCCCCTTGTCGCCGGCCAGGCGTTGCAGTTCCGCGAAGAACTGGCGGCCGAACAGGACCGGGTTGCCGCGGCGGCCCTTGTGGACGGGAACGCAGATGGCGCGGCCCTCGTCGGGGTCGAAGGGGGCCTTCAGGCGCACCACCTGGTGGGCGCCGACGCGGGGCATGTCGGCCAGCAGGACCACGGCCGCGTCGACGTCGTCGGGCAGCGCCGCCACCCCCAGGCCCAGCGACGAGGCCATGCCGCGGTCGGGATCGGGGTTGCGCACGATCAGCACCTCGCACGGCGGCAGCGCCTCCTCGACCGCGTCGGCGTCGGAGCCGGTGACCACCACCACCGGGTCCAGACCGGCGCCCATGGCCGCCTCGACGGCGTGGGCGACCATGGCCTTGCCGCCGACCTCGGCCAGCAGCTTGTTGGCGCCCATGCGGCTCGACGCCCCGGCGGCCAGCACGATGCCGGCGATGCGCGCCTCGCGCACCACGGCGGACGGTTCCATGCCCACCCGCTCCGCCGGCGAGTGGCGCTGGCCGTGTTCCTTGAGCAGGCCGCCGGCCCCCATGCGCATGACGTCCTCGGGCCGCACGGCGATGCCGGCCATCAGGCGGCGCAGCACCCAGTCCAGCCCGTTGGGCTTGGGCGAGCGGCCGCAACCGGGCAGGTTGACCACCGGGACGATGCCGATGCGAGCCAGCAGCAGCAGGTTGCCGGGATCGACCGGCATGCCGAAATGCTCGATGGCGCCGCCGGCACGGACGATGGCCGAGGGCACCACGTCGCGGCGGTCCACCGTGGCCGAGGCCCCGGCCACCAGCACCAGGTCGACGCCGGCATGCACCGCCTTGCGAAGCGTACGCTCGATGGAGCCGACGTCGTGGGGGCAGCGCAGTTCCAGCGCCAGTTCGCCGTCCATGGCCTCGACCCGCGCCCGCGTCACCGCCGCGGTCCCTTCCAGCACGGCTTCCCGCAGGCCCGGCAGGGTGGTCATCACCAGCGCCACGCTGCGCCGGCCGAACGGGCGCACCGACACCAGCGGGCCGCCGCGGGTGGCCAGCACCTCGCAGGTTTCGATCACCCGGCGGTCGACGCCGAAGGGAATGATCTTGACCGTGGTCACCATCTGGCGCGGCGCCACGATGTCGTAGGGCATGACGGTGGCGACGGTAACCGCCTCGTCGACCAGGTTCAGGCGGTCCAGGCGCTCGCGGTCGATGTCGACGACACCGCCGGTGGCGGCGAACAGGTTGCAGCGGCCGACGAAGGACGAGCTGACGGCGACGCCGTCGCCGGCCAGCGCGTGGGCCAGCAGCGAGGCCGCCTCGTTCTCGGCCACGTCGTCGTCTTCCAGCCGTGCGCCGGTGACGAAGTTGATGCCTTCGGCCTTCAGCGCCGCCACATCCTCGGCGGTCAGCACCCGGCCCTTCTTGAGCATGGCATGAGCCAGGCGCAGCGAATGGGCCAGGATCAGCCCCTCGGCTTCCTCGATGCGGACTTCCCCGAAGATCATTGGCCTTGTGCCCTTCCCCTGACCGGCGGCCACTATAGCGCGTTTCCGGGCGCCCTCATACCATCGCCGCCACGGCGCGGGCGGCCAGGACGCCGACCAGATGGGCGCGGTATTCGGCGCTGGCGTGCAGGTCGCGGTTGAAGTCGCGGCCGTCGACTGCCAGGCCGGCCAGGGCGCCGGGGTCGAAGCGGTCGGCGAGGGCCTGCTCGAAGGCGGCCAGGCGGAAGGGACACACCGCCGCCCCGGTCACCGCCACCCGGGGGCCGGCGGCGGTGTCGGCGACGAACACGCCGACCACCGGATAGCCCGAGGCCGGATTGCGCACCTTGGCATAGGCGGCCCGGCGCGGCAGCGGATAGGCGACGCGGACCACCAGTTCCCCCGGCTCCAGCGCGGTTTCGAACATGCCGGTGAAGAAGTCGTCGGCGGCGATGGTGCGCCGGTCGGTGCGAATGTCGGCGCCCAGGCCGAGGACGGCGGCGGCGTGGTCTCCGGCCGGGTCGTTGTTGGCCAGCGCCCCACCCAGGGTGCCCATGTTGCGCACCTGGACGTCGCCGATGGACCCGGCCAGGGCGGCCAGGGCGGGAATGGCCGCCGCGCCCTCGGCGATCTCGGCATGGGTGCAGCCGGCCCCGACCTCGAGCGCACCGTCGACGACGGCAATGCCCTGGAGTTCCGGCAGCCGGCCGATGTCGACCAACGTTTCAGGCGCGGCCAGGCGCAGCTTCAGGGCCGCCAGCAGGCTTTGGCCACCGGCGAGATAGCGACGCTCAGGCCCCGACGCAGCGATCGCCTCGGCAACGCAAGAGGGGCGGACATAGCCGAACGGGACCATCAGCCGCGCTCCGCCAGCAGGTCGGCTACCGCGGCGACGATGGGGCGATAGCCGGTACAGCGGCACAGGTTGCCCGACAGCCCTTCGCGGATGGCCGCCTCGTCGGCGGTGCCCAGGTGGTCGACCAGGTCGAGGGCGACCATCACCATGCCCGGGGTGCAGAACCCGCACTGCAGGGCGTGGTGCTCGGCGAAGGCCTGCTGGACCGGGGCCAGTTCGCCACCGGCGGCGACCCCTTCGATGGTGGTGATCGCGCGGCCGTCGGCCTGGGCGGCCAGGACCATGCACGACTTCACCGCCCGGCCGTCCAGGTGGACGGTGCAGGCGCCGCACTGGCCGGTGTCGCAGCCCAGATGGGTGCCGGTCAGGCCGAACCGCTCGCGCAGCAGCGTCGAAAGCAGGGTGTTGGCATCGGCCTCTGCCTCGACCGGGGTGCCGTTGAGAACCAGCGAGATGCGCATGCGGGGCCTCCTGCCCCTAAAGGTGAGCCGGGCGCCCCTTGCGGTCAAGCCGGCCAGCCGGACGGCGTTGGCTGTTCCCCGTCCGAGCGCTATCATCATGGCCGCCGGCCGCGCCAGAATGCGCGCGGCCGGACATTGGAGAGGGACCATGGCGATTGCGGTCAAATCCTGCCTGGACGTGGCGTTCTGGTTCACCGATCGGGCGCTCGACGACCGGGAATACCTGCAGCCGCAGAAACTGCATCGGCTGCTGTACCTGGCGCAGGCGTACTACGCGGTGGCCTATCACGGCCGCAAGCTGATGCCGGCCACCTTCGTCACCGACAATTTCGGCCCTGTCGAGCCGACGGTGTTCCACACCCTGTCCTATGGCCGGCCCCACATGATCGAGGCCAACGCGGTCCCCGACCAGGTCAAGCACTTCCTCGACAGCATCTGGCGCCGCTTCGGCCCCAACACCGCCGACCAGCTGACCAAGAAGCTGGCGGACCACAACCCCGTCGCCGAGGCCATGGCCAAGGGACTGAACGAGGAAATAGCCTTCGAGGCGATGGTGAAGTTCTATTCGTCCGAGGCCGCCGCCCGCAAAGGCGCGCCGGCGGTGGACAACGTGCTGCGCCCGCGCGTCATGCGCTCGCAGTCGGGCAAGCCGGTGTCGGTCACCGGCTGGAAGCCCAAGGCGGCGACGGTCAAGAAGGACTGATCAGCCGGGCGGCGGGAAGAACAGCGCCGCCCTTTCGGGAATGGCGGGCGCCTGGGCCAGCGGGTCCGAATAAAGGTAGGCCGGCGCGACCTGGCCGGCGTCGTCTACGCCGCGCAGCCGCTTGAAGGCCGCCCACTGTTGGGGAGTCGAGGTCGCCGCGACCTTGGCAAAGGTCGTTGCGTAGATCCAGGCCAGTTCCCCGTCCAGTTCGCCGTAGCGCCGGCCAAGGGTGATGACCCGTGCGCGGTCGGGCGTTCCGCCAACCAGGAACTTGCGGAGTTCGGCCGAAATCGCCCGCCGGACCTCGACGATTTCCGCCAGCGGCCGGCGCTGCCGGTCCAGGATGCCGTTCATCAGCCGCCGCTGGCCGTCATCGAGAAGGCCGATAAACGCCTGGCCGCTGTCGCCGGTCAGCGACGTGCTGATGCGGTAGTCCCTCCGGCCCGTCGCCGCGGCCGCCATGGCCGGGGCATCCTTGAGATAGAACCCGCCGAAATAGGTTCCGTGGCGCTCGGGGCAGAAATAAGTGTCCGCGTCGGTCGAGCCTGCGTACCAGCTGAAGAACTCGCTGGCCAACGTCATGTAGGCGACGTTGACCAGGTGCGCGGAGCCGCGGCCCAGCTTGTAGCGCTCCATGTCGACGGCCGACCACGAGGCGAAATCGCCGAAGCGCATTCGTGCAAGGAAAGCCTTCTGTTGCGGGCTGAGCGACAGGGCCAGCTGCCCGAAGGCGGCGGCGCGCTGCCAGGCCAAAGCCGCGTCGGCCTCGAACATCGCCCCGCCGTAGCGCATCACCGCCTCCCGGTTCAGCCCGGTACTGCCGGCGGGGATACGGCCGTCCAGCTGGTCGTGGAAGGCGGCAATCAGCGGCAACCGGCGCAAGCCCAGGCTGCGCATCTGCTCGGCTTCGGCAGCGGCCTCGGTGCTGAAAGCATCGCGCTGCCGGGCGTCGAGAATGGAAAGGATGTTGCCGGCTGCCCGGTCCAGGAATTGCGGACTGTGCCCCTGGCCGGCGGCATCGATGTCGCGCATGTACTGGAACCCGAAAAAGTCGGAGACCTTGCCCGGGGGAATGAACGAAGACGCGCCGAAGCTGCCGGTGAGGAAGGCAAGCCCGTTGAAGGCGATGGTCGTCAGCTGGGCCCGATCGGACACCGCCTGTTCCAGGGTGTATCCTTGCGCCCCCGAGGCCCGTCCCGGTCGTTCGCCACCTGGCGCCGCGCGACCCGCAGGCCCCCGGTCGGGGCGCGCGACCAGGCCGTCGGGAGTGTCGACGCAGGCGGCCGCCACCGTCCCGTCCGGGGTCGTGTGCAGGACGGAACTGCCCGCCGCCTTGCCCCGGCAATCGTCGAATGCCTGGGGCGGAGGGCCCACCTGGCCGAAGCCGGTGCCGGGAATGGCCGCGAAGATGGCGGCGCAAGCCGCACCGGCCAGGACTGTCCGCCACGGAAACGGCATTGGCGCCCTCCTCTCAAGCCCCTTCCGCCGCACCATCCGGCTCGGGCTCGCGGCCGATCATCAGGGCCATGGTCGAGGCGACCAGGCAGGCGCAGCCGGCCATGACGAAGGCCAGCCAATAGGAGCCCAGGTCGGTGCGGATGACGCCGGCCGCCAGGGCCGCCACCGCGGCGCCGACCTGATGGGCGGCGAAGATCCAGCCGAACATGATGCCCGCCTTCTCGGACCCGAAGGCCTGGGCGGTCAGCTTGACGGTGGGGGGCACGGTGGCGATCCAGTCCAGGCCGTAGAACACCGCGAACAGCCACAGCCCGTAGACGTCGGGACCGAAGGCGGCGTCCAGGAAGATCAGCGACAGCCCGCGCAGGCCGTAGTACCAGGCCAGGAGCTTGCGATTGTCCCAGCGGTCCGACAGCCAGCCGGACAAGGTGGTGCCGATGAAATCGAACACGCCCATGGCCGCCAGCAGGCCGGCGGCACGCACCTCGGGGATGCCGTGGTCGATGCAGGCGGGCACCAGGTGGGTACCGATCAGGCCGTTGGTCGACAGCCCGCAGACGAAGAAGGTGCCGGCCAGCAGCCAGAAATCGCGGGAACGCACCGCCTCGCGCAGGGCCAGCACGGCGGCCACGCCCGGCGACAGCACCCGGGCAGGGGGTTCGGGCGCGCGGGTGGCGCCGACGGGCAGCAGGCCGACATCGGCCGGACGGTTGCGCATGAACAGGCCGACCACTGGCACCAGCAGCGCCGCCGCCGAGGCGATCACCAGCACGGCGGCGCGCCAGCCCCAGTGCTCGACCGCCATGGCCATCAGGGGCAGGAACACCAGCTGGCCGGTGGCGGTCGACGCGGTCAGGACGCCCATCACGGTGCCGCGGCCGGTGTCGAACCAGCGGCTGACCACGGTGGCGCCCAGCACCAGGGCGACCATGCCGGTCCCGGCGCCGACAACGATGCCCCACAGCAGCACCAACTGCCAGGATTCGCGCATCAGGGTGGTGGCCGACACCCCCACCGCCAGGGTGGCCAGCGACAGCGCCATGACCTTGCGCGCGCCCATCCAGTCGATCAGCGCGGCGGCAAACGGCCCCATCAGGCCATAAAGCACGATGCTGACCGACACCGCGGCCGAGATGGTGGCGCGGCTCCAGCCGAACTCGCCTTCAAGCGGCACCATCAGCACGCCCGGCGCCGAGCGCACGCCGGCGGCGGTCAGCAGCGTGACGAAGACCAGCCCGGCGACGATCCAGGCGTAATGGAGCTTGCGCATAGGCGCCTCCAACGGAAAAGATGGTCACTCTATCACCACCGCCGGACCAGGGTGACTTCAAATGACCCAACCCAAGCTGTTCGCTCCGCTCGCCATCCGGGGCATGACCATGCCCAACCGCATTGCGGTCGCACCCATGTGCCAGTATTCCGCGGTGGACGGCTGCGCCCAGGACTGGCACCTGCAGCACTACGGGGCGATGGCTGCGTCGGGGCCCGGCATGATCGTCATCGAGGCCACCGGCGTGGCGCCCGAGGGCCGCATCTCGCCCAGTTGCCTGGGCCTGTGGAACGACGCCACCGAGGCGGCCTTCACCCGGCTGGTCGGCGCGCTGAAAACGTTCGGCGACACCCGCATCGCGGTCCAACTGGCCCATGCCGGGCGCAAGGGCGCCTCGTCGCCACCGTGGGCCGGCGGCGGTCCGGCCGAGGACGGCTGGGAGTGCGTGTCGGCCTCGGCCATCCCCTTCGATGCCGGCTGGCCGGCGCCCCGGGCCGCCGACACGGCCGAGCTGGCGCGCCTGAAGCTGGCCTTCGTCGACGCTGCCGGCCGCGCCCTGCGCGCCGGGTTCGACGCCATCGAGCTGCACTCGGCCCACGGCTACCTGCTGCACCAGTTCCTGTCGCCCTTGTCCAACCAACGCACCGACCAGTACGGCGGCAGCCTGGACAACCGCATGCGCTTCCCGCTGGAAGTCATCGCCGCGGTGCGCGCGGTGTGGCCGGCCGACAAGCCGCTGGGCATCCGCATCAGCGCCTGCGACTGGGCCGACGGCGGCTTCACCGTCGACGAGGCGGCGGTCTACGCCAAGGCGTTCAAGGCCGCCGGCATCGACTATGTGTGCGTCTCCTCGGCCGGGCTGGTGCCCTATGCCAAGCCGCCGGTGGGACCGGGCTACCAGGTGCCGCTGGCCGAGCGCATCCGCGCCGAAACCGGCCTGCCCACCCGCGCGGTCGGCCTGATCGCCACCCCTCAGCAGGCCGAGGCGGTGCTGGCCGAGGGCCGCGCCGACATGGTCGCCATCGGGCGCGGCTTTCTCGACAACCCGCGCTGGCCGTGGCATGCGGCCCAGGCGCTGGGGGCCGAGATTCCCTATGTGCGGCAGTACATGGCGGTCCAGGCCCGCTATTGGCCGGGCGCGTCGATGGCGCGGGGGTGACGGGAACCACGGACCTCGGTGACGCGGAAGCAGACCTGGCACCACACCACCAGGCCGGCTTCGTCGCTGCGCAGGTCCAGCGCCTTCGTTTCACCGCAATGGGAGCAGACGGCATCGGGCCGCTGTTCCTTGCTACCGGTCTCAATCTCTGGGCTCATAATTTGACACGATACATTCCTTTGCCGATCCATAAACCGCGCTTCGGTATTGAAGTGCTCCGCCTTTTGTCTAGGGACGCGTGCCGAGCAGCAGGGCGTTGGGGTTTCGCTCGAGCTCGCGGGACAACCCCCTGAGCGAGACGCTGGCCTCGGAGAAGTTGCGCAAGGCCTGTTCCAGGTCCTGGCGCGGCCCCGCCCCGGCCCCCACCAGCCCCTGCATCTGGACCAGCACGGCGTCGGCGTCGGCCAGAGTGCGGCCCAGCTCGCGGCTGCCGCGGCCGATGCCGCCACGGGCGACCACCAGGGTCTGGCGCGTCTCGGCCAGGGTGGCCCGCGCTTCGGCCAGCAGCGGCGGCAATTCGGTCTGCAGGGTGGACAGGGTCGCCGACAGGGAGGCCAGCGAGCGGCCCAGCTCGGGCGAGGACAGCAGGGCGTCGACGGCGCCGACCATGTGGCCGACCTGCTCGGCCAGCCGGTCGAGCGGCAGGCGGGCCAGGGCCTGCTCGATCTGTTCGGACTGGGAGGGCAGCGCCGGCACCTCTGGGACCATGCCGCCGCCGACCAGCCGGGCGGGCGTGTCGGGAAGGAAGTCCAGCTCGACCATGGTCTGGCCAGTGACCAGGCTTTGCAGGGCCAGGCGGGCGCGCAGGCCGCGGGCGACCAGCCGGGCGGGATCGGTCTCGCGCCCCAGCCAGCCGGCGCGGCGGGCCTCGACCACGAAGCGCACCGGCACCCGCACCGCCAGGGTAGCCGGGTCGACGTCGATGCCGATGTCGGTGACGCTGCCCACCGGCACGCCGCGGAAGGTCACCGGCGCCCCCACCGCCAGGCCGCCCACCGAGCCTTCGAAATAGGACACCCAGGTGGCATGGGCGCGCAGCACGCCGAGCCCGGCGAACAGGTAGACCGCCACCGCCGCCAGCACCAAGGCGCCCACCACGAAGGCGCCGACGACCACCGGGCCCAGCCGCCTCATCGCCCGCCCCCGCCCAGGAAATCGCGCACCCGCTCGTCGCCCTCGTCCAGCAGTTGGTGCGGGCTGCCCTGGGCGATGGCGGTGCCGGTGTCGGGGTCCAGGTAAAGGGCGTCGTCGGCCACGGCGAAGATGCTGGCCAGGTCGTGGCTGACCATCACCACCGTCATCCCCAGCGACGCCCGCAGTTCCAGCACCAGTTCGTCCAGGCGCCGTGCCGCCGGCGGGTCCAGCCCGGCCGAGGGCTCGTCCAGGAACAGGATGTCGGGGTCCAGCGCCATGGCCCGCGCCAGCCCGGCGCGGCGGCGCATGCCCCCCGACACGGTGGCCGGCACGAAGTCCTCAAAGCCTGTCAACCCGACCTGCGCCAGCTTGAAGCAAGCCAGCTCGGCTGCGGCCTTCGCTGTCAACCGGGTATAGAGGCGGATGGGCAGGGCGACGTTCTCGGCCAGGGTCATGCCGCTCCACAGGGCGCCGCCCTGGAACAATACGCCGATGCGCCGGCCCAGGGCCCGGCGGCGCTCTGGGCCGCAGCACCAGAAGTCCTCGCCGTCGTAGCAAAGCTGGCCGGCCAACGGCGGCACCAGCCCGATCATGCATTTGAGCAAGGTGCTCTTGCCGCAGCCGCTGGGCCCCATCACCACGAAGATGCGCCCCGTATGGACGGCGAAGTCCAGGTCGCGCTGCACCGGGCGTTGCCCCTGCCCCACCGCCAGCCCGCTGGCCTGGATGCGCGGCGCCGCGGTCATAGGCCCAGCGCGTCGGTCAGCACGGCAAAGACCGCGTCGATGACGATCACCAGCACGATGGAGGTCACCACCGCCGAGGTGGCGGCACGCCCCACCGCAGCGGCCGAGCGCCCGGCTTCCAGGCCGCGCAGGCAGCCGGCATAGGCCACCGCCAGCCCGAAGGCGACGCTTTTGGCCAGGCCGATGGCAAAGTCGACCAGCCCCAGGGCGGCGCGGGTCTCGGCCACGTAGCCGGCGCTGCTGATGCCCAGCACGCCTACCCCCACCAGCCAGCCTCCGGCCAGGCAGAGCGCGCAGGAATAGACGAACAGCAGCGGCATCATCAGCGACAGCGCCAGAACCCGGGGCAGGGCCAGGAACTGGGCCGGCGCCAGCCCCAGGGCGACCAGTGCGTCGATTTCCTCGTCGGCCTGCATGGCGGCCAGCTGGGCGGCGAAGGCCGCACCGGTGCGCCCGGCGGCGACCACCGCGGTCATCACCGCCGCCAGCTCGCGCGTGGCCGCCAGCCCGATCAGGTCGGCGACATAGATGGTGGCGCCGAAGCGGCGCAGCTGCACCGCGCCGACGAAGGCGAAGGTCAGCCCGACCAGCAACGAGACCATCCCGACGATGGGCAGCGCGGCGGCGCCGCTGTCTTCGACCGCCCGCAGGAAGTCGACGGCCCGCATCCGGCCGCGCCCGACCGCCAGGGTGCTCAGGCCACATACCAGCTCGCCCAGGAACGCCAGTGCGTCTCGCGCCCCGCGCCGGCCTTCGGCAAGACGGCCGGCGCCCGCCTCGGGCCGCCGTCCCTGCCCGTCGTCGGCCATGTGCAACAACCGGCGCAGCCCCGCCGGCAGCGGTCGCAGATCGACGGAACAGTCATGGGCGACGCAATGGCTGCACAGCCGGTGGATGGCAAGAAGAATGCTTGAATCCCAATAGGTTATGCCGCAATCCTCAAGCCGGACCAACCGCCGCCCGTCAACCATGTTGACAAGGCGCCGCCCCGGATCGGCCATGCGCGCCAGCCGCCATTCCCCCGCCAGGCCAAGGACGCGCACGCCTGCGTCGTCGCGCGTTGATACCCGCGTGCCGTCATCGTCGGCTGGATGGGGACTGGGGGCCATGGCGCCCACGACATGGGGGTGCGCGCCCGCGCCGACGATACCTCCGAGGTCGGCCTACCACCTTCGGCGTACCCCAAAGTTACGAATGCTTCTCAGCCGCAGACAGCGCATATCTCATTAGGAGACGCCCAAGGCCAAAGGAAAGGGTCGTGCATGGACTGGGAACCGAGGGATCTATCCCGCAAGGATGAGGACATGCGCGACCTTCTCGCCTCGCGGGCCCTATTCAAGGGAATCGTCGACATCGCCGCCGACGCCATCATCTCGACCGATGCGGGGCAGCGCATCGTGCTGTTCAACCAGGGCGCCGAGCGCATCTTCGGCTGGCGCGCCGACGAGGTGCTGGGCAAGCCGCTGGCCATCTTGCTGCCCGAGGACGCCCGCTCCGGCCACGCCCGCCACGTCATCATGTTCGGCAGCCAGGACACCGGCGCCCGCCAGATGGGCGAGCGCGGCCAGATCCGCGGCCGGCGCAAGGACGGCACCATTTTTCCCGCCGAGGCGTCCATCTCGCGCATCGAGGTGGACGGCCGCACCACCTATACCGCCATCCTGCGCGACGTCACCTTGCAGCGGGAATACGAGGCGGCCATCGAGCGCCTCAACGCCGACCTCAAGCACCGGGCCGCCCTGCTGGAAACCGCCAATCGCGAGCTCGAGGCGTTCTCGTACTCGGTCTCCCACGACCTGCGCGCGCCATTGCGCAGCATCGACGGCTTCAGCCAGGTGCTGATCGAGGACTATGCCGACACGCTGCCCCCCGACGGCCGCTCGGTGCTGGACCGGGTGCGGTCGGCCACCCAGCGCATGGGGCAGCTGATCGACGACATCCTCAACCTGTCGCGGCTGACCCGCGGCGAGGTCCGCCGCCAACCCGTCGACCTGTCGGCCATGGCCCGCCAGATCGCCGACGAACTGGCCAAGGCCGAGCCGGGCCGCCAGGTCTCGGTGGACATCGCCGACGGCATCGAGGCCCATGCCGACCCGCACCTGATTTATGCGGCGCTGTCGAACCTGCTGGGCAACGCCTGGAAGTACACCAGCCGCCACTCCACCGCCGCCATCGCCTTCGGCGCCACCGACCTGCCCGACGGCCGTCGCGCCTTCTTCGTCAAGGACGACGGCGCCGGCTTCGACATGGCCTATGTCCACAAGCTGTTCGGCGCGTTCCAGCGCCTGCACGGGATGAACGACTATCCGGGCACCGGCATCGGCCTGGCCACGGTCCAGCGCATCGTCCACAAGCACGGCGGCGAGGTATGGGCCGAAGGGGCCATCGAACGGGGCGCCACGTTCACGTTCACCTTGGGTTGACAGGAGGCCCGCGATGGACAGCGGCGCCATCCGCCTTTTGGTCGTCGACGACAGCGAGGACGACGCCCTTCTGGTGGTCCGCCAATTCCGCCGTACCGGCTACACGGTCGAGTTCCTGCGCGTCGACACGCCGGCCGAGACCGCCCGCGCCCTGGCGGGCGGGCATTGGGACGCCGTCATCGCCGATGTCAACATGCCCAGCTTCAGTGCCGCCGCCGCGCTCGAGGCCTATCGGGCGGCCCGGCTGGACGTGCCCTTCCTGGTGGTATCCGGCGCCGTCGACGAGGAACACGCGGTGTCGCTGCTGAAAGCCGGCGCCCACGACTTCCTGCTCAAGAGCAGCCTGGCCCGGCTGGTGCCCGCCTTCGAGCGCGAGCGGCGCGAGGCCGGCATGCGCCAGGCCCACCGCGACAGCGTCGAGGCCCTGAGGGTCAGCGAAGAGCGCTATGCCCTGGCCGCGCGCGGCGCCAACGACGGGCTGTGGGACTGGAACCTGCACGACGGCACCGTCTACTACTCGGCCCGCTGGAAGGAGATGGTCGGCGAGGCCGAGGCGGTGGTCGGCTGCTCGCCCGACGAATGGCTGCACCGCATCCACCCCGAGGACAAGGGACGGGTGATGGCGGCCCTGGACGAGCACCTGGACGGCCGCACTCCCCATTTCGGTGTCGAGCACCGCATCCGCCACTCGGACGGCGGCTGGCGCTGGGTGCTGGTGCGCGGGGCCGCGGTCACCGACCGCACCGGCGTGCCGTGCCGGCTGGCCGGATCGCAGACCGACATTTCGGCCCACAAGCTGGCCGAACTGCGCCTGCGCCGCGCCAAGGACGAGCTGGAAGAGGCGATGGCGGCCAAGTCCCGCTTCCTGGCCGCCGCCAGCCACGACCTGCGCCAGCCGGTGCAGGCGCTGTTCTGCTTCACCTCGGTGCTGGCCACCCAGCTGGCCGGCGAACGCGCCCGCTCGACCCTGGCCGAGCTGGAGACCAGCCTGGGCAGCCTGAAGGACCTGCTCGATGCGCTGCTCGACGTCTCGCGCCTGGACGCCGGCATCGTCGAGGTCAACCCGGCGGCCTTCCCCGTCCAGGCGGTGCTGGACCGCATTCACGCCGACATGGGGCCGGTGGCCGCCGACAAGGGCGTGAAGCTGAAGGTGGTCCCCTCGTCGGCCAAACTGCGCAGCGACCCGGTGTTGCTGGCACGCATGCTTCGCAACCTGGTCGAGAACGCCATCCGATACACCAAGGCCGGCGGCGTGGTGGTCGGCGTCCGCCACGGTACGGAAGGCCCACGCATCGAGGTGTGGGACAGCGGCCCCGGCATCCCGGCCGAGGCCCGCGACAAGGTGTTCCAGGAGTTCTTCCAGCTGGGCAACCCCGAGCGCGACCGCCAGAAGGGCCTGGGCCTGGGGCTGGCCATCGTCAACCGGTTGTCACGACTGCTGGACCACCCGGTGGAGATCCGCTCGGCCCTGGGGCGCGGGTCGATCTTCGCCGTGTCGGTGCCGGCGGCGGTCGAGGCCAGCGTTCCCCAGCCCGACCTGGCGCCGGCACGTGAAGCCCTGCCCGAGGGCGGCGGCCTGGTGGTGGTCATCGACGACGAGGCCCTGGTCGCCCAGGCCTTCGCCCAGCTGATTGCCGCCTGGGGCTTCGAACCGCTGGTCGCCGGCTCGGTGGACGAGGCGATGGAAAAGGTGCGCAGCCTCGACGGCGGCCGCGCCCCCACCGCCATCGTCGCCGACTATCGCCTGCGCGACGGCCAGACCGGCACCCAGGCCATCGCCGGCATCCGCTCGCTGCTGGGCCGCCCCATCCCCAGCCTGGTGGTCACCGGCGACACCGCCGCCGAACGCCTGCGCGAATTCGGCGCCGCCGGCGCCATGGTCCTGCACAAGCCGGTCGCCGCGGCCGAGCTGCGCCGCGCGCTCGGGGAACTGATGCGGGAAGGCCGGGCGTAAGGGCTCAGCGCGTCACCTGCACCGGGACCCCCATGCGGGTTTCAACGACCCACGCCACCACCGACCAGTCCACCCGGTTGACATCACCCGCCGCCGTCGCGGCCACCCGGTCTTCGATGCCCGGCAGCGGTTCGGGGGACAGGCGATGGGTCTCGGCCAGCTGGTCGGCCTGGGCCGGCGACGGGTGGACCTCGAGAAACAGCTCGCCGCCAAAGCGCCCCAGCTTGGCCGGCTGGTCGACGATGGCGACCGGGGTGCCGGGCGCCACCTTGGAAAACAGCCGGGCGATGTCCTCGGGGTACAGCCGCAGGCAGCCGTGGCTGACCCGGCGCCCCACCCCGTCGGGCTTGTTGGTGCCGTGGATGCGCACCATTGGCAGCCCCAGGTCGAGGGCATAGTCGCCCAGCGGATTGTCGGGCCCCGGCGGCACCACGCGGGCCAGGTCGGGGCGCTCGGCCCGCACCGAGGGCGGCGGCACCCAACTGGGGTGGACCCGCTTGCCCGTCACCCGGGTTGACGCTGGCGACAGCTCGAACCCGTCGCGGCCGATGCCCACCGGCATGCTGGCGGGAACGCCGTCGACCCACGCATAGAGGCGCATGTCCGCCAGGTTGACGACCAGGCCGCGGTGGGGGGCGTCGGGGGGCAGATGGGTGGTGGGCAGCAGGATGGTGGCGCCGGGTGCGGGCAGCCACGGATCCACCCGCGGGTTGGCGGCGACCAGTTCGACATAGCCCAGGTCGTGGGCGCGTGCGAGGTCAAGCAGCGTCTGGCCGGGGGCGACCGCCACCGTCTCGGCCAGGGCCCGCACCTCGCCCGCCGCCGGCTCGGCATGGGCACTGACGGCGAGCGCCAGGAGGGCGGCGGACACCACGCGCGCGGCCGCCCGGGCGCCCATGTCTACTTCCGCAAGCCGCGGTCGTACATGCGCTCCGAGCGCTGGCTGGCGGCGGCGGCCTGCTGTTCGGCGGTGGCGGCGCGCTCGGCGGCGGTGCGCGCATCGGCCTCGGCCTGGCGGGCCGACTGCTGGGCGGCGGCGTTGGCCTGCTCGTCGCGCTGGACCCGGGTCTGCAGATCGGACAATTCGGTGCGCAAGCTCGCCACGTCGGCGTTCGAGGCGCAGCCGGCCAGCAGAAACACCAGGATGGGAACAAGGATGCGCATGACCACCTCCCTCGGTTTCCCGGGGAAGATGGTCGCGCCCCTAGCGCGGCGCCACCTCGACGGAACCGATCATGCGGGTATGGCCCAACCCGCAGTATTCGCCGCATTGCAGGCGCACCCGGCCCGACTGGGGGGCCGTCAGCGGCACCTCGACCACCTGGCCGGGGACCAGGAGCACCTCGGCGTCGCCGACCACGGCCGAATGGACCACGTCCTCGGCGGCGATGTGCAGCCGATAGGTCGCACCCGGCTGCAGTTCCAGCCCGGGCTCGAAGTCCCAGCGCCGCGCCACCAGCCACACGTCGCCCGGCGGCGGACGCACCACCGGCACCTCGGCGCCCTCGACCATGCGGCCGGTGGCGAAGCGGGCCTGGTCGGCCAGGCGGGCCTGGACCTGGTCCATGGGCATGACCACCCGGGTCGGCTCACGCCCTCCGGCGGTGGCCAGCCACAGGCCCAGCAGCATGACGGTGGCGACGGTCAGCACCGCAGCCCAGCGGCGGTCAAGCATCGGATGCCTCCGGGCGCTTGAGCAGGCGCGCCAACACCATGTAGACGAAGATCGCGCCGCCCAGCACGGCAAGGCCGGTGCCGGTGCCCACCACTCCCATGGCCGCCTTCTTCCAGGCGCTGTCCAGGTGCTGGGCGACGCCGGCGGTCTTGCGAGGCACTCCGGCGGCGCCGGCCAGGAAGAAGCCCAGCGCGTGCACCAACTGCCCCCAGCCGTACAGGTGGAACTGCCAGCGCACCGCGCGGCCCGAGCCGATGGACCGCCCCAGCGCCGGCAGCAGCACCACCAGGAACACCCCCATCAGCCCCAGCTGCACCCCGCCGATCACCGCGTGGTAGTGGGACGGCGTGCGGGTGTCGGCCACGCCCAGGAAGAAACCGAACACCCCGCCGACGGCGAACAGGGCCAAGGACAGCAGCATGGCGAGGAAGGCCGGCGAGCGCCAGTCGCGCCGCCCGCTCCACAACCGCGCAGCCACCCCCAGCCCCATGGCCGCGGCCGGCAGCGGCAGGCCCAGCCACAACAGGTCGGTGAAGGCCATGCGGTGGTCGAGGCCAAGCACGTCGGTGCGCAGGTAGATCACCGGCGCTGCCACCGCGAACAGGGCCAGCGCGGTGAAGGCGGCGCGCGCCAGCACCGGCGGCAGCGGCCCGCGGCCGTATTCCCGCTCGGCCAGCACCTGCCACGAGACCATCACCATGGCGGTGTTGACCACCTGCAGCACGTGCCCGCCGCCCCAGAACAGGCGCTCGTTGTAAAGGGCCGCCTCGGTGCCGGCGGGAATGACCACCCAGGCGATGAAGAAGCAGAAGCAGGCCATCAGATAGGCCAGCGCGGTGCACACGATGCCCCACACCGCCACCGGCACATCCGCGCGCGCCAGCGGCACCAGGCGCAGGCAGGCCAGGGCCACGCCGGCGGCGTGCACGGCAAGGCCGGCATAGAACAGCGGATGCTGCACCACCGGCACGTAGTTGTTGAGCGACGGCTCGCCCTGGTCGGTCAGCGCCGGCACCAGGAGCAGCAGCACGCCGAGAGTGCCCAGCCCCAGGGCGGCACGGCCCAGCCAGGACGGCGCGGAAGGCGGCGCCGCCAACGCGGTCAGCGCCCCCAACGCGGCCAGGTACCAGACCTCGAACGACAGCACCACGTGGGTGACCAGGGCGCGGTAGAAGAAGTGCTGGCCCGACGGAAACAGGTCACCGATGCGGGGCGTGCGCGACAACCCCAGCACCAGCGCCAGCGCGCCGGCAATCGCCAGCGATCCCAGCGCCAGCAGCGCCCAGCCGCGCAGTTCGGCGCGACGGGCAGGCTCCAGGGTGCCGACGGTCCAGCGTGCTTCCATCCGTCCCTACTTCAGCAGCAGCGTGTTGTTTTCGTCGTCGAAGTCGACCACGAACACCTGGCGCGGGGCAAGGTCGACCTTCAGGTTGGCCTCATGGTCCCATCCCTCGGCACGGCCGGTGTCGCGCAGGCGCACGTTGACCTGGTGGGCGCCGGCCGGCACCTCGCGGCTGTCGTAGAAGCGTGAGCGCCCGTCGCCCGACAGGCCGGCCGGCTTGGCGGTCTGGGCGAACACCGGGCGGCCGTCGATGTCCATCTCGACGGTGACGGCGTTGCGCTCGCGCCCGCAGGCGGTCTTAGCCCGCATGTTGGGCGGCAGCTTGGCCAGTTCCTCGGGCGTGCGCTGGTGGCACTCGCCGACCTTCTGGCCGGCATGGGTGATCGCCAGGCGCACCAGGGCGGCGGCCGGGTCGTGGTGCTGGTAGGCCGGCGACGCCGCGAAATAGGCGACCACGGCGGCAAAGGCCAGATAGGCGATGCCCTGGCCGATGATGTGGCGGACCGGGATCATTCGGCGGCTCCCTTGACGGCGATGGTCCCCGGGGCGGGCAGCGCCGCCAGTTCGCGGGCGAAGGCGTCGATTTCGGCGCCCAGGGCCTTGGTTTCAGTAGAGGCGGCCCACACCAGGCGCAGCCGTTCACGCGGGAAGGCTTTGCGCAGTTTGGGCGTGCGCTCGCCGGCCAGGCGCTGCTCGGTCCACTGGGGACCCAAGCGGTGGAAGCACTCGCCCGGACGGCAGCCGGTGATCACCACCCCGTCCACCAGCTTGCGGGTGACCAGGTAGTCGGGCAGCGACGGAGGCAGCATGCCGGCGCAGGGCAGCGACAGCGTAGCCACCGACGGCCCGGCCAGGTGCTTGAGGTTGGCGGCGTGGTCGCAGCCGAACACCATGATCTTCACCGGCCCGGTAAGCGCCCCGGCCCGCGCCGCCGCCTGCTTGCGCAAGCTGTCGAAGGCGAAGCTGGGCAAGTCGATGCCGGTGGCCAGATGGTCGCCCTTGTGGAACGGGTTCGAGTGCGGGCACGAGGCCATGCAGATGCCGCAGCCGGTGCAGATCTCGGGGCTCATCACCGCGATCTCGCCGGCGGCGCCGTCGGTGCGCGGCCGGATCACCACCGCGCCGAACGGGCAGTCGGAGGCGCAGTTGCCGCAGCCGTTGCACACGTCGGGCTGGACCTCGGCCGCCTGGGGCCGCTTGAAGCGCGCCGTCCACGGCATCACCAGAAGCAGCACCGACACGCCGATGGCCGAGCCCCACGCCACCGCCGGGCCCCATTTGTCGAACACAGGGTACAGCGCCATGTAGTACCAGTCGGGATGCAGGATGGCGGTGGCCTGGTCCAGGTCGGCCGGCGGGTGGCTGGTGGCCGGGTGGATCAGCGACAGCGCCACCAGCATCACCATGGTGCCGATCATCAACTGCCTGGGCGGGTTCACGTCGGGACGGTTGACGCGCAGGATGTGCACCCACATGGCGAACAGCAAGAACAGCGGCACCGCGATGTGGATGAAGATCAGCAGGGTGAAGAAGCGGTCGGTCAGCGCGGTCCGGGTCAGGAAGTTACGCGCGATCGACTGGCCGAAGATGCCCAGCCAATCCAGCCACTCGGCGGTACCGATGGCCAGGTACTGGGCCAGCTGGTCCCACACCAGCCAATAGCCGGTGATGCCCGAGGCGAACACCATCCAGATCAGCGGCACGCCGGTGAACCAGGCGAACCAGCGGGCGCCGCGATAGCGGTCCAGCGCGTATTCGCGCACCAGGTGCATCATCATCGACAGCACCATGGCGTCGGAGGCATAGCGGTGCAGGCCGCGGATCATGCCGCCCCAGTACCACTGCACCCGGCTGATGTGCTCGATGGAATTCCAGGCGCGCACGGCGCTGGTCTCGTAGGGGATGAACAGGTACAGCCCGCTGGCCGCCACCACCCAGAAGAAGAACCAGCTCATGGCGCCGAGATGGTAGAGGGGGTTGGCCTCGCGCCCGACCAGGGCGTCGGCAGCGCTCTCCAGGCGGAAGATCCCCGCCTTAAGCGCATTCTTGACTGGATTAGACAAGGCTCAATTTCCCTTTCGTTTCCTCGGGCTTCCCTCTTAACGGACGGCCGCGCGGCTATCCTTGCGGGCGCGCAGCAGCAAATAGGCGATCGTGGCAATCGACAGCACGCCGAACCCCAGCTCGATGAAGAAGCCGAAGTCGTAGCGATAGGCGTCGGAGTGCGGATCGTAGACGGTGCACAGGATGCGCACCCGGTTGCCGATGCCGGTCCACGACCCCAGCGTCGAGGTCCGCCCCA
>JBLNBU010000173.1:0-3345 GCA_050260215.1 Actinomycetota bacterium
GGAAGCAACGCTGAACGCAGGGGAGGCGATGTTCTCCGGCCTCGAAGATCGAACGACGAGGCGTTCCATAGGTTGTCCAAGGTCATTGAAAATGCCCAGATGCGGATACTGGGCCCCAAGGCTTCGGAAGCGGCCACGCGGTTCCTTGGCCTGTTGCGGGGCGAATGATCCGGCGCCCGAGCGCGCTACGGCAGTTCCGCGTCCAGCCTCTCGAAGTAGGGTAACGACCGCCAGCGGCTGCGGTCGCCGACGACATAGAGGGCCCGTTTGGCCCGGGTCACGGCGACGTTGAGCAGGTTGGGCCGGGCGGCGGCCCAGTCGAACGCGCCCGGGCGGTCAGGGCGGCCACCCAGCAGCAGGATGACCATCGGCGCCTCCTTGCCCTGGAAGGTGTGGACGGTGCCGACCTTAGCCTTCACCCATTCTGGCGGCAGCTTGGCCCTCCGTGCCATCGTTCTCATGCCCTCGGCGACGGTACGGAACGGGCTGATGACGAACACCTCGCCGAGGCGGCCGGCTGCGTGGGCCTCGTGCAACAGCGACAGCGTCGCTTCGCCCTGCGCCGGGATGAAATGACCTTCCCCGGCGGGCAGGCCGGCGACGTCGAGCCACCGGCTGGGGCCCAGCGGCATTTCCGCCGAGGGCACATCGCCGAACACCATCAGGTTGTTGTAGGCGATGGCATTGGCGATGCCGAACATCGGCGGGCTGCACCGGCGATGGACGCGGAGCGGACTGCCGACCCAGGTGTCCTGGATACGGCCGCCCACCGGATTGGCGCGGTCAGCCAGCACCTGGGCGGAGCACCAGATGGGGTGCCACCGGTCGGGCACGCCGAATTTTTCCCGCAGGTTCTCGATCACCGCGGCGGGCAGGGGGACAACCGGCTCGATCTGTAGGGGGTCGCCGATGACGACGGCACGCTTGGCGCGCCAAATGGCGCCGGCAGCGGCCTGGGGTGTGGCCTGGCCCGCCTCGTCGACCAGCAGCCACCCCAGGCTTTCGCACCCCATGCCGGGGAACAGGCGAGGGAATGAAGCGAAGGTGGTGGACACCACCGGCACCGCCAGGAACAGGGTGCCCCACAGGTCGCTCAGACGCCCCTGGCAATCCGCCGGGGCAAGCTTGCCTTTCAGCAGATCCACGGCCTGCCCCAAATTGGCAAGCACCGGCTTGTGGGCGCCAGCCAGGAAAGCGCGGTGGAGGTCCAGCGCCGCCAGGAAACAGCGTTTGCGCGACCGGTCGGCATCTGCACCCAACCAAGGCGCCGATTTCTCCCGCTCTTCCACCGGCAGTGCGAAAAAGGCGCCGTCAACCGCGGTCACGTCCTTCATGGTCTGGCGCAGGCGCGCGACATCGGCTGCGGCTTGGTCGGCCAACGCCCTTGCCGCCTGGCGCCGCTGGGCGAGCGCGCCCGGCCCACGGCCCTTCACGTGTCCTCCCAAGGCGACCAACTGACGGGTCATGGCGTCGAAGCGGTCGGCGAGAACTTGGCCCCGGCGGCGCCATTCGAAGGCGTTCGCCGGTTGCCGCAGTATGCTGAGTGCGCCAGGGCGAAGGGCATCGTGGGCATCGAGGTCCCGCTCCAGGGCATCCCATCCGGTAAGGGCCGCCAACGCCTCGTCGTGTCGGGCAAGCGCGGCTTCAAGCTGCTTGGCCGGAGCAAGCAGGGCCTCGACCTCCGCCAGCCGTTCGCGGAAGGCGGCGCGGGCCTTCTGCCAGTCGGGGGGCGTGCGTCCCAGTTGATTGAGAGCGGCCTTGAAGCTTTGCCAATGGGGCGGCAACGGCTTGCCCTGGAAGTTCTTGCGGCCGGGACCCGGCTCGACCCACCAGAAGCGGTCGACGAAGCGGCTGCGGTTGCGGCGATTGCCCAACACCGCCGCGATCAGCGCCCAACACTCGGTCGAGCGGCCAGTCGGAGCCTGTTCGCCCGGGTCGGGGTCGAGCAGGGTGCGGGCGACTGCGGGGAAATAGGTGCTCTCGGGCCGCCAATCGGGGTCGATCGCGTCGAGGCCCGGCAATTCGACAGTCACGTTCTCGACAGCCCCGTTGTTGGTCGAGGCCACCACCATCTCGAATCCCTTGAGGCGATCGTCCAGCCGCCACACCGCATTGCCGGCCGCCTGGCCCCTGTCGGTGAATGCGTCCCCGGGTGCTTCAAACTGCATCAACACCCTGGCGCGTTCGACGATGATCGCGGCGACCAGGTCGCGCAGCAGGGTGGTCTTGCCGGTTCCGGGCGGGCCGTTGACACTGAACAGGCCGGTCTTGCCGCCCAAGCGGGCGAAGGCCGCGTTGACCGCCATCTGCTGCGCGGCGACCAGCCTCTCGTGCGGCTTGGATGGCCAGCGCCCGGCCGGGAACTGCGCCGGCGAGAGCCAACGAGCCGCCGCGGTCGGGTCGGCGATCACATCCGTCTTGGGAGCCTGCGGGGGCAGGCCGTACAGGTAGGCCGACAGCGCCGCACCGTTGTCGCCTCGATCCAGGGCGTTGCGCACGCGTGTCAGGTCGGCGGCGAAGAAGCTGCCTAGGATGTCGGGTTCGACGGGGGAGATGGTCCCGTCCTTGCGAATCGAAGTACGCACCGCCCGGATGCGCGCCAGCAGCTTCAACCTGCGGCGAGGCTGCCAGCCGGCGGCGTTCGTCACCAGGTCGCAGACGCCGTGAAGGGTCTCGACGGTGACGGGCTTGGGTTCTTCGGTCTGGTCGTCGTCGTCTTCGCCTTCGCCTTCGCCTTCGCTTTCGTCCTGCCCGTCCGAGCCACGCAGAAATTTATCGAGGCCCTCGAGCATCTCCTTCTCGAAGGCGGGAAAGTCTTCGAGCGTACGCGGGTGCTGGCCCGCCCGCAGCTTCCCCATCGCCCAGGGCATTGGCGCAACGGCGGCCGCGTCGTCGTAGATGCCGGCCTCGGTGACCACGAACGAGGCCAAGGCCATGTCGCCGCCACCGCCCGGACGTTCCTCGTCGTCGGGAAGCCCGCCCAGAAGCTGGCGCAACTCGTCCATGGCGTCGTCGATGGGGGAGAACCCGACCGTGAGCACGAAGCGCCAGGCCTCCTTGTCCGTCGGAGCGTAATGCGCCGCCAAACCGGGATTCTGCCATGGAAGGTCGGTCGGCTCGGCGACGTCCCACGAGCAGTCCCGGTCGTCCGCCTTGGGTGCGGCCGGCGCCTTGTGGGTTGGATCGTCGGGGCTGGCCGGGGTCAGGTATTCGATCGCCCGCCAATAGGCGAGCACGTCGAGGCCAAGGGTGTGCTGGTCGCTCATTGCGGCGGTATCTGGATGTCCGGGGAAAGCCATAGGCCGTAGGGAAGCGCTTCGGCCTTCTTGAAGTCGAGCCCCATCA
>JBLNBU010000174.1:0-12927 GCA_050260215.1 Actinomycetota bacterium
CGGGCATCCTCGACCTCGATTCGGGCCTTTTCACCGCGCTCATGGCCCTGATGGCCCTGGCGGTCGAGGCGCTGCTGGAGAAGCGGCGGTAAATTTCTCTGCCGCGGGCGCCTCCCAGGAACACAACCGACTTAAAGCGTGTCATCCCGAGGACCGTCGCAGCGCTCCTCGGGATGACACGTCATTATCCGTTCCGAAGCAGTCCCTACCCATCCGGCGCAGGTCCCTCCTACCCGCTCCAGGCCACTTCCGACCCGAAAGCATGGGAAAAGGACGGGCGTATTAATACTCATTCTCAGGCTTTCGGTATTTTTCTTTCTTCCAAAGAGCCAATACCAGAACGAACTTGCTTATTCGCAGGTGCGAAAGTATCCTGCCGTCCCTTTGTCATAGGACGAAGGCGCGCCCCGGGACTATCCTCGGGCAGGCTCTATACCGGCAGCAGATGAGATTGACGAGATGGCGACGCGAGCTTGGATCACGGTCGACGGCAACGAGGCGTGCACCTCGGTGGCCTACCGCGTCAGCGAGGTTGCGGCGATCTACCCCATCACCCCGTCCTCCACCATGGGCGAGCTCGCCGACCAGTGGTCGGCCGAGGGCCGCAAGAACATCTGGGGCCTGGTTCCCGAGGTGACCGAGATGCAGCACGAGGGCGGCGCCGCCGGCGCGGTCCACGGCGCGCTGCAGGCCGGCTCGCTGGCGACGACCTTCACGGCGTCGCAGGGCCTGCTGCTGATGGTCCCCAACATGTACAAGATCGCCGGCGAGCTGACGTCGTTCACCATGCACGTCTCGGCGCGCACCATCGCGACGCACGCGCTGTCGATCTTCGGCGACCACTCGGACGTCATGGCCTGCCGCCAGACCGGCTTCGCCATGCTGGCCTCGGCCAACGTCCAGGAAGCCCATGACATGGCCGCCATCGCGCACGCCGCGACGCTGAAGGCGCGCGTGCCGTTCGTGCACTTCTTCGACGGCTTCCGCACCTCGCACGAGGTCGCCAAGATCGAGGAGCTGACCGACGCCGACCTGCACGGCCTGATCGACGAGGACATGGTCAAGGCGCATCGCGCCCGCGCCCTGTCGCCCGACCATCCGGTGCTGCGCGGTTCGTCGCAGAACCCCGACACGTTCTTCCAGATGCAGGAAGCGCGCAACAACTGGTACGCCGCCTGCCCCGGCATCGTCCAGCAGACCATGGACGCGTTCGCCAAGCTCACGGGCCGCGCCTACAAGCTGTTCGACTACTGCGGCCACCCGGACGCCGAGCGCGTCATCGTGCTGATGGGCTCGGGCACCGAGGCCGTCGACGAGACCGTCAAGGCCCTGGTCAAGAAGGGCGAGAAGATTGGCGTGATCAAGGTCCGCCTGTTCCGTCCGTTCTCCATCGACGCCTTCGTCTCGGCCCTGCCGCCGTCGGTCAAGTCCATCGCCGTGCTCGACCGCTGCAAGGAGCCGGGCGGCGTCGGCGAGCCCCTGTACCTGGACATCATCGCCGCCCTGCAGGAAGCCAAGGCCGCCGGCAACAAGCCGACCGCGGCCGATCCGGTGGTCATCGGCGGCCGCTACGGCCTGGCGTCCAAGGAATTCACCCCCGCCATGGTCAAGGCGGTCTATGACGAGTTGGCCAAGGCCAAGCCGAAGCCCCACTTCACCATCGGCATCAACGACGACGTCTCCGGCCTGTCGCTGCCCGTCGACGAGGGCTTCCACCTGGACCAGCCCGGCGTGTCGACCGCGGTGTTCTTCGGCCTGGGCGCCGACGGCACCGTGGGCGCCAACAAGAACTCGATCAAGATCATCGCCGAGAACGCCGGCTTCTACGGCCAGGGCTACTTCGTCTACGACTCCAAGAAGTCGGGCGCGATCACCATCTCGCACCTGCGCTTCAGCAAGGAGCCGATCCAGTCGTCATACCTGCTGCATGACGCCGAGTTCGTGGCCTGCCACCACTTCGTCTTCCTCGACAAGTACGACGTGCTGCGCTACGCCCGGCCCAAGGCCAAGTTCCTGCTGAACTCGCCCTATTCGCCGGCCGAGACCTGGGACCACATGCCGCGCGAGGTCCAGGAGGAGATCCTGGCAAAGGACCTCGAGGTCTACGTGATCGATGCCCGCAAGGTGGCCCTGGCCGCCGGCATGGGCAACCGCATCAACACCATCATGCAGACCTGCTACTTCGCCCTGTGCGGCGTGCTGCCCAAGGACGAGGCCATCAAGGAAATCAAGAAGGCCATCGAGAAGACCTACGGCCGCAAGTCCGAGAAGATCGTCAAGAAGAACTTCGAGGCGGTGGACATGACGCTGGCCCACATGGAGCGCATGGCGGTCCCGGGCAAGGTCACCGCCACCCGTACCCGCCCGCCCATGGTGCCCGCCGAGGCCCCGGACCTGGTCCAGCGCGTCACCGCCATGATGCTGGCCAACCGCGGCGACGAGCTGCCCGTCTCGGCCTTCCCGCCGGACGGCACCTGGCCTACCGGCACCGCCCAGTACGAGCGCCGCAACATCTCGGCCGAAATCCCGGCCTGGGAACCCAGCTTGTGCATCCAGTGCAACAAGTGCGCGATGGTCTGCCCGCACGCCGCCATCCGCACCAAGGTCGCCGACCCGGCCGAGATGGCCAGCGCGCCGTCGGGCCTGAAGCACCAGCCGTACAAGGGCGCCGAGTTCAAGGGCGCCGAGTACATGGTGCAGGTCGCCCCCGAGGACTGCACCGGCTGCCAGCTGTGCGTCAAGGTCTGCCCCGGCAAGGACAAGGCCAACCCCGAGCGCTTCTCGCTGGCCATGGTCGACAAGCTGCCGATCCTGGAAGGCGAGAAGGCCAATTGGGCGTTCTTCCGCAACCTGCCCGAGGCCGACCGCACCAAGCTGGGCAAGCCCACGGTGAAGACCGCGCAGCTGCTGCAGCCGCTGTTCGAGTTCTCGGGCGCCTGCCTGGGCTGCGGCGAGACCCCGTACATCAAGCTGCTGTCGCAGCTGTACGGCGACCGCCTGCTGATCGCCAACGCCACCGGCTGCTCGTCGATCTTCGGCGGCAACCTGCCGACCACGCCCTATGCGGTCAACAATGACGGCCGCGGTCCGGCCTGGGCCAACTCGCTGTTCGAGGACAACGCCGAGTTCGGCATGGGCTTCCGCCTGGCCATCGACCGGCACAACGCGCACGCCAAGATGCTGGCGGCGCACATGGCCCAGACCGGCAAGCTGCCCGAGAAGCTGGTCAACGAGCTGATCCACGCCAAGCAGGACGACGACACCGAGATCGCCGTCCAGCGCGCCCGCGTCGAGGACATGCGCAAGCTGCTGGCCGGTGTCCCCGGTGCCGAAGCCGCCCGCCTGTCCGAGATCGCCGACTACCTGGTCGAAAAGGTGGTGTGGATCGTCGGCGGCGACGGCTGGGCCTATGACATCGGCTACGGCGGCCTGGACCACGTGCTGGCGTCGGGCAAGAACGTCAACATCCTGGTCATGGACACCGAGGTCTATTCGAACACCGGTGGCCAGGCTTCGAAGGCGACACCCATCGGCGCCACCGCCAAGTTCGCCACCGCCGGCAAGAGCCTGCCCAAGAAGGACCTGGGCATGATGGCGATGGCCTACGAGCACGTGTACGTCGCCAACGTCGCCTTCGGTTCGAAGGACGTCCAGACGGTCCGCGCCTTCCAGGACGCGGTCGCCTATCCGGGCGTGTCGCTGATTGTCGCCTACTCGCACTGCATCGCCCACGGCTACGACCTGGCGGCGGGCCTGGACCAGCAGAAGGCCGCGGTCCAGTCCGGCTACTGGCCGCTGTTCCGCTGGGATCCGCGCAAGCTGGGCACCAACGAGAACCCGCTGACGCTCGACAGCCAGGAGCCGTCGCAGCCCCTCTACGACTTCATGAAGCAGGAGGCCCGCTTCCAGATGGTGGAGCGCGCCGACCCCGAACGCTTCAAGAGCCTGGTGGGCAGCGCCGAGGAAAACATCCGCCGCCGCTTCGCCATGCTGCGCCGACTGGCGGGCTTGCCCGCGGTCGACATCAAGGCGGCCGAGTAGAGTAGAACCCGATAGGAGACGGGGAGGCCATGTACCTCCCCGCCCCCAAAAGCTATCGGGGTCAGGAGAGCGGTGCCGGCGACGGCGCCGCTCTTTTGGTTTTTGGGGGTGGGCACGTCATTGCCCGTTCGTCATGGCCGGGCTTGACCCGGCCATCCACTGGCCCCCCGGGTCAAGCCCGGGGGTGACGAAGGAAGGGTGCTTGGGCGAAGCTCCCCCTACAGCAGGGTGAACTTCTCGGTCGACTCGTTGTAGCGGACCAGGCCGTACCACACGGCGACGATGGCGCCGCCGGCCAGCAAGGCCGCCGGCCAGCCGCCCAGCATGGCGGGGAAGAAGGCCTGGATGCCGATGGCGGTCTCTTCCAGCAGGTCGAGGTTCATGTCGGCTGCGGTCAGGCCGGTCTTCTTGAACACGGCGTTGGCCACCGATCCGCCCCACGCGAAGAAGAATACCGCCACCCACAGCTTGATGTGGCCTTCGCCCATGCGCCACAGGGCGCCCGAGGCGCAGCCGCCGGCGAACATCATGCCGATGCCGAACACCAGCCCGCCCAGCAGCGAGCCGGCCCAGAACACCGGCGGGATGGCAAGGTAGGGGTCGATCAGCTTGGCCTTGAACAGCAGGGCCGCCAGCGGCACGCCGACGACGATGCCCAGCATGATGGCCTTGGTCATGTGGCCCTCGCCGGTCATGAACGGCTCGCGGAAGGCGCGCGCGAAGCACAGGCGCGAGCGGTGCATGACGAAGCCCATGGCGAAGCCGGCCACCACGATGATGCCGCGCGCCGCCAGGCGCTCGTTGTCCGAGCCCCACCAGCCGACCGCCCACAGGGCGACGCCGACGCCCAGGGCCAGGCCGAGAAGCGGAAACACCGCCACCAGGCGCGGCGGCAGGTGCAGCGGCTCAGGCGGGTCCATGCCCCACGAGATGTTTTCCAGCGTCCACAGCAACGCCTTCAGCCCCACCGCCGCACCGATGGCCAGACCCAGCCACATGGCCCAGCCGGCGGGCGAGGAATGCAGCACGGGCGTGAAGAAGCCTCCCGTGGTGCAGCCGCCGGCCAGCGCCGCGCCGGTGCCCATCAGGGTGCCGCCCATGGCCGCCCACACGTATTCCAGTTTGGGCGGACGGGTGGGCTTGAACTGCCGGCTCATCAGCGCCGCCGAGAAGGCGCCGGCGACCAGCACGATGTTCATCAGCGACATGCGATGCATCAGCGGGCTGTCGGGCTGTTCGGGCAGGCCCAGCAGCGGGCCCAGGCCGACCAGGGTGTTGAACCAGTCCCCCCACAGCTTCAGCCCGCCGAAGATGCCCCAGAACAGGCCGTTGACCATCAGCGCCAGGATCACCAGCACCACCAGGATGATGCCCAGATAGGGCGACCATTCCTTGACGAAGATGTCTTCGTAGTCGGCCTTGAAACCGGCCAGCCAGCCTTGTCCGTGGCTCATGGTCGCCCCCTTGGTTGTTTAGGATGTCCCTCGCCCGGGCGGGCGCGTCCCGCGCCCTTGGGCGCTCGCTCGATGCTGCTGGAGCGCCGAACGAGAGTCGGCGCTCCTTCGGGCCCGGCGGGCGCCCCTAGTTGCAGCTGGCCGGGCTGTCGCCGTCCTTGGCGCCCTTCTGGACGAACACCTTGATGTCCTCCATCAGGTCGGCGTCGGCGACGTCGGCGAACTTCTCGGCCACCTTGTTGGTGCCCTTGACGCTGGCGCGGTAGGCCTTGGACACGTACTGCGACACGGTGTCCTTGCCCTTGGCGTGCTTGTCGGCCTTCAGGTATGCCGCCCAGTCGGCCTGGGTGCGGGCGTTGGGAGCTATGGCCTCGCCGCCGCCTTGGGTGTGGCAGCCGGTGCAGACGCCGCGGTAGTAGACCCGGCCGCGCTTCCAGTCGCCGTCATAGGCCTGGGCCGCCGAGGCGCCGGCGATGAAGACGAGCGCGGCCAGCGCGATGGTGGTGAAGCGGATCATGGTGGAGGTCCTTTCTTGGTCCGTGGGGTCAGTCGACTTCTTCCCACCCGGTGATCATCGCCTTGTAGTGCGACGTGGGCGTGTGGCCGGCCGAGCCGAGATAGAGGTGGGCGATCAGGAAGATCAGCATGCACCAGGCGCCGAAGGTGTGGCCGATGGCCACCCACGACAGCGGCAGGGCGGCAATCCCCCACGCCGCCCACTGGTCGTAGAACAGGTACAGCCCGCCGGTCACCCAGATCAGCGGGCTGACCAGCAGCAGGATGGCCAGATAGGACAGGCGCTGCAGCGGGTTGTGCTTGCGCAGGCTGGTCTGCCGGAACGGGTGCGGCGCATCGGTGAAGATGCCCAGCGCATAGTAGTTGATCATGGCGCCGACCTTCTCGAGGGTCGGGATGTACTGCCGCCACTCGCCGGTGGTGAAGTGCCAGAAGATGGCGAATACCCACAGGCCGATCAGGCACCAGGCCGCGGTGGTGTGCCAGGTCACCACCCGGCCGAAGCCGAACAGGGTGTAAAGGCCGTGGACCTCGAACCCGGTCAGCAGCAGGAAGATGATCAGCGCGGCCTGGGACCAGTGCCAGAAGCGCTCGAACCGCTTGAAGACGTAGATGCGTTCGCTCATGACCGATCCCTCCCTCAGCCGCGCGCCTTGCGGTGCGCCAGGATGCGCAGCAGGCCGTGGACGGCCACGCCGCCCAGGGTGCCCAGCGCCGCCAGCCCCATGACGATGTCCATCAGCGCCCAGCGGTCGCGCCGGGGCATGTAGACGCCTTCGATGCCGTCCAGCCGGCCGCCCTCGCGCACGTGGCACTCGGTGCAGGCCAGGGCCTTTTCCTTGGGCGCGACCATGTGGGTGCTGGGCCACGACATCACCGTCGAGACGAAGTCCACCTGGCCCGAGAACGGCTTGCCCGCCGAGTTCATGCCCACCGCGATGGCCTTTTCCCAGCCGAAGTTCTTCCAGTAGGCGGTGTCGTCGTTGCCGGCGGTGTGCGGCTTGACCAGGGTGTGGTTGACCGGGTCGTAGGGCTGCTTGCCGCGGAACACCTTGACCGGCCAGATCATCGACTTGCCGTCGGCGGGCGAGCCGTCGAGGCGGTTGATGTAGACTGGCGTGTCGTTGTCGATGCGGTCGCCCAGCAAGGTGAAGTCGACCTTGCCGTTGAACCACACGTACTCGGGCTTGACGTTCTCGCCGAAGGTGAAGTCGCCCTTGCGCGAGTCGTAGACGACGTGGCCCTTGGCGTCCTTGGTCAGCAGGGGCTTGCCCTCGGGCGACAGCTTGCCCGAGGTCGACCAGTCCCACGAGGTCTTGGTCGCCACGCCGCCGCGCGCCAGGGCCGGGATGTGGCAGGTCTGGCACGCCACCTTCTCGGCGTGCAGGTTCAGCCGCGCCGCGGCGGCGACCTTCTTGTGCGGGCCGTTGCCGTGGCAGGACACGCAGGTGGCGGGATTGGTCTTGTCGTCCTTGCCGCGCATGTCGGCGCCGTGGCGGTCCCTGGCGGTCGGCGTGTAGCGCGAGCCGGGCACGTCATGGGCCGAGGTCTTGTGGCAGGTGCCGCAGGTGAAATCCAGGCCGGCCGCGTCCATGTGGACGTCGAGTTCCTTGTCCGGCGCCGCCAGCGAGCTGTCCATGTCGCCGTGCTTGACCCCGTCGCCGCCGCCACCGAAGAAATGGCAGGCGCCGCAGGTGTCGCGGCTGGTCTTGCCCACCTTCTGGGCGATCTTGGTCAGGTCGGGCGCCTTGACGATGTTGCCCGAGCCGGGCGGCACCTCGGTGTCCCGATAGAGCGGATGGCCGGCGAAGCCGGGCAGCTTCTTGTAGACGCCGGTGGTGTCGTGGCACGTCAGGCAGTCGACGTTTTCCTGGGCGGTGAAGTCGAAGTTGGCGTCCTTCCACCCATAGCCCACGTGGCAACTGGTGCAATAGGGCAGGTTCGACTCGACCGAGATGCAGAAGTTGTTGATGACGTTCTTCTTGCCCAGGCGCTGCTGGCTGTCGGGATTGAGGAAATCCCACGTCCAGTGCTTGGTGCGCTGCACCTGGCCGGCGGCCTCGGTGTGGCATTCCAGGCAAGCCTTGGTCACCTCGGGGCCCGAGGCGAAACTGCGCTGCAGCTGCTTGAACTTGCCGTGGTCGGCCGTGGTGTCCAGCTTGACGTCGGCCATGGCCGGCCCACCCAGGGCCCAGGCCAGCAGGCAGGCAACCGCGATGGCCGCCAGGCCGAATAACCGGTTCGGCATTCCCCCCTCCCTCCTCGCACGCCTCCCCGCGGCGAACGGTGGCTCAGCACCCCCAGGGGCGCGGCGGAGGCCACTTGACCTTTAGGATAATCGCCTATGCGTTTATATAGGTCAAGCTTATATATCTTTCACCTTATATAAGAGAGTTCCAAAAACGGCCCCGGGACCTCCCCCGCCCCGGGGGTCGGCCCGGGCCTCAGCGGGACGGCGACGGGGCGGAAGCGGCCGGCGGCGGCGGGGGATCGTCCGGACGGGCGGCATCGATGACCCCGGCCAACGCGGCGGCGATCACGGCGACGATGGGGATGAAATAGAACATGGCTCGGCCTCCTCGTCGGGAATGCCAAGCCAACACGGCCGCGAGACGCCGGTTCCGGGACCCTGACGGGCCTCGCCGCCCGCACATTAGAAATTTGTATTGAAGTACAATGTTACTGCCACCCCCTCCCGCTCAACCCGCAGATTAGGTGCAATGCCTTAATTCCAAAGGCGGAAGGGAGGGACTATGACCAAGGGTATGAAGAGGGCGGCCGTCGGTATGGCCGTCGCCGCCGGGGCGCTGGTCACCGGCAACGCCGCCTGGGCGACCAACGGCATGCTGCCGCACTGCACCGGCATCATCAATTGCGGCATGGGCGGCGCCGGCATCGCCATGGCCACGGACGCCACCAATCTGGCCATCAACCCGGCCCTGGTCGGCAAGCTGAAGGACAACGAACTCTCGGTGTCCATGGGTTGGTTCCACCCGGACCGCAGCATGTATCCGGCGGGCGGCCAAATGGCCAACAAGACCACCGGCCCACAGGACAGCCAGGTCACCGACTATCCCGACGGTTCGCTCGCCGGCAACTACCGCATCAATCCGGAATGGGCGGTGGGCGTCGCCCTGTTCAGCGCCGGTGGCGGCGAGACCAAGTACGACAAGTCGCGTACCGGTAACCTGGGCAACGGCAACAACAACAATTTCGACCGCGAAGTCCGCATCCGCATGGGCAACATGGCCATCGGCGGCGCCTATACGCCGAACCAGGACTTCTCGTTGGGCGGCAGCGTCATCCTGGCCTACCAGGACTTCAAGTCCGACATGATGACCGGCAGCCAGGCGGTGACGTCCGGCAAGGACGCGCTCGACACCTCGTTCGGCTGGGGCGTGCGCATCGGCGCCACCTATGACTTCGACCCCAAGGTGAGCATCGGCATCACCGGGTCGACCCCGATCTACTACCAGCGCCTGGACAAATACCGCGACCTGTTCATCGGCTCGATCGACCAGCCCGGGCAGATGGGTATCGGTACCGCCCTGCACCCGACTTCCGACCTCGACGTGCTGTTCGACATGAAGTACGTCATGTGGCACACCGTGCGCGCCATCGGGCGCGAGCCGTCGGACGGCGGTTTCGGCTGGAAGAACCAGACCATCTTCTCGCTGGGCGCCCAGTACCGCATCGATCCGACCTGGACGGTGCGCGCCGGCTGGAACTACGGCCGCTCGCCCATCGACGAGCAGCACGTCTTCGCCAACCTGCTGTTCCCGGCCGTGGTCGAGCACCACGTCACCGCCGGCGCCTCGTACGCCATCAACGAGCGCTGGGAGATCTCGGGGGCCGGCTACTACGCGCCGCGCGTCGGCATGACCGACAACGGCTCGGGCGACTCCTACAGCGCCGCCGGCCGCAACTCGAGCGTCGAGATGAGCCAGTACGGCGCCCAGATGGGCCTGCGCTGGAAGTTCTGATCTCGTGGGGCCTGGGGCGGCCCGGTGCCGCCCCACCCCTTCCCTTTCCCGCGAAAAAATCGCCACCTGTGGTCCAAGGATACTACCGGGGGCCAATCGCGGGCCATTACATTAGCCGCCACTTATTTAGCGGAGCGCGATAAATGGCCGACAACAAATCCATGTCGATCATCGTCACCAAGGGTACCCTGGATTGGGCCTATCCGCCCTTCATCCTGGCCACCACCGCGGCCAGCATGGGCCTGGACGTGACCCTGTTCTTCACCTTCTACGGCCTCGCGCTGCTCAAGAAGGATCTCGACCTCAAGGTCACCACGCTGGGCAACGCCGCCATGGAAATGCCCATGATGGGCATGCACATGGCCATGCCGAATCTGGTCGGCGCCATCCCCGGCATGGACGCCATGGCGACCACCATGATGAAGAACCTGATCAAGAAGAAGGGCGTGGCGTCGATCCCGGAACTGCGCGAGATGGCCGTCGAGGCCGAGGTGCGCATGATCGCCTGCCAGATGACGCTCGACCTGTTCGAGTACAAGAAGGAAGACCTGATCGACGGCATCGAGCTGGCCGGTGCGGCCACCTACATCGAGTGCGCGACCAAGTCCGACATCAACCTGTTCATCTGAAGACCTCGCGCGGGGGGCGGACCATGGTCTGCTGTTCGTGTATCCGTACCGTATCGCTGACCGCGGCCGAGGCATGCCTGCTCGAGGCCGCGGTCGAAGCCAACCTCCATGTCGCCGACGGCCCCGACAAGGAGTGCGCCCGCGCCCTGGTCCGCCTGGGCTACCTGGAACGGCTGGGCCGCGGCACCTATGCCATCACCGAACACGGCCGCCGCCGGCTGTCCGAGCGCGACGGCATGCCCTGCATCCCCGGCGCCGGCGAAACCGCGGCCTGCCCGACTGCGCCGACGGTTCGTGTGCAGGGCTGACCTGCGTTTCCTGCAGGCCGGGGAGCCGATGCCGGGCCTATAGTCGGATTCCCTTATAAACCAGCCGAGGATATCCGCATGGCCGGCAAGATGGTCATCATGTGCACCCATGGCCCCGAGAACCCGGAACTCTCCACCGTCGCCTTCGCCATGGCCACCGCCGCCATGGCCTCGGACGTCGAGGTGGTCGTCGGCCTGCAGGCCGACGGCGTGCGACTGGGCGCCAAGGGCGTGGCCCAGACGGTCCAGGCCGACAAGTTCCCGCCGCTGGGCGACCTGCTGGCCGCCTTCCTTGAGGGCGGCGGCCGCCTGCTGGTGTGCGCGCCATGCGCCATGGCCCGCAACATCGACACTGCCAACGGCCTTGTCACTCCGTCGACCGTGGTCGGCGCCGCCGCCTTCGTCGCCGAGTGCCTGGCCGCCGACCGCGTGCTGACCTACTAGGCCGCGTCACCGCCCCTCCCTCTCCCAGCGGGAGAGGGAGCGGTTCCCCTCCGCTAGTTCTTCTTCGCCACCAGGTCCGCGTCGCCCTGGTCGAGCACCAGGGTGTGCTCGAAGCTGACGTAGTGGAAGCGCCGGGCCGTGTGGCCGGCGTGGATGGCGAAGCCGACCGTATAGGTCTTGCCCGGCACCAGGTCCTTGAACGGCGCCCCGGCCGACAGCGGGCGGCTCAGGGTCACCGCCCACTTGCCGCCGGCGAAGGTGGCGTCGGCCTTGGCGGCGACCGGGTTCGCCTCCTGGCGCTTGTCGGTGATGATGCCGTTGGCGGCCACCGCGGCGGCGCCGGGGTTCAGGCGCGCCTGCCAGTATTCCAGCCGATAGCCCGCAGCTGCCAGCTTGGACAGCTCGTCGGCGGGCTTGAGCTCGTCGCCGCCGCCGGTGCGGGTGACCTTGGCGCGGGTCTTCAGCAGGTATTTGGGCCGGTCGGCGTCGGCGGCGCTGGGCATGCGGGCGGCATCGTCGTGGCAGGCGACCCAGCAGCCGGCCCGGTTGGCCTCGGGCACGCCGCCGTCGTTGAGGATCATCGTCACCTTGGTGGCGAAGTTGGGATCCTGCTTGGCGTCGGGCTGGCTGCCCTCGGCGAATTCCAGGTGGACGTACAGCATCTTGTCGTCATGGGCGACCTTGACGGTGACCGGCAGGAAGCCGGGCTTGCCGGCGATGGGGGTGGGCTCGTTCTTCTTGCCCGACACCAGGGTCGAGCCCATGGTCTGCTCTTCGCCCTTGTGGCACTCGCGGCAGTTCTTGCCTTCGCGGAACTTGGCGGCGCCGCCGTGGTCGCCGGGCGTCAGCACCCACTCGTAGGACGACTGGCCGGGATAGAACAGCGTCACCGGAGACCCCGGCACGGCGGCCCAGTCGACGGCGAGGGCCGGGCCGGCGGCCAGGCAGGCAAGGGCGAAGGTGGCGGCGGAAGTCCTCATGGCGGTCCTCATTGGCTGATGTCGAAGTCCGTCGGCGGCGCTTCGAGCTTGGCGTGGACAGGCTTGTGGGCGATGCCCTTGTGGCAGTCGATGCAGGTCTGGCCCTCGGCCGCCGCGGCGGCATGCTGGGCGCGGGCGCGCGGACGCTGCGTCTCGGCGTTCATGGCGTCGAAGCCGTGGCAGTTGCGGCATTCCCGCGAATCGGTGGCCTTCATGGCCGCCCACACCCGCTGGGCCAGTTCCAGCCGATGGGCCTCGAACTTCTCGGGCGTGTCGATGGTGCCGCGCAGGGCGTGATAGAGCTCGTTGCTGGCCTGGACCTTGCGCACCACCTTCCACACCCACGGGCGCGGCACATGGCAGTCGGGACAGCCGGCGCGCACGCCGCTGCGGTTGGTGTAATGGACCGTGCCCTTGTATTCCTGGAAGACGGTGTCGCGCATCTCGTGGCACGTGACGCAGAAATCCAGCGTGTTGGTCGCCTCCATGGCGGTGTTGAAGGCGCCCCAGACGATGACGCCAAGGACGAACAGGGCCGCACCGATCATGACGGCGCGGCGGTCGGGTCGGAT
>JBLNBU010000175.1:0-17621 GCA_050260215.1 Actinomycetota bacterium
TTCTCGGCAAGGGAGCAGGACTCGTCGCCAGACGGCTATTTGAATTTCTCCATGGCCATATTGACGACGCGGACAGCGGCTTGGCGATCCATGTCGGGATCCAGTGTCATCACGGCGTCAACGGCGATTTCATATTGCTGCTGCTGATCAGACGTCCAAGCCAGTTCGGCGCTTGGCCGCTTCGAGATCGTGATGGATCGGTTAGCCATCATATCGAACACGTCAATGCTGTGAACGATGTCAAATTTGTCGAGGCTGTTTCCGACAAGAAGGGCTAAGGAAATCGCCTCCGCCTCGTTTTCCACGTTACGTCGACCGTGCACGGTGATCTCATACGGCATGCTCATAGCCTTTCATGGCGACAACGGCGCGGCATCACGCCGTCGGCGGGCGCAATTACCCGCTTTTCTTGACAGGCGGCGCTCAACCTCTTCATCAATGGCACAGTCGTGGGTTCCCGGTCCAACAAGAAGGTCAGAGTGCGCAGCATCACGCGATCAACCTGCTAAACCCCAGCCTAATCAATTTGTTTCCGTGAATTGCCGCTCCCTCCTCGCTGTAGCGGCTCAATGGTCACCTCAGTGACTTGGCCAGATTTCCCGCATCCCGTCGATGGCGGTTCGGTGAAGCCGGACCAAGCCGGCGCCGTGTCGGTCAGCGTCCGCGACCTGTCCAAGGCGTCGACCCAGGCCTGCGCCTGGTTGCGGCACTCCACTCACGGGCACTCGGGCCGGACCGGTCACTTGTTTTGCGCCCATGGCGGTCGTTACGAGACAACGTCATCGTGCCCGCAAGCGAACGACCGGGTTGGCTCGATCGACCACGCTCTTAGTTTGATCCGCTGAAAAATCAGGAATTCAGCTGCGCGGACCAGACTGGCCATGCTTGGCCCAGCTTTAGAACGGCAGCACGCTCACGCCGGCGTCCGGGCGAGGCGGGGATCTTTCTAGCGGCATCGCCGCGTCGCCGTACGCCTGGAAGGGCCCGGATCCAGGTCGCAGGTCAGCCGGGTGAGGATGGGCGAACATCTCCCAGGAAGCGATCGACTTCACCCAGAAGATCGGTAACGACCGCGTTGAGCGTCCCGGCACTCCAAATGACCCGGACGGTACCGGCACATGACCGGATCGACGTCTGTGCCAATTTCCCCACATGGCTCGAGACTTGCGCGATTTCGTGCGCCACTTCCTCGATATTGGCGGCGATGTCGCGGGTGGTTGCCTCCTGCTCCTGCACGGCGCCGGCGATAGCGGCCGAGCCGTGGTCGATGCGGCGGATTGTTTCCACCACCCCTTCGATCGAGCGGGTCATCTCCGCGGTCGACGCCTGAATTGTTTCCACCTGTCGCGAGATGTCGTCCGTGGCGCGTGCCGTCTGGTTGGCCAAGTTCTTGACCTCGTTGGCCACCACGGCAAAGCCCTTGCCGGCCTCGCCCGCCCTGGCCGCCTCGATGGTGGCGTTCAAGGCCAGCAGGTTGGTTTGGGCGGCAATATCGTTGATCAGCTGCACGACCTCGCCGATCGACTGAACCGCCAGGGAGAGTTCCCGCATGTGTCCCGCCGTGGAGTTGACGTCATCCACGGCTTGGCGCGCCACCACCGACGACTGGCCGACCTGTTCGGCAATTTCATTGACCGAAAGCGCCAATTGGCGGGTCGCCTCGGCGACGACCGCGGCGCGCTCGTTGGCATTGCGAGCGGCATCCCCGACATCCAGGGAACTGGCGCCGCTATGCTCGGAATGCTGGGCCATCACATTGGCGGTCTTGCCGATGGCGATGCTCGAGCGATCCACCTCGGCAACCTTGGCCTTCACCGTCGCCTCGAAGCGGTCGGCCATGGCGCTGAGGGCGGCGGCCCGCTCACGGGCGACGCGGCGCTGGTCTTCTTCATGCTCGGAGCGCAAGCGCTCGTTTTCGATGGCATGGTCCTTGAAGACCTGAACCGCCCGGGCCATGTCGCCCAACTCATCACGACGTTCGGCACCCGACACTTCGACACTGCGATCGCCGGCGGCCAGACGGGTCATTATCCCGGTCAGCACGGCGACCGCACCATGGATGCCCCGCCCGATCTGCAAGATCAGCAGAGTGGCGCCGCCGAAGGCTGCCACCATGATGGCAACGAATACATTGAAGGAACGCCGGGAATCGGCTTGCGTCCGATCGAACAGAGCATCGTTCTGGCGCGTCTGCAATTCAGACCAGTCGGCAACCGCCTGTTCCACCTTGGCAGCCAACCGCTCCGCCTGGCGCAGCAGGGTGACCGCCATCACCGGGTCGCTGTCGAGCATATCAAGCACTTCGCGGGCCTTACCCGCATAGGCGGTGGCGGCGGCGCGCACCTCGGCCAGGGTGCCGGCTTCGGCACTGCCTGGCTCGACGCGCCCCTGCAGGGCGTCCAATTGCAGAGCGATGCCGTCGATCCGCTTGAGGGTGGCGGCGATTGCCCCCTTGACGGTTGCATCGTCGGCGCCGGCGTTCTGCCAAGTGATCGAGCGATAGAGGCCGGACCCGACTGCCTCCAGCGTTCGCGCCAAATCGTTGACAATCTGCTTCTTGCTGAAGCTGCCGTGGTAGAGGGTCTCGAGCGCGCGATCCTGGCTGGAGGTGATGGTTCCCACCAGGACGCCCAAGCACAGTGCGGCGACAACGATGAGCACGGGGGCAATGGCCAGCTTCTGACGAATGCCCATATCGCGGAAAAGCCCGTCCATGATCATCTCCCCCGATGCTGCATCTCTTGCTCAGTGCTTGTACACGCCACAGGCCAAGATGATGTCGCCGGCCTTCAACACGTAGGTGGTCTTGTCGGAAAGCTTCTTAGTGGTGGGATCGGTGAACTTGTAGTCGACCCAGCCGCTGCCCTTCGTGTTGGCGACCTCGATGATTTCCTTGCCATAGGGCTTGCCATCAAAGTCGACGGCCTCGGCGGCCGACTTGCCCACCAATTTCGGGTTGTAGGGGTGGGACAGGCGAACGCCGTCAAGGGCATAGCTGATGACGTAGAGGTCCCGGTCGACGAACATGCCCTTGGGGTTGCTGAACTCGGCCAGCGCCTTGTCCTTGCCGTTGGCCTTGTAGAAGGCAGCCGCCTTCTCGACCATCGCCTTGGCCTGTTCTCGGGTGCCAAAATCTTCGGCGCATGCACTGGACAAGGGAGCAGTCACCAGCAGCAGGGCAGCAAGGCCGGCGACGATGTATTTGATTACCTTCATGGGTGACCTCCTCCGGCGAGTATTGGGTGCAGCTGTCATCCGTTCCGGTCTCCTGACGGGCATGAAGCCATGCTCCGTGACGGATCTTCCGCCCCAAGGATAAACCGAAAGTCATATGCATCAATTGCCGCTGCATCTACTCCAGGGCATGCCAGGCATGCACGGATGGGTAATTGGAGCGGTCGAAGTGTAACGCAGAGGGTTTTGCCAACGGAGCTCCCCAATCGGACGACATGACCTGCATGGTCCTGCGGTGGACGGGTGACAATCCGGAGCTGTGAGTTCTGGCCGGACCGATCTAAAGCCCCTCGTCCCAATAGGGCTCGGGGCCGAAGCGGGAGGCAAGATAGTCGACAAAGGCCCGCACCTTGGGCGACAGGTGGCGGGCATGCGGATAGACCGCATGCAGCACGCTGGGACTGGCGACGTACGCGTCGAGCACCCGCACCAGGGCGCCGTCGCGGATATCCTTGCCGACAAAAAAGGTCGGCAGATAGACCAGGCCACATCCCGCCAGCGCCATGACACGCACCACGTCGCCGTTGTCGACCGCGAAGCGGCTTCCCGGCGCGACGACGCTGCCATCGGCGAACGTCCAGCCGGCGGCGGTCTGGCGGCTGGCGATGCAGTCGTGCGCCGCCAGGTCCGCCGGACTTTGCGGCACGCCGCGCTCGGCCAGATAGGCCGGGCTGGCGACCACTGCCATGCGGATCGGACACAAGCGCCGGGCCACCAGGCTGGAGTCGGTCATCGGGCCGATGCGAACCGCCAGGTCCAAGCCCTCCTCGACCAGGTCGACGAAGCGGTCGGTCATGGACAGGTCCAGGGCGATACGCTGGTGGCGACGGAAGAAGTCGGGCAGGACCGGAGCCAGATGGGCGACCCCGAAGGACATCGGGGCGCTGATCCTGAGGCGCCCCACCGGCTCGGACTGCAGGCGGCTCACCTGCAGGTCCGCCTCTTCGAGATCGGCGAGGATGCGGCGACAGCGATCGGCATAGCCATGCCCCGCCTCGGTCAGGGTGACGGTGCGCGTGGTCCGCTGCATCAGGCGCACCCCCAGATCGGCCTCGAGCCCGCTAACCAGCCGACTGACCATGGAGGTGGACACCCCCAGCACGCGTGCCGCCGCCGAAAAGCTGCCGGCATCGCCCACCGTCAAGAACGCCCTGAGCGCCGACAATCGATCCATTGATGCCATTTCCGCAAAAGTTCATTGTTAGTTTAGCCGATTGTTGCGCCGGAGGCCAGGGAGTAGCGTCCCAGGCATGCGTCCTTTCGACAGAGTTCCCTGATGCCCTCCCAATACCAAGCGCTCGCCCGCGAAATCTGAGGAGACCCGATCATGACCACCAAGACCCGCACCGTCGCCGTCGTTTACCATTCCGGCTACGGCCACACCGCGCGCCAGGCCGAGGCCGTGGCTGCCGGCATCAATTCGGTCCCGGGCACCCGGACGCTGATGGTTCCTACCGGTGAGGTGGACGCCCACTGGGACGACCTGGCAGGCGCCGACGCCCTGGTGTTCGGCTCGCCGACCTACATGGGCGGCGTTTCGGCGCCCTTCAAAGCCTTCATGGACGCCTCGTCCAAGGTGTGGTCCAACCAGGGCTGGAAGGACAAGCTGGCGGCCGGCTTCACCAATTCGGCCAGCCAGAGCGGCGACAAGCTGAACACGCTGATCCAGATGTCGGTGTTCGCCGCCCAGCATGGCATGGTGTGGATCAGCCTGGGGCTGATGCCGGGCAACAACAGCTCGGCCGGCAGCGCCAACGACCTCAACCGGCTGGGCAGCTATCTCGGTGCCATGGCCCAGTCCAATGCCGACGCCCCGCCCGCGGTGGCGCCGCCCGACGCCGACCTACGCACCGCCCACGCCCTGGGCGCCCGCGTGGCCGAGGCGGCGCGGCGCTGGGCCGGCTGACCGGAAAGGCTTGTGCCGTGATCGCTCCCATCTTCCTGTCCCACGGCTCGCCCATGCTGGTGCTGGAGGCAACCGCCACCACCGCCTTCCTGCGCGACCTGGGACAGAGGATCGCCAAGCCGCGCGCGGTGCTGGCGGTGTCGGCCCACTGGACCACGGACCAGCCCCGGGTCGGCGCCGCGGCCCGGCCGCAGACCATCCATGACTTCCACGGCTTTCCGCCCGAGTTGTTCCGGATGACCTACCCCGCGCCCGGGGAGCCGGAACTGGCGCGGCAGGTGGCCGGATTGCTGGGCTGCGAACCGGATCCGGTGCGCGGGCTGGACCACGGCATCTGGTGCCCGGCCACACTGGTCTGGCCCCAGGCGAACGTCCCCATCGTGCCGGTGGCGGTGCAGCCGTCACGGGACCCGGCCCATCATTACCGGCTCGGCCAGGCCCTGCGCCCCTTGGCCGAGGATGGCGTGCTGATCCTGGCCACCGGGGCGCTGACCCATAACTTGAGGGAATGCTTCCGCCGGCAGGTGACCGATCCCGCCGAGCCTTGGGCGACGGCCTTCGCCGATTGGATGGCCCAAGCCCTGGCCGACGGCCGGGTGGACGACCTGCTGGATTATCGCGCGCAAGCCCCCGAGGCCGTCCGCAACCACCCCACCGACGAGCACCTGTTGCCTTTGTTCACGGCCCTGGGGGCCTCCGCCTCGGGACGAGCCACCCGGCTGCACCGCGCCATGGAATACGGGGTGCTGTCCATGGATGCGTTTTCATTCGGATAGGAAGAGCGCTCCTGTTGAGTATTAGCGCAAGCTGATTTACCGTTCGGCAGTGCGGCAAAGCATGAGAGCGGACGCCCATGAAAGAGCCTGGCCTTGAACGGACCTCGCCGCCGCGACGAGTGCGCAAGTTCAGCATCTGCGGCATGTGCGCCGTCCGCTGCCCCATCGAGGTGCAGGTCGAAGACGGTCAGGTCGCCTGGCTGCAGGGCAACCCCAACGACCCGGCCATGGGCGCTTCGCTGTGTCCCAAGGGGGCGGCCGGGATTGCGTTCCTCAACGACGACGAGCGACCGCAGCGGCCGATGATCCGGGAAGGCCGCCGCGGTGAAGGCAAGTGGCGGGAGGTGGGTTGGGACGAGGCGCTGGATTACGTCGGCAGCAGGCTCAGGTCGGTGCGCGACAGGCTCGGTTCGCGCGGGGTCGCGCTTTCCGACCGCGGCGGCCCCTTCAATGACCTGACCAAGAGCTTCATGCAGGCGATCGGGTCGCCCAACTACTTCGACCACGACGCCTCGTGCGGCGCCAACGCGCACCACGCCACCAGGAGCCTGTTCGGCCTGGGCCGCAACGACCTCGGCTACGACTACGCGCGCTCGGACCACATCGTTCTCTACGGCCGCAACATGCTGGAGTCCTTGCAGGTCAAGGAGGTCAAGGCGTTCCTGAAGGCCCGGGAACGAGGCGCCAAGATCACCTACATCGATCCCCGCTTCACCGTGACCGCCGCCAAGGCGACCCGCTTCTGGCAGATCCGCCCCAACAGCGACTATGCGCTGAACCTGGCGATCATCCACGAACTGCTGGCCTGCGACCTGTACGACAAGGGCTTCGCGGACCAGTGGGTCCTCGGCCTGGACGTCCTGCGCGAGGCGACGAGGCAGACCACGCCCGAATGGGCCCAGACTCGGACCGGCATCGCCGCCGATGAGATCCGCGCCCTGGTCCGCGAAGTGGCGGCCGCGGCGCCGAGGGTGCTGTTCCATGCCGGCTGGATGACCGCCCGCCACAGCCAGTCCTTCCATGTCAGCCGCACCGCTCACGTCATCAACACCCTGCTGGGAGCCGTCGGCCAGCCGGGCGGCCTGCTGCCGGCCCGTGGCGTCGCCACGCCCACCGGGAAGAAACTGAACAGGCTGTCCGACCGCATTCCGCCGGTTGGCGAGCCACGCGCCGACGGGGCCGGCGGCGTCAACAAGCACTGGGACCCCGCCCTTGGCGTCGGCCACCAGGTGTTCCGGGCGATGGACACCGGGCTGCCCTACCCCATCGGAGCCTACATCGTCTATCGCCACGATCCGCTGACCGGCTTTCCCGACCCGGTCCGCCAGAAGCAGGTGCTGGACAAGCTCGATTTGCTGGTGGCCATCGACGTCAACTACTCGGAAACCGCCTGGTACGCCGACGTCATCCTGCCGGAGTCCAGCTACCTTGAGCGCGGCAACATCATCGGCGAGTTCAAGGGCCCGAGCCCGATGCTGGCGATCCGGCAGCCGGCCGTCGAGCCGCGCTTCGACACCCGTCCCGGCTGGTGGATCTTCCGCGAGCTCGAGAAGCGGGTCGGCGACGGCCGTTACCTCGACTTCAACTCACTGGACGCGATCTGGGAGTACCAGCTGGGCGGGACCGGCATCGACCTGCAGCGGCTGCGTGACCGGGGCGTCTTCCACGGCGACGACAAGCCGGCGCCGCTGGCGTTCAGGACCCCCAGCGGCAAGATCGAGTTCCAAGGCAGCGTGCTCGAGGCGATGGGCCTTCCCTCCTTCCCCCCGTTCGAGCCAAAGCCGTTGGAGGAAGGCCGGTTCTGGCTGCTGTTCGGCCGTGTCGCCATGCAGGCCCATGCCCAATCGGTGAACAACCCGTTGCTGAACGAGTTGCTGAACGAGAACGACGTGTGGATCCATCCGGCCCCGGCGAGCCGCCTGGGCATCAAGCCAGGCGACACCGTCCGGGTAACCAGCGGCGACCGCGTCGTCGAGGGCCGCGCGCGGGTCACGGACCGTATTCACCCGGACGCGGTGTTCATGCTGCACGGGTTCGGCCGTACCGTGCCGAAGCTGACCCGGGCCTGCGGACGGGGCATGTCCGACCAGTACCTGCAACAGGGAAAGCTGTTCGATTTCGACCGGGCGGGCGGCGGCTTCACCTACACCGAGACCCAGGTGCGGGTGGAAGCGGTCGAGGCGGGAGAAAGGCCATGAGCCGCCACGCCATTTGGCACGATGCCTGGAACTGCGTCGGCTGCTCCGCCTGCGAGATCCAGTGCAAGACCAACAAGAAGCTGGGTCCCGGCCCGGCCTTGTGCAAGATCGTGCGGGTCGAGGACCTGGGGGGCCGCATGGCCACCGACTTCGTCTTCATGCCGTGCTTCCATTGCGAGGACGCGGCCTGCCTGGCGGCGTGTCCGACCGGGGCCATCCGCAAGCGCGCCCAGGACGGCATCGTCCATATCGAGCCCTCCCAGTGCATCGGCTGCAAGAGCTGCATCGTCAGCTGCCCCTGGGGGGCCTGCCAGTGGGATCCGGCAGCGGGCAAGGCGGTCAAGTGCGACTACTGCATGGACCGGCTGGACCAGGGGCTGAAGCCGTCCTGCGTCACCGTCTGCATGACCGGGTGCCTGTCCTTCGGCCCCAGCGAGCAGGTCCCCTCCGCCAAGCGCGAACGTCATGCCAGGCTGATGGCGCAACACGGGGGCAGCCATGGCGACGCAGGGTGATGCCTGCCCGGTCGCCGAACTGCGCTGGGCGGTCTACGAGGAATGGAGCGCCAGCGAGGGCGGCGAGGCCGGCAGGCGCCACGTCCTGACCAACCTGTTGCGGCTGCTGGTGCTGATCGCCACCGGGCGGGGAGGCGAGACCTCGCTGGCCGAACTGAAGAACGTCGTTGAAGCCTGGGCGGCCCATGGCACCGACAGCGGTCGTCGGCTCCGGGCCAGCCTCGATGGACGGCAGGACCTCTGGCTCGACCACCTGGAGCGGGGCCTGTGCGAAAAGGGCTGCGGCCGCGAGGCGTTGGCGCCATGCCAGACCGCCTGCCCCGCCGGCATCGACATTCCCGGCTTCATGGCCCAGATCGGCGCCGAGCGGCAGGGCGATGCCACCCGGACCATCCTGCAGGACAACCCGCTTCCCTTCGTCTGCGGCCTCATTTGCCCGGCACCGTGCGAGTCCGCCTGCCTGCGCGCCGAAGCGGGCGGGGCGGTCACCATTCGCGCCATGAAGGCGGTGACGTGCCGCCGCACGCTTGCCGCCGGCTCCTATCCGCAGGCCGACCTCGGCGCACCCAGCGGCAAGAGCGTCGGCATCCTGGGATCGGGACCGGCCGGCCTGTCGGCCGCCTATTACCTGGCGCTTCTCGGCCATGGGGTGACCGTCTACGAACAGGCCCCCGAGGCCGGCGGCATGCTGCGCTACGGTATCCCCGCCTACCGCCTGCCCGCCGAGGTGCTGAACCAAGAGATCGACCACATCCGCGCCATGGGTGTCGCCATCCGCACCAACATCCGGGTCGAGCGCATCGACGACCTCAAGCGCGAGCATGACGCGGTGTTCGTCGCGGCCGGCCTGCAGAAGTCACGCGCCATTGCGCTGCCGGGCATCGAGTTGCCCTTCGTCGGCCACGGCATCGACTTCCTGAAGTCGGTGCGTGCCGGCACGGATCCGCGCGTCGGTCCGCATGTGGTGGTCATCGGCGGCGGCAACGTCGCCATGGACGTGGCCCTGACCGCACGGCGCCAGGGCGGGCGGCAGGTCGAGGTGTTCTGCCTGGAAAGCCGGGCCGAGATGCCCGCCAGCCCCCACGAGCAGCGCGAGGCCTCCGAGGAGGGCATCGTCTTCAACAACGGCTGGGGGCCGGTGCGGATCGATGCCGACCGGCAGATCACCTTCCAGCGCTGCCTGCGGGTGTTCGACGACCAGCGCCGCTTCTCGCCCCAGTTCGATCCCGGGCAGTTGCGCACCGTGCCCACCGACACCGTGCTGCTGGCCGTCGGCCAGATGGCCGACCTGGGCATGGTGGCGCCCGGCATCGTGGTCGAGCGTGGGCTGATGGTGGTCGATCCGGTGACGCTGCAGACCGGCGATCCGGGGATCTTTGCCGGCGGCGACGTGGTGCACGGCCCGCGCATCGTGGTGGAGGCGGTGGCCGACGGCAAGCGCGCCGCCTTGTCCATGGACGACTACCTCAATGGCCGGCCCTTCGATCCGGCGCGCGCGGACCGCCGGCGGCGCACCGACATGGCGCCGCTTCCCACCCTGCCGGCCGCCCGCACCACGGCGTGCCGTTCGGCCATTCCCATGGTGCCGGTCGAGCAGCGGGGCGACAGTTACGAGCCGATCGAGATGGGCTTGAGCGATGCCATGGCCCACGACGAGGCCGAACGCTGCCTGCGCTGCGACATCTGCGCCGGGTGCGGGCTGTGCGAACTGGCCTGCGCCAGTGTCGGCGTGGACGCCATCCGCATGGAGCGTGCGGCCGGCCGCCTGGTGTTCCGCGACTTCGCCCGCCCCGCGGATTTGTGCGTGGGATGCGGCGCCTGCGCCCAGGCCTGCCCCGAGGGGGCGATCCGCATGGAGGACCAGGGCGGCGTGCGGACCATCGTCATCACCGGCACCCCGGTCAGCCGCACCCGGCTGGTCCAATGCACCCAATGCGGCGCCGGATTCATGGCCGAGGCGTTTCGCGCCCACCTCGGCCGGCGCCAACTGCCGGACTTGCAGACGCACGCGGCCTCCGGGCTCTGCCCCGCTTGTGCCCGTCTGGCGACCGCCCGGCTTCGCACCGTCGGCGGTTGACCCTGTTGCCACGGGCGGCAAAGGCTTCCGGTACCCTGGCTTGCACCGGATATTAATTACACTCATTCCAATCTCGTTCACATCAGCCCGCAATTCCGTTCACCTGCCGATGATATACAATACCTAAGTGTTATCGGTCATATGGCCATGCGCCATATGAAGTGTACAAATGCAAGTAAATACACCCCCATTGGAGAGGAGACGCACATGCTCGGACTGGGAACGATCCGCAAGACCATGCTGGCCCTGGCCGCGGTCATCGCGGTCACCACCGCGGCCATCGTCGCCGGCTGGTGGGTGGCGTTCGACACGCTGAAGGTCAACGGCCCGGTCTATTCGCGCATCGTCCTCACCAAGGACCTGCTGGCCGACATCCTGCCGCCGCCCGAGTACATCCTGGAGAGCTACCTGGTGGCCCAGCAGGCGTTCGGTGCCGCGCCGGACAAGGTCAAGCCCCTGCGCGAGCGCATGGCCGGCCTCAAGAAGGAATTCGACGAGCGTCACGCCTATTGGGACGGCCAGAACCTGAGCGGCAACCTGGCCAACGCGCTGCTGGTCAAGTCCTACCGTCCCGCGGTCGAGTTTTTCAGCGTGGCCGACGGCGCATTCTTTCCGGCGCTGGAACGCGGCGACCGCGCGGGCACCGAGGCGGCCATGGCCAGGATGACCGCCAGCTACGAAGCGCACCGCGCGGGCATCGACGAGGCGGTGTCGGCTTCGGAGGCGCTGTCCAAGGAGGTCGAGGCCGAGGCCGGACGCAGCGACGGACGCTATAAGGCGGTGGTGCTGACCATCACCGCCATCGCCGCGGCCATTGCCTTCCTGGCCACCATCCGGATCTCGCGCTCGGTGGTCGACCCCTTGCAGCGGCTGTCCGAAGTGGTGGGACGCCTGAGCCGCGGCGACACCTCGGCCAGCGTTTCCGACACCGGGCGCACCGACGAGATCGGGCCGCTGGCCCGCGCCCTGGACCAGTGGCGGTTGAGCCTGATCGAGGCCGAGCGTCGCCGGCACGAGGACGAGGCCCGCATCAACGCCCGGGAGGTACGCGCCCGCGCCATGGAGGCATTGGTGTCCGAGTTCGACCGCGACGCTTCGCGCACCATCGGCACCGTGTCGAAATCGGCGGGCAGCATGGAAAGCACGGCGCAGATGATGTCGGCCAACGCCGAACAGACCAACCACCAGGCATCAGTGGTTGCCGCCGCTGCCGAGGAGGCGACCGCCAGCAGCCAGGCGGTGGCCAGCGCCGCCGAGGAACTGTCGGCCTCCATCTCGGAAATTGGCCGCAGCGTCGAGCAGTCGTCGCGCACCGCGCGCACCGCCGCCGAGGAGGCCAGCCGGGCCAGCGAGACCGTGCGCGGGCTGGCCGAAAGCTCGGCCCGCATCGGCGAGGTGGTCATGCTGATCAACGACATCGCCAGCCAGACCAACCTGCTGGCGCTCAATGCCACCATCGAGGCCGCCCGCGCCGGCGAGGCCGGCAAGGGCTTCGCGGTCGTCGCCGGCGAGGTCAAGAACCTGGCCAACCAGACCGGCAAGGCCACCGAGGAGATCGCCGCCCAGATCGGCTCGGTGCAGTCCGCCACCAAGGACGCCGTCGCCGCCATCACCGGCATCGCCGGCCGCATCGAGGAGATCAACCACATCGCCGGCGCCATTGCCGCGGCGGTGGAGCAACAGGGCGCGGCCACCTCGGAAATCGCCCGCAACGTCCACCAGGCCGCCGCAGGCGCCCAGGAGGTGTCTACCAACATCGTCGGCGTCAGCCAGGCCGCCGGGGAAACCGGCTCGGCCGCCACCTCGGTGCTTGCCTCGGCCCAGGCGCTGGCCACCGAAACCGCCGACCTGCGGCAAACCATCGACCGCTTCCTGGCCGGCGTCCGCCGGCAACAGGCGGGGGGCTGAGCCCCCCCCGCCTCGGGGGGCGGGCCCGGAAGCCTGCGTCTCCCCTTGGGGCGCCAGGCGCCCTCCTTTCGCGAAAACAGCATTCAACCGGAGCGCAACACCGCCTCTGGCCCCCTCCTTTTGACCGGTGCGTGACCGCCCTGTCGCGCCCTTGTGCGTCATCTGCGGCAAACAGCACCCGGTCGAGTGCCGCAACCCTGTCGCCTGGGTTGATTATGGTCTAAAGTATGTTGCGGCATGTGGGAGGGTGACGAAATGCTCAACAACCTAAAAATCAACCTGAAGGTGATGCTGGCTCTTGCGACGTTGGCGGTTGCCATGCTGGCTCTGGTGGTTCTGGCCACCAACCGGATGCAAGGCATCGATGCCGGCTACTCCCTGCTGATCGATACCGATGCCTTGGCCATGCGCGACAATGCCCGCGCAGCCCAGCGCATCTTATCCGTAGGGCGGCAAACCTATATCCTGATCGCCGAACAGGATGAGGCCAAGCAAGTGCCGATCCGCGAGCGGATCGAGGGGTTGCGGAAGGACTTCCATCATCTGCTGGGAGAGGTCGCCCGTCTGACGCCCGAGAACGAGAAGGATGTGGAGGCCGTCCGCGCCGCCTTCGATGCCACCTTCGCCCTGCAGAAGCGGGTCCTGGAACTGGATGCCGCCAAGCAGGAAAGCGAGGCGCTGCAGATGATGCGCAGCCAATACGATCCCGCCCTCGATCAGGTCCGAGACGACATGGTCAAACTGGGCGACAAGATGAACGCCGCCATGAAAAAGCAATCCGACGAACTGACGGACCATACCAACGGCACCATCACCACCACCTGGATCGGCGCGGTCATCGGCTTGGCCGTATCGGCTTCATTTGCCTTGTGGCTGATGAATGCGGGCGTGACTCGCCCGCTCGATCGCCTGCGTGCGGTCATGGAAAGGCTGGCCAAGGGCGACCTCTCGGCCGAGGTCGCGGGAAGCGACCGTGGCGATGAGGTGGGGGCCATGGCCCGCACCGTACAGGTCTTCAAGGACAATGCGCTGCAGGTCGAGCGCATGAAGAAGGAGCAGGAGGAAGCCAAGGCGCGTGCCGAACAAAGCCGCAGGGAGGAGTTGCTGGCCCTGGCCAACCGGTTCGAGGCGGACGTGTCCAAGGTGGTTTCCGGTGTCGGTTCGGCGTCCCGCGACATGGAGGGGTCCGCGCAGGCCCTGAGCGGACTGTCCAGCCAGGTTTCGGCCCAGGCGGGGTCGGTTTCGGCCGCATCCGAGCAGGCGGCCGCCAACGTCCAGACCGTGGCGGCGGCCACCCAGGAACTGTCCAGTTCGGTGGCCGAGATCGGCCGCCAGGTTGCGCAGTCGACCACCATCGCCAAGTCGGCGGTGGAGGAAGCGTCGGAGACCGACAGCATCGTCCGCAGCCTTTCCGAAGCAGTCGGGAGGATCGGCGAGATCGTCAACCTGATCAACGACATTGCCAGCCAGACCAATCTCCTGGCGCTCAACGCCACCATCGAGGCGGCGCGCGCCGGCGACGCCGGCAAGGGCTTTGCCGTGGTGGCCAACGAGGTAAAGAACCTCGCCAACCAGACGGCCAAGGCGACCGAGGAAATCACCCAGCACATCGGCGCCGTGCAGGAGGAGACCAGCAAGGCAACCACCGCCATCCGCAGCATCGCCGGCACCATCGGGAAGATCGACGAGATCTCGACCACCATCGCCTCGGCGGTCGAGGAGCAGACGGCGGCAACCCAAGAAATCGCCCGCAACGTCGAAGAGGCGGCACGAGGCACTCAGGAAGTGTCCAGCAGCATCGTCGAGGTCACCAAGGCGGCATCCCAGGCGGGTTCTGCCGCGGCCGAGGTCCTGCAGACCGCCCGGGGCCTCAGCGGCAACGCCGGTCTCCTGGACACCGCCGTAAGCGGATTCCTGCAGCAGGTGCGCGCCGGATAGACGCGGTCGTGCACTGCGTGCCTGGATATCGGAAAGCCCCGCTCATTCCCTCGGCGGGGCTTTCTTTCGATCAGCGTTGTTCGCGCAGAGCCTGCTTGGCCGCTTTGGCCCGCTGGTTGGAGGCCTTGCGGGCATCGCCCTCGGCCCTCTCGCAAGCCTTGTAGGCCGGCGGCGTATGAGCCGCGGAAATGCAGCGGTCGGCCTCTTGCAGAATGGCAATTCGCTCTTGGTGTGATTGGTGCTCGATCTGCTCAAGTTCGGACAGTTTCTTGCCCGGAGCAGCCAGGGCGGGCATCGATATGGCAGCGAGAACCAGAGCAGCGGCAGCGAAGGTGCGCATGTGCGCCTCCATTGGGTAGACGACACCCACATCGCGCTCGGATTGTGGCATGACTTTGGTTGATGCGAACGGTGCGTCCACCTCACCCGCGCCGCCATGGGCGCGTCCTCTCGGGTAACCACCCGCTACCGCAGGTTGGCATATGCTGTTAGTATGTGATTGCGTGGCTTGCCACCCTCGGCACTCCCAGAGCCACGCACCGGCTTCCTGCTCGGTCTTTCCCAACTGAACGCCGGAAGCCCAATGGGCGAGCCGAAACTGGTTCTCCATGAAATCGGCTCCCACAAGCCTCCTCGCATTCTCTGCCCCAAACGAGAATGTGAGGAGGCACCTGCCGGGCGCCCGCGACCCTCGTTCAGGTGGCGACCGTCCTGGTCGCCGCGGGCAGCGGATGGACCTCGGCCATGGAGCGGGACCTGCCGTCGGGCTGGATGATGCGGCAGTGCTCGCGCCCGAGGGCGCGGGGTTCGGCTACGCCGCAGGAATGGGCGATGGAGCAGACCTCTTTTTCCATGTTCTTGACGTAGTGCGCCACCCGCTCGGCCTTGTCCGCGGGAACCAGGCCCCGCTGAAGCCTGGGGTCGTGGGTGGTGATGCCGGTGGGGCAGGTGTTGCGGTTGCACTGCATCGCCTGGATGCATCCCATGGCGAACATGAAGCCGCGGGCGGAATTGACGAAATCGGCCCCCATGCACAAGGCCCAGGCGACGTCGGCCGGGTTGATGAGCTTGCCCGACGCGATCACCCGCACCCGGTCGGTCAGCCCCCACTCGGCCAGGCAGTCGACCACGGCCGGCAGCGACTCCTGGATCGGCAGGCCCACATAGTCGATCAGGCTCTGGGGCGCGGCGCCCGAACCGCCGTCGGCGGAATCGATGGTGATGAAGTCGGGGGCGCTGGCGACGCCCCGCTTGTGGATGGCCCGGCACAGGTCGTCCAGCCACCCCCGGTCGCCGATGACCGTCTTGAACCCGGTCGGCTTGCCGGTGACCACCCGCACGTAGTCGATGGTGTCCAGCAGCCCGTCGACGCTGTCGATCTCGGGGTGGCGATTGGGGCTGATGGAATCCTTGCCGACCGGGATGCCGCGGATCCTGGCGATCTCGGGCGTCACCTTGGCGCCGGGCAGGATGCCCCCCTTCCCCGGCTTGGCACCCTGGGCCAGCTTGATCTCGAACATGCGCACGCATTCGAGGCCGGCGATCTCGGACAGGCGGCCTTCGTCCAGCCGCCCGTCGAGGTCACGCACCCCGTACTTGGCGGTGCCGATCTGGAAGATGATGTCGCAGTTGCCGGCCAGGTGGTGCGGCGACAGGCCGCCCTCGCCCGTATTCAGCCAGCAGCCCGCCTTGGCCGCGCCCATGGACAGCGAGCGCACCGCCGGGACCGACAGGGCGCCGAAGCTCATGGCCGAGATGTTGATGAGCGAATCCTGGAAATACGGGACCCGGCAGGACGACCCGCCCACCTGGACCAGCCGCGGGGCCACCGCCTCTTCGTCCAAGGTCGGGAACGGGGCGTTCACGAAGATCAGTTCGCCGGGGACTCTCAGCGTCCGGGTCGAGCCGAACGCCACCGTCGAGTCCAGGTTCTTGGCCGCGCGGTAGACCCAGGCGCGCTGCGCCCGGTTGAACGGCATCTCCTCACGATCCTGGGCGAAGAAGTACTGCCGGAAGAACTCGCCGACATATTCGAACAGGTAGCGGAAACGGCCGATGACCGGATAGTTGCGCCGGATGGCGTGCCTGGTCTGGGAAATGTCGACCACGTAAAGGACGCTGGCGACGGCGGCGCCGACGCCCAGCCCCAGGATGATCAGGGCAATGAAAAGGCTGTTGGCGGCTTGAATGAAACCCAGGAAGTCTGCCATTTCCACCCCCGCCCGAGAGTATGCCTCCCGAGCTTACCCCAACCCGTGGCGAATGGCTGCCGGATTTCGCCCTGTCGGGGCGTCACCCGGCCGGGAAGCGAAGGGTGAAGACGGCGCCCCGGCGCTTGCCGCTTGTCAGGCTGCATTCGCCACCCAGCTGCTTGGCCAGCCCATGCACGAGGAACAGTCCAAGCGTGCCGGCCTGCCTCTTGTCGCCCAGGCCGACGCCATTGTCGGTGATGGTCAGCACAACGTCGGCCGTGTCCCGCTTGAGGACGACGTCGACCCGGCCTTGGCCGCGATCGGGAAAGGCGTGCTTCAGGGCATTGCAGATGACTTCGTTGGTGATCAGCGCCACCGGAGTGGCCTGGTCGCTGGTCAGGGTCACCCCCGCGTCGACCAGGGCGACGACCGGATGCTCGGGCGATGACATCGGCTCGCAGATGCGGTGGATGTGCTGGGCGGCGTCGATGACCCCAAGCTCGGCCGCCTTGTAGGACACCTCGTGAGCCGCTGCCAGCACGTCCAGGCGGCGCTGCAGGCTTTCGGCGAACTCGGTGACCTCGGGGCCGCGCCGAAGCGCCTCCATCTGCAGGATGGACGCAATGATCTGCAGATGGTTCTTGACCCGGTGATGGGTCTCCCGGATCAGCAGGTCGCGCTGCTCCACCAAGGCGGCCTGGGCCGCCAGAAGCGCCTTCTGCTCGCGCAGGTCGGTCCAGGCGAGGATGCCGCCGACTAGGGTCCGTACTCAATTAAGGGATTCCCAGTGAGCCCGCGCTGTGATTCAAGATTCCCGACAGAGGTGGGAGGCTTGGATGGCAGGCGGGCTTATTTGGTTAAGCGATGACGAGTGGGC
>JBLNBU010000176.1:0-19590 GCA_050260215.1 Actinomycetota bacterium
CGTTCCTGACGGCCTCCCTCATCCTCTTCGGCCTGCTGGAGCTCTCGTCGGCGCTGGGGTCTCGGAGCCTCCCGGGCCTCATCTGGGCGCTGATCACCCTGGCCGGTCCGTTCCTTCAGCACCTGGTAGGGATTGGTGTAGGCGAAGTCGTAGTTGCCCGCCGACAGGTTGTGCTCGAAGTCGTGGACGGTCATGGTGGTGGTCAGCCGCAGCTCGACGCCGGCGCGGGCGGAGACCGCATCGAGGATCGGCTTCCAGATCTCGAACAGCTTTCGGGGCTCGAACTGCGGCACTACGGCGAAACTGTAGCTGTCCGCCGCACGAGCCGGCCCCCCGATGGCCAGCACAGCCAAAATCAGACCCAAGGCGATACGGATCATGGGCATCGCCGCCTCCTGTCCCTGGGCGCCCCACGCCCCATGTCGAATCATAAAGATTTCGCGGGGCCTTGCAATCCAGGGATGATCTGATGCGCGGGATTTATATGCCGTCCTTTGGTGGTCGCGGATGCGACTTTCGTCGATTTTTGCGGGAAATTCGCGCCAGTCGCGGGGCCGCGGAAATGGTGCTAGCCTGATACCCGTTTCAGGGAGGCCGACGATGGACCGCGGTATCGGCGACAATTCGGGGCGGATGCCGACCATCCGGGTGACGCTGCGGATGTTCAACAGCCTGGCCCGCTACGGCGGCGCCGCGCCGCAGGTGATCGAGCTGCCCGCCGGCACTCCGGTTGCCGAACTGGCCAGCCGCTTCAGGGTGCCGCCCGACGAGATCTACCTGGTGCTGGTCAACGGCCAGGACGTCACCCGCCGGCCCGGCGCCGTCAACCTTGACCGCGTCCTCCACGACGGCGACGCGGTGGCATTGTCGGGGCCGGTGCCCTATTCGTGGGGATACGGGGCGCCGGTGGTCTAGCCGCCGCCGCGCTGGAAGGCGCGGTCCCAGGCGGCGATGAAGGCGTCACGGACGGGCTGGGCCCCCTCGATCGCCAAGACGACGCGCAGACGCGGCAGCGACAGCGAGGCCGACAGGCGCAACGGCGCCAGCGGCTCGAAGGTGACCGTGGCGCGGCCGCCGTCCAGGGTGATGTGGATGTGGTCGCCCGTCTCGTGCCATTGCCAGCGGGCCAGCGCCAGCGGCAGGTGGCGGTAAAATTCCGCCGCCGACAGCGAGCAGATGCGCTCGACCCTCATCCGCCGCCGATGGGCGGCCACACGCTGACCACGTCGCCGTCACCCACCAAGGTGGCGCCGCGGGCGTCGGGCGGGACGAAGTTGCCGTTGAGCAGGACCAGGTGGCATTCGCGCTCGGTCAGGCCGAAGCCCGCCAGCACGTCGGCCACCGAGCTGCCGGCCTCGGCGGGGACGGTGGCGGCGTTGCCGGCCGAGCCGGCCGGAAGGTGGCGCCCGAGCAGGGCGAACAGCTTGACCGTCACCTTCATCCGTGGGCGCAGGCCACATAGGCCTCGGCCAGGCACGAGGGATCGCGGCGCAGCCGGTCCATCCACCGGCCCAGGCGCACCCGGGTCTGGATCAGGCCGCGGATCATGCCGATCTCGTCGGTCATGCCGACCGTGTTGGCGCCAACCAGCCGGTCGTCGACGAATTCCAGGCGGATATAGCGGAAACGGTCGGGATCGACGGCGCGCACCGAACTGCCGCCCTCCTTGCCCTGCCACAGGCCGAACGAGCACGACACCAGCCCCAACGTCTCCAGGGTGTTCATGGACAGGCTGCCGAGATAGGGCGTCGGCCGGCCGGCCATGTTGAGTGCGGCGATGCGGCCGTGCTCGACCGCCGTCGGCTGGATGGCGTGGACCTCGCGCCGGCCGGTCAGCTGGTTGAAGCCCTGGGCGACGTCGCCGGCGGCGAAGATGCCCTTGACGCTGGTTTCCAGGTACTGGTCGACAGTGATGCCCTCGTCGACCTCGATGCCGCTGCCCTGCAGGAAGGCGGTGTTGGTCTTGACGCCGGTGCCGACGATCACCGCGTCGGCCTCGACCACGTCGCCCGATTCCAGTGCCACCTTCAGCCCGGGCTCGATGGACTTCGGCCGGCCCGAGGTCAGCACCGTGATCCCCTTGCCCCGGCACCAGCGCATGATCATGTCGCCGGCGACCTCGTCCATCATCGAGCGGACCATGCGTCCCGAAGAGCCGCAGCTGACCGTCACCGTGGCGCCGCGCGCCACCAGCGACTGCAGCAGGATGCACGACACGAACCCCGCGCCCAGTACCAGCACCCGCGAGCCGGGCTTGATCAGCGGCCTCAAGCCGCGCAGGTCGTCCAGCGTCCAGCAGCTGTGGACGCCGGGCAGGTCCAGGCCGGGGATGTTGGGCCTGGCCGGCGACGAACCGGTGGCGACCAGCAGCCGGTCGAAGGCAAGCGTGGTGCCGTCCGCCAGGCCGACGGTGCGCCCGCTCGGGTCGATCGCGGCGGCGCGGCCGTGCACCAGGTCGATGCCCAGCGCGGCGAAGTGGCCGTCGTCGTGGCGCAGGCGGGTGCCGGCGTCGTCGATCTTGCCCGACATGGCATAGGGAATGGCCATGCGGGCATAGGGCGGGCCGTCCTCGCCGCAGACTAGGGTGACCTGCGCCGCCGCATCCGCACGGCGCAGGGTCTCGGCGGCGACCACCCCGGCGGGGCCGGCGCCGATGACCACGTGGCGCATCACAGCCCCAGTCGGGCCAGGGTCTCTGGCTTGGGCACGCCGTCGGGCGTCCAGCCGCGCAGGCTGTAGTACTCGGGCAGCATCTTGTCGAGGCCCGAGGTCAGGCCCTTGGCCGGGCCGGTCTTGGCCGCGTCCTTCAGCAGCCGCTTGGGCAGGGTGTCGTCCTTGGCGGTCAGCCCGGCGGCCAGGTTGAACTGGCGTTCCATGGTCCAGATGCGCTCGCCCACCTCCAGCAGGTAGTCGGGCGTCCACTCGCCCTCGCAGGCGGCGTCGAGCTGGGGCGCCAGGTTCTCCAGCGACCAGGCGAAGGTGGTGAAGATGCACACCCCCGAGGCGTCGAACGCCGCGGTGGCGTCCTGGAACGCCTTGACCAAGCCGGCCTTGCCCTCGGTGGCCAGCGGGTCGGACTTGAACGGGATGCCCAGCACCTCGGACGCCACCGTGTAGGAGCGCAGGTGGCAGGCGCCGCGGTTGGAGGTGGCGTAGGTCAGGCCCATGCCCTGGATGCCGCGCGGGTCGTAGGCGGGGAATTCCTGGCCCTTGACCGTCATTGACAGGTCGGGATGGCCGTACTTCTCGCACAGCCGCCTGGACCCCAGGCCGAGTTCAAGGCCGAAACCCTCGCCCTTGCCGGTCAGCTCGGCCATGGTCACCAGCGCCTCGGCCGAGCCGAAGCGCAGCTCGACGCCGCCGGTCTGCCTGGTTGTGATGGCGCCGATCTCGAACAGCTCCATGGCCGCGGCCAGGGTCGAGCCGAACGAGATGGGATCGATGCCGTGCTCGTTGCACATGTAGTTGGCGAAGGTGCAGGCCTCGAGGTCGCCGACGCCGCAGTCGGCGCCGACCGCCCAGGCGGCCTCGTATTCCAGGCCGCCCGAGGGCTCGCGGTACTGGGGCCGGTCCTTGATGGAGAAATGGCCGCCGTCCATGCGCGAGATGCGGCCGCAGGCGATGGTGCAGCCGAAGCAGGCGCCGTTGGTGGCCAGGTTGGTCTTGCCGTCGGTGGCGCGCGGCTCGTGCATGGCCTCGGCCGAGATGGCGTGGGCGTTCTCGAACTGCACCTCGCGGGCGTTGCGGGTGGGCAGGGCGCCGATCTCGTTGATGACGTTCATCAGCACCTGGGTGCCGAACTTGGGCAGCCCCTGGCCGGTGACCGCGTTGTCGGCCAGCACCTTCTTCTGCTCGGCGGTGACGCGGATGAAGCGGTCGGGGTCCTTGACGCGGACGCCCTTGGTGCCGCGCACCGCCACCGCCTTCAGGTTCTTCGAGCCCATCACCGCGCCGACGCCCGAACGGCCGGCGGCCCGATGCAGGTCGTTGACGATGCAGGCGTACAGCACGCCCTTCTCGCCGGCGGCGCCGATGGCGGCGACGCGCAGCATGGGGTCCTGGTGTCTGGCCTGCAGGCCCTTCTCGGTCTCCCACACCGTCTTGCCCCAGAATTCACTGGCGTCGCGCAGTTCGACCTCGTCGTCGGCGATGGACAGGTAGACCGGCTTGGGCGCCTTGCCCTCGACGATAATCATGTCCCAGCCGGCGCATTTCAGCTCGTTGCCGAAGAAGCCGCCCGAGTTGGAGCAGGCGATGCAGTTGGTCAGCGGCCCCTTGGTCACCACCGAATAGCGCCCGCCGGTCGACGCGGCGGTGCCGGTCAGCGGACCGGTGGTGAAGATCAGCTTGTTGGCGGGCGACAGCGGGTCGACCTTGGGATCGACCTCGGCGGTGAAGTACTTGGTGGCCAGGCCGCGCTGGCCCAGATAGGCGCGCGCCCAGTCACGGTTGACGTCTTCGACCTTGACGGTGCCGTTGGTCAGGTCGACGCGGAGAAACTTGCCGGTCCAGCTCATGGCGGTCCTCCGGGGCTCAAGGATTGGCTTGGGGCTGGGTGTCGGTGCGCGCCGCCCAGGCGCGCATCCGGTCGTAGCCGGTCTGTTCCGCGTCCACCACGGTGATCGCCGCGGTCGGGCAGGCCCGCGCGCAGGCGGGATCGCCGCCGCACAGGTCGCACTTGATCACCTTGCCGGTGGCGGCGTTGTAGTTGATGGTGCCGAACGGGCAGGCGATGGTGCACACCTTGCAGCCGACGCAGGCATTGTCGTGCACCACCTTGGCGTCGGTGCCGGCGTCGACGCGGATGGCCTCGACCGGGCAGGCGTTCAGGCACCAGGCCTCGGCGCACTGGGTGCAGGTATAGGGCACGAAGCGCGCCTGGGAATGGATGTCGAAGACCCGGATGCGCGACCGGGCCGGGTTGAAGCTGCGTTCCTTCTCGAACGAGCACGCCATTTCGCACTGGCGACAGCCGGTGCACTTCTCCGGCTTGATGAGAAGAGCCTTGCGCATGGGAACGCCTCCGACCCGGGTGGATGGTGTGGACCGCCGGCGCATCTATCCCCTCGCGCGACCGAGCGGCTAGAAAGAGTAGACGCCTGCTTCCGCACGGAGTCAATCGAAGGGCGCAAACCTGCGTTTCGAATGGCTAATACAGCTTTGGTATGGGGGCAAAAGGCGATACCCTGACTCCCAGTGTGGTCAATGCGGCAGCACCTCGAATGGACATCGTCTACCTCGTCTACGGGCTCGCGTTCCTGGCCATGGGGCTGGCCATCGTGCTGCGCTACGACAACCACAGCCGCCTGGAATTGGGGCGGATTCTGTGGCTGCTGGCCGCCTTCGGCTTTGTTCACGGGGTCCGCGAATGGATGGACCTGTGGCGGGTGGTGCGCGGCGACGACCCGGTGGGCCAGGCGGCCCGGCCGCTGGTGCTGGCGGCGTCCTTCGTCTTCCTGTTCGAGTTCGGCCGCCGCCTGGTGGTGATGTCGCTGCCGGGCTGGGCCGGCCGGCTGGGGCCGTGGGTCCATGTGCCGCTGGCGGCGGGGGTGCTGGTGGGCACCCTTTCGGCCGTCTCGCCGCTTTTGGGGCTGGACGTGTGGTCGCGCTACCTGCTCGGGTCCACCGGCTCGTGCCTGGCCGGCGTCGGCTTCCTGGCCTATACCCGCAGCGAGGTCGCCCACCGGGCGGTCAATTCGCATCTCAAGGCGGTGGTGCCGGCCTTCCGGGCCGCCGGCATCGCCTTCGTCGCCTACGGGGTGTTCGGCGGGCTGGTGGTGCCGCGGGCCGACTGGTTCCCCGCCTCGGTGATCAACCAGGACGCCTTCGTCGCCCTGACCGGCATCCCGGTCCAGCTGGTGCGTGCCGGCTGCGCGGTCGCCGTGGCGGTGGCGGTGGGCATCCTGCTCAAGGTCTTCCACCTGGAAGGCATCAAGCGCATCCAGGACGGCGAGCAGCGGCTGCGCAGCATGACCGAATGCGCCCAGGTCGCCATCGTCGAGATCGACGCCGTGGGCCGCATCGACTTCTGGAACCCGGCGGCCGAGCGGATCTTCGGCTGGACCGCCGCCGAATCGTTGGGGCGCCTGGTGCACGAGCTGATCGCGCCGCCGCGCTATCACGGGGCCTTCCATGCCGCCTTCCCCCACTACCAGCAGACCGGCGAGGGCAGCCTGACCGGGCGTACCGTCGAGATGGCGGGCCTGCACCGGGACGGGCATGAGTTCCCGGTGGAAATCGCCATCGCGCCGCTGCCGGGACCCACCGGGCGTCACACCATCGGCATCCTGACCGACATCTCCGAGCGCCGCGTCGCCGACGCCGCCCGGCGCAAGGCCGAGATGGAGTCGCGGGCAACCGCCGCCCGGCTCAACCTGGTGCTGCGCACCGCCGCCGAGGGCATCCTCGGCATCGACGACGAGCGCCGCATCATGTTCGCCACCCCCTCGGCCGCCGAGATCCTGGGCTGGCCCTCGGCCGAGGCCATGCAGGGCGAGGCCAGCCACCTGGTTACCGGCCACGTCCTGGCCAACGGCTCGCCCTGCGGCGAGCACACCTGCCGTATCCGCAATGCGCTGAACGACGGCGAGACCGTCCGCGTGGTCGACGAATCCTTTACCCGCCTGGACGGCAAGATCATCCCGGTCGAATACGTGGTGTCGCCGCTGATGGTTTCCGAGGTCATCATCGGCGCCGTGGTGGTGTTCCACGACATCTCGGACCGCAAGGAGCTCGAGGCCGAGCTCAAGCGCTCCAATGCCGAACTCGAGCAGTTCGCCTATGTGGCGTCCCATGACCTGCGCCAGCCGTTGCGCATGATCACCGGCTACCTGTCGATCATCGCCAAGACCCTGAAGGGCAAGTTGGGGGAGGACGAGGAGAAGTTCATCGGCTTCGCCGTCGACGGCGCCAAGCGCATGGACGCCCTGATCATGGGCCTGCTTGAATATTCCCGCGTCGGCCGTGTCGGAACCCCCGAGACGGTGCCGCTCGACGAGGTGATCGCCGAGGCGGTCACCAACCTGTCCTTCGCCGTCGCCGACGCCAAGGGCGAGGTGACGGTGGCCCCGGGCTTCCCCAGCGTCATGGGCGAGCGCATGGAACTGATGCGGCTGTTCCAGAACCTGGTCGGCAACGCCATCAAGTACCGCGCCCCCGACCGTCCGCCGGTGGTCGAGGTCGGCTGGAAGGATCACGGGGCCGACTGGCTGCTGTGGGTCAGGGACAACGGCATCGGCATCGCCCCCGACGACCACGAGCGCGCCTTCAAGGTGTTCCAGCGCCTGGTCGAGCGCAGCCAGTACGAGGGTACCGGCATCGGCCTGGCGGTGTGCCGCAAGATCGTAGACAAGGCGGGCGGCCGCATCTGGATCGATTCGGACGTGGGGGCGGGCACCACCTTGTTCTTCACCCTGCCCAAGCTGAAGGCTGCGGCAGCCGAGGAGCCGGTCTTGGCCGATTGATCGCCCTCGCGCTGGCGGCTGGCCCACACTTGTGGCAATATGCATTAAGTCTTAATCGACTGAGGGTTGGGGGATGAACGCACTCGGTCGGCTGGCCAGCTCCATAATCCTGTCGGTGGCCGGGTGGCTGAGCCTCCCCGGCGTTGCCGAGGCGCGCCAGGTGGTGATCGCCTTCGTCAGCCTGACCGCCGTCGATGCCGAGACCTTCGCCGGCTTTCGCGCCGGCATGGCCGTGCGCGGCTGGCGCGAAGGCGACACCGTGCGCTATCTCGACGCCGGGCCGGCGGGAAGCCGCGAGGCCATCGCCCCCATGGTCGGCGCCCAACTGGCCAAGGGCGTCGACCTGCTGCTGTGCGCCAGCACGCCCGTCACCCGCATCGCCGCCCCCATGGCCCGCGACAAGGGGGTGCCGGTGGTGTTCGCCCCCGTCAACGATCCCGTCGCCGCCGGCGTCGTTCCAGACCTGCGCCATCCGGGCGGCAACGTCACCGGCATCCGCCTGCCCACCGGCGACGACCTGCGCCTGCAGTTCCTGGCCCAGCTGGCGCCCAAGGTCCGCCGGGTGCTGCTGCCGTTCAACCCCGACGACGGCAGTTCGCTGCGTTCGGCCGACAACGCCGTGGCCGTGGCGGCGCAGCTGGGGCTCGAGATGCGTCGCATGCCGGTGCGCACCACGTCCGAGGTGACGGGGCTGTTCGCCAACCTGCCCGGCGACGTGGATGCGGTGTTCCTGCCGCGCGACAGCACCATCGAGGCGCAGATCGGCCCCATCGTCGAGGCGACGCGGGCGCGCCGGCTGCCGCTGTCGGCGCCGGGCATCGCCCAGGTGCGCCAGGGGGCGCTGTTCAGCTACGGCTTCCTGCATGCCGAGATCGGCCGGCAGGCGGCGCGCCTGGCCGACCAGATCCTGCGCGGCCTGCCTGCCGGCGACCTGCCGGTCGAGTCGGCCGAGAACCACCTGGCGATCAACCTCGCGGCGGCCGGCGCCATCGGGCTGGAGGTTCCCCAAGAGGTCCTGGTCCAGGCCGATCTGGTCGTCGACCGGTAGGCCCGACCATGGGACGCCACACGCTCCGCTCGCGGCTGGTCATGGTCCTGATGGGGCTGGCGGGGATCCCCGTGCTGCTTCTGGGCCTGATCCAGGCGTGGCTCAGCTACGACGACCACATGGGCGACGCGCGCCAGGCGCTGGCCGCCAAGGTCGAGGCGCTGGGGATGCAGGTCTCGGTGTATTTCGGCGGCTTCGAGCGCGAATTGCGCACCGTGGTGCGCCTGGAAGGCGCGGAGCTTGCCGACCGCCAGCAGGCCGCCGCCGTGCTGCGGCGCCTGCTGGCCGACCGGCGCACCTATCGCGAGGCGGCGGTCATGGACGCCGCCGGCATGGAATGGCTGCGCATGTCCACCACCCGCCTGATCCAGGCGGGAACCGAGGTCGACCGCTCGGCCGACCCGGTGTTCGCCGAGACGGTCAAGTCGCGCGGCTCGTGGTTCGGCGGCGTCCATTTCGCCGCCGAGGACGGCGAGCCGCTGATCGACGTGGCGACGCCGGTGTTCGATCCGGCCGACGGACGCCTTCGCGCCGTCCTGCGGGCCGAACTGCGCATCCGCCCCCTGTGGGACCTGGTCGCCGCCAATGCCGTCTCCGCCGGCGAGGAACTCTACCTGGTCGACGACAAGGGCAGGGTGATCGCCAACCGCAACCCATCGCGGGTGCTGGCGCAGACCCAGGCGCCCGAAGGCATCGGCGGGCAGGCCGCCCATTTGGGCATCGACGGGCGGCTGGCGGTGTCGGCCAGCCACGCCGTCACCATCGGCGGCCGCACCCTGGTGGCGGTGGCCGAGCGGGAGATGGCGGACATCTCGCGCAATTCCCGCCAGGCACTGGTGCTGTCGGCGGTGGTCATCGTGCTGGCGATGATGGCGGCGGCGGCGCTGATGGCGGCGGCGGTGCGTACGATCCTCAAGCCCATCCGCGACGTCGCCGAGGCGGCCCGCGCGGTCCACGACGGCGAGCTGGGCCGCCAGGTGCCGGTGCGCACCCATGACGAGGTGGGCGAACTTGCCGAGACCTTCAACAGCATGACGGCACGGTTGCGCGGCGTGCTCGACGAACTGCGCCGCGAAATCGCTGTCCGCACCGAGAACGAGCTGCGCTTCCGCGGCGTGTTCGAGCAGGCGGCGGTGGGCATGGCGCTGGTGGGGCTGGACGGGAGCTTCCTGGCCGTCAACGGCCGCCTGTGCGCCACCCTGGGCTATTCGGCGCACGAACTGCTGCAGGTCACCTTCCGCGCCATCACCGCACCCGAGGACGCCGCCGTCAGCGACGCCGAGTTCACCCGGCTGCGCACCGGCGAAACAGAGACCTTCACGCTGGAAAAGCGCTACCTGCGCAAGGACGGCTCGCAGGTGTGGGTCAACCTGACCGCCGCATTGGTGCGCGACGACGCCGGCACGCCGATGATGCTGGTTTCGGTGGTCGAGGACATTTCGGCCCGCAAGGAGGCCGAGGCGCGCCTGCACGCCAGCGTCGAGGAGCTCAGCCGGTCCAACCTCGAGCTCGAGCGCTTCGCCTATGTCGCCTCGCACGACCTGCAGGAACCGCTGCGCAACGTCATCTCGTTCAGCCAGCTGTTGCAGCGAAAGGTGGGCGGCGATCCCGAGACGGCGGAGCTGTTCGGCTACATCATCGCCGGCGCCCACCGCATGCGCGACCTGGTGCGCGGCCTGCTGGAATATTCGCGCGCCGGCAGCCGCGGCGAGGCCTTCGTGCCCGTCGACCTGGGCCAGGTGATCCAGGAGGCCAAGGTCAACCTGGAAGGCGCCATCGCCGAGGCGGGGGCTTCGGTCCTTGCCGGCGCCCTGCCGGTGGTGGTCGCCGACCGCATGCAGATGGTCCAGCTGATGCAGAACCTGATCGCCAACGCCATCAAGTTCCGCCATCGCGAGCGCCCGCCGATGGTCATGATCACCGCCGAGGAACACGCCGACGGCATGGCGTTCTCGGTCGCCGACAACGGCATCGGCGTCGCCCCCGAATACCGCGAGCAGGTTTTCGTCATCTTCAAGCGCCTGCACCAGAGCGACGTCTATCCCGGCGTCGGCATCGGCTTGGCCATCTGCCGGCGCATCGTCGAACGCCACGGCGGCCGCATCTGGATCGAGCAGCCGGCGGCCGGCGGCACCATCATCCGCTTCACCCTGCCCAACCGGGCGGCCGCCGGCTGACAGGCCGGGTGCGTGCAGGTTGCATTGTCGGAGCGGGCCTAGTAAGAATTGTTAACGTCTGTCAGAGAAGATGGCAGAAAATATGAGCGAGAAGGTGCTCATGCGGCGTTGTGTTCCCGTGGCGCTCCTCCTGGCGGGGGCGCTCGTCTCCGGTTGCTCGGCACCGGACGAGCTGGCCGACATCGGCACCGAGCTCTCCAATCATGCCCAGACGGTGCCTGCCTCGGTGGCGGCGCGGCCGCTGACCGTCGACGACGCGGTGGCGCTGGCGGTGCGCTACAACCTGGATGCCCGCACCAAGGTGCTGGAAGAGGTGATCGCCGCCGGCAAGGCCGACCTGTCGCTGTTCGCCCTCTTGCCCCAGATCGCCGCCAACGGCGGCATGGTCAAGCGCAACCCGCCCAGCCTGTCGACCTCGCGCGACATCAGCACCGGCGCCATCAGCACCGCGCCGTCCAGCTCCGAGGATGCGTTCAAGCGCACCGGCGACTTGACCGCGTCGTGGAACCTGGTCGACTTCGGCATCGCCCTGCTGCGCTCGGGCCAGGAGGAAGACAAGGTTGCCATCGCCGGCGAAAAGCGCCGCCGGGCCATGCACACCCTGGTCCAGGACGTCCAGGTGGCCTACTGGAAGTCGGTGGTCAACGAGTTCGCCGCCAGGAAGTACGCTGCCCTGGAACTGAAGCTGGTGCGCGCCGTCCAGAACGCCGAAAGCGCCGAGCGCACCAAGGTCGGCGACCCCATGCAGATGCTGGCCTACCAGCGCGCCATCGTCGACACCATGCGCCAGATCTCCGAGCTGCAGCGCCAGACGGCCACGGCGCGGGCCGAGCTGGCCGGGCTGATGGGCATGCCCTCGCCCAGCTCGTTCCAGCTGGCCGACATCGAGACCACGGTGGCGCTGAAGGCGGCCGACCTCGACCGCTCCATGCCCGAGATGGAGGCGTTCGCGCTGGCCCACCGCCCCGAGATCAAGACCGAGGAAGCCCAGTTCCGCATCGACGTCGAGGACGTCCATGCCGAGATGCTGAAGTCTCTGCCCGGCATCGGTCCGTTCATCGGCGGACACTTCGACTCCAATTCGTTCCTGATCCACAACAGCTGGGCCGACGCCGGGCTGAAGGTGGCCTGGAACCTGGTCGAGCTGGTCAACGCGCCCAAGCGCATCGACCAGGCCAAGGCGGTGGCCGAGGTCACCCGTGCCCGGCGCCTGGCCATGGGCATGGCAGTGCTGACCCAGGTCCATGTCGCCGATCTGCAGTACAAGCACGCGCTGAAGGAATACCGGCTGACCGAGCACATGGCCGAGATCGACCGACGCATCAACGACCTGGCCGGCAAGTCTCGCGAGGCCGGCAGCGGCAGCCCCATGGAGGAGATCAAGGCCGAGGCGGCGTCCATGCTGTCGACGCTGCGCCGCTTCATCATCTATTCCGACCTGCAAGGCGCCAAGGCGCGGCTGAACACGGCCATGGGCCTGGATCCCACCGCAGGGTCGCTGCCCGAGGAGCCGCCCGCCGCCCAGCCCGAGCCGCCCGCGGCCCAGCCCGAGCCGCCCGCGGCCCAGCCCGAGCCTCAGGCCGCGCCCATGCCGCCCGAGCCGGTGGCGGCCCCCGCACCCCCGCCTGCGCCCATGACCACGCCCATGGCCGCCCCTGTCACCACGCCGCCGCGATCGGCCGTCGACGACCTGCTGGACGGCGGCGACGGGCAGGTCGACCATGGCGACGAGGACTGAGCCGGCCCGCCGCGAGGCGGAGGCCGCGGCCATCTCTGCCTGCCTGCGCGGGCTCGGCCATTCGGTTGCCGCCAGCACCTTGCTCGATTCCGCCCGCATGGCCGAGGGAGAGGGCTATGGCCAGCCGTGGCCGCTGGCGCTCGACCGCCACGGTTTTGCCGCCGACGTGGTCGAGGATGTCGCCACCGCCACGCTTGCCCCCGATTTGTTTCCCTGCGTGCGCCTGGGCCCCGGCGAACCGGCGGTGATGCCCCGTCCGCTGCCCGCGGCCGGCACCGCCACCTTGCTGTTCGTCCGCCCGCGCCTGGACCGCGCCGCCGCCACCATCCCCACCTCGTGGAGCGCCCTGCTGGCCGCCTGGCGGCCGACGGTGATCCGCGCCGGCGTGGCGGGCGTCCTGGCAAACATGCTGGCCCTGGCGGCGCCCATCTTCTCGGCCCAGGTCTACGACCGGGTGCTGCCCCACGGCGTGCTGGATTCGCTGTTGGTTATGGCCGGGATGTTCCTGCTGGCCTCGTTGTTCGAGCAGGTGTTCCGCCGCCTGCGCGCCCTGTTCGTCGAGGACGCCCTGCATGCCGGCAACGTCGGCCTGGCCGTCGACATGCACCGCCGGGTGCTGGAAACCCGCTTCGACGGGGCGGTGGCGCCTTCCGGCCACCTGATGCGGCTGTTGCAGGACTACGACAGCATCCGTGACGGCTTCGGTGCCGCGGCCGTGTCGCTGTTTGCCGACCTGCCGTTCATGGCGCTGTTCCTGCTTGGCCTGTTCCTGTGCGATCCGCTGGTGGCGGTGGCGGTGCTGGCCTTGAACGGGGCGGTGACGGTGGGCACCCTGGTGGCCATCCGCCGCCAGCGCCTGCTGCACCGCGAGTTGTCGCGCGCCGCCACCCTGCGCGCCCAGGCGGCGCAGGAATCCTTCCTCGACCCCGAGGCGGCCCGACGGGTCGGCGCCACCGCCTACCTGCAGGCGCGCTTCCGCCAGGGCACCGTGCTGTACGCCGCCGCCACCCGCGCCATCCGGGCGCTGTCGGCGACGCGCGGCAACCTGTCCATGCTGGCGCAGAACTTCTCGATCCTGCTGGCGGTGGGCATCGGTGCCTGGCACGCGGTCGAGGGCGGGTCCTCGGCCGGCGTGGTGCTGGCGGCGACCATGCTGGCGACGCGCTTCACCGGCGCGGTGATGCAGCTGGTCTCGGCGGTGCCGCAGGCGTTGCAGGCGCTGTCGTCCCTGGAAGCTTTGCGCGCCGTCACCGACCGTCCGGTGGAGCGCCCCACGGGGGCGGCCTTCGTCCACCGTCCCATCGCCGCCGGCGAGATCGTGCTGGATGCAGTCACCGCCCGCTATCCCGGCCAGGCCCAGCCGGCGGTGGTCGACATCAGCCTGGGCGTGCCGGCCGGCGGGCGGCTGGCGATCATCGGGCCGTCGGGATCGGGCAAGACCACGCTGGAAAAGGTGGTCACCGGCATCATCCGCCCCGAGACCGGCCGGGTGATGCTGGACGGCGTCGACGTGGCCGCCATCGAGCCGGCCGACCTTCGCCGCCACCTGGCCGTCTGCCCCCAGGCGCCGCCGCTGTTCGCCGGCACGTTGCGCACCAACCTGTCCTTCGACGGCCAGGTCGGCGACGAAGCCATGATGCGCATGCTGGGCGCGCTGGGGCGCGAAGGCATCCTGCCCGTGGGCATGGGCCTGGACTTCGAGGTCGCCGACGGCGGCCGCAACCTGTCGGGCGGCCAGCGCCAGCTGATCGCCCTGGCGCGCACCCTGCTGCGCGGCGCCGCCGTCACCATTCTGGACGAGCCTACCTCGGGCATGGACGAAGCCACCGAGCGCCGGGTGATCGAGACCATCCACCAGGTGCTGGCCGACCGCACCCTGATCGTCATCTCGCACCGGGCGGCGGTGCTGAACCTGGCGCCGCGCATCGCCGTCCTCAACCGCGGGCGGCTGTTGCGCATCGCCACCCCGGGCGAGCTGGCCCAGACCCGGCCGGGAGGGCGCTGACATGGCCCGGCCCGACCTCGACGCCTTCCGCAGCCCCATCCACGGCATCGCGCCATCGCTGACGCCGCCTTCGGCGACCTCGCTGCTGGCATGGTCGGCGGTGGCCTTCGCCGTGCTGCTGGCGGCGGCGGCGCTGTTCGACCTGGACGAGGTGGTCAGCGCGCCTGCCCGCATCGAGCCGTCCAGCCAGATCCGCCACGTGCAGCACTACGAGGGCGGCACCATCCGCGAGGTGCTGGTGCGCGAAGGCGACCTGGTGCGCGAGGGTGACGTGCTGGTCCGCCTGGTCAATTCCCAGGGAGCCACCGACCTGGCCGACCGCAGCGCCAAATGGGTCGCCACCCAGGCGCGCGTCGCCCGCCTCAAGGCCGACCTGGCGGGGACGCGCGACGTCGCCTGGCCCACCGATCCGCCCATCGACGCCGAGACCCGCAAGCGCGAAACCGCCACCCATGCCGAGCGCCTGGCCTGGCGCGCCGACCAGGTCACCGTCATCCGCCGCGAGATCGAGCGGCGCGGCAAGGAGGTGGGCAAGGCCCAGACCAAGGCGGCCGGCCTGGCGCGGACCCAGTCCAAGCTGGCCGAGGAGATGAAGATCAAGCGCAAGGCCCATGCGGTCGGCGTGGTCGGCGACCAGGAGATCGTCCACCTGGAACGCGAGCAGTCGATGATCGACACCGAGGTGGCCACGGCGCGCGACACCATCGGCCGCCTGCAGGCCCAGGCGCGCGAGGCCGAGGCCAAGCTGGCCGAGTTCGAGAAGGGCTGGCGCGCCCAGGTGCTCGACGAGATCGGCAAGGCCGAGGGCGAGTTGTCGGGCCTGCGCGCCACCATGGTCGTCGCCACCGACCGTGAATCGCGCTCGGAAGTGCGCTCGCCGGTCAACGGGGTGGTCAAGATGTCGGCCATCACCAGCGTCGGCCAGGTGGCGCGTCCCGGCGACACCTTGATGGACATCGTGCCGGCCGACGACGCCCTGGTCATCGAGGCCAAGGTCGCCCCCCAGGACATCGCCCAGGTGCGCGAGGGCCTGAAAGGTTCGGTGCGGCTGTCGGCCTATGACCAGTTCCGCTACGGCCACCTGGACGGGGTGGTGACCATGGTCGGCGCCGACGCCATCGAGGAAAGCCGCGGGTCGACGGCGGTGGCCTACTACCGGGTGCTGCTGTCGGCCGGCGCCGACGCCCTGGCCGACCAGCATGGGGTCATGCACGCCATCCGCCCCGGCATGGTGGGGCAGGCCTCGATCCGCATAGGCCGCAAGTCGATATTGCGCATGGTTCTTGACCCACTTTTGCGCAACGACATGGTATTCTCGTTGCCGAGGCTCCGGTTCAACTGGACCGGTGCGGCGAAGGAGTGATCGATGCAGATCGCCAGGCAGAACGCCACATTGCATCAGTGGGGGCATCACAATCCCAATCTGCACACCGTCGCCGACCAGCAGCATGTGCCGGCTCCGGTGATCGGCAAGGTGCAGCAATTGCAGGGAGACGCCTGGATTACCCATGACGGGGTCAAGGCGCCGCTGAAGGCCGACCAGCCGGTGTCGCAGGGCGACACGGTCGAGACCGCCGACGGCGCCCAGGTGTCGCTGGTGTTCGCCGACCGCTCGACCTTCGTGCTGAAGAACAAGGGCGCCATTGCGCTCGACGAGTTCGTCTACGACCCGGCGACCAAATCCGGCCACGAGACCTTCCTGATCGCCAAGGGCGCCTTCAACTTCGTGTCGGGCGACATTGCCAAGACCGCGCCCGATACCGCGCGGCTGGTCACGCCCACCGTGTCCATCGGCATCCGCGGCACTTCGGTGGGCGGCGAAGTGGGCGAGGGCGGCGTCACCTCGGTGGCGCTGATGGCCGACCCCGGCAGCAACTTCGTCGGCGAGATCGCCCTGGGCAAGCCCGGCGGCGGCGAAAGCGTGGTCATCAACACCGCCGGCGCCGGCGTGGTCAACATCAGCAGCAGTTCCGCCTTCACCGTCACCGCCAACGCCATCGCCGCGGTCGCCGCCGTCATCCCGCCGCCGGCCCCGCCGCCGGCCACCGCCCCGGTGCTGCCCGCTGCCCCGGCGGCCCCGGCGGCGCCCACCAGTCCCGGCGGCGGCGGTGCCCAGCAGGGCCAGCCCGCTCCGGCCAAGGCCGCCGACGCCGCCCAACCGGCCCAGGCCAAGGCGGCCGCCGACGCCGGCCAGCACGGTCCCGCCCACGACGCCCAGCCCGCCCCGGCGGCCGAACCCGTGCAGGCCCCGCCGCCGCCGCCGACCACCGCGGTGCAGGCCCCCCCGCCCGAGCCGCCGCCGCCGCCGCCGGTCGAGGCCGCTCCACCGCCGCCGCCACCGCCACCGCCGCCTGCTCCTCCTCCTCCGCCGCCGCCCAATCTGGCGCCGACGACCGGCAACGTCAGCCTGGGCTCGGACACCGTCAACACGCCGATGACCATCGGCAAGTCCAGCCTGCTGGCCAATGCCAGCGACCCCAACGGCGACGCCATCGGGGTGACCGGCACCGTTACCGCCGCCCACGGCACCGTGGTCGACAACGGCGACGGCACCGTCACCTATACGCCCAACCCCGGCTATACCGGCGCCGATACGCTCAGCTACACCATCACCGACGCCAAGGGCGCCTCTGTCCAGGGCACCGCCGATCTCGTGGTGACCGCGGCGGCCAACTCGCCGCCGGTGATCTCGACGGTGACCGCCGTCAACCCCACCGACCATGCCGGAGCCTCGGGCAGCGTCACGGCCTCGGATCCCGACCTCGACCCGCTGGCCTATCACCTGCAGGGCGGCAGCGCGATGGACGCCACCCACGACCAGTTGGCGACCGCGCACGGCACGGTGGTGATGGACACCACCAACGGTACCTTCATCTTCACTCCCAATGCCGGTGCGGCAGCCCTGGCGGCGGGGGCGACCGCCACCGACACCTTCGTGGTCGCGGTCGACGACGGCATGGGCGGCACCGCCACCGCCACCGGCACGGTGACGGTGACCGGCACCAACGATGCGCCGACCATCACCGCCACCACCGCAGGCACCGCCAGCGACCATGCCGGGCTGACCGCGGGCACGATCACCGCATCGGATGTGGACGGCGGCACGCTGGCCTATCACCTGGTCGGCGGTTCGGTGCTGGACGCCACCCACGACCAGGTGCTGACCGGCCATGGCACGGTGACCATGGACACCGTCGCCGGCACCTTCACCTTCTCCCCCACTGCCGGTGCGACGGCCCTCGGGGCGGGGGCGACCGCCACCGACACCTTCTCGGTCGCCGTCGACGACGGTCAGGGCGGTTCGATCTCCACCACCGGCACGGTGACGCTGACCGGCACCAACGATGCGCCGACCGTTTCAGGCACGGTGACGCTGGCCCCGTCGACCGAGAACACCACCATCACCTTCAACCAGTCGGCCTTGCTGGCTAATGCGTCCGACGTCGACGTCGGCGACACCCTGTCGGTGACCGGCATCAGTGCGGTCCACGGCACCGTTTCCATCAGCAGCGGCACCGTCACCTACACGCCCGACGCCAATTACACGGGCACCGAGACCTTCAGCTATACCGTCGCCGACGGCCACGGCGGCACCATCGCCGACAGCGCCGACATGACGGTGGCTCCGCCGTCGGCGACTTTGTCCCTGAGCGGCGCCACCCTGCACGTCACCAGCGCCGGAGCCCTGACCGACGCCAATTTCTCCGGCTACAGCGGCGTCACCACCCTGGTCTTCGACTCCGGTTCCGGCGGCGCGAGCGCCGTGCTGGGGGCCAACGCCCAGTCGGATGGCATCGTCGTGGTCGACGCCTCGGCGACCGCCACCGGGGTGAGTGTCGATGCTTCGGCGATGACCGTGCCCGTGTTCATGATGGGCGGCACCGGCAACGACGTCCTGACCGGCGGCAGCGGTGCCGACACCTTCGTCGGCAGCACCGGCGCAGACACCCTGGCCGGTGGCGTCGGGGCCGACACCTTCGTCTATACCAACCCCGCCCAGTCGCCCGATTCCATGGCCAGCCGGGACACGCTTGCCGATTTCGCCACCGGCACCGACCACGTGCGGATCTCGCTGACCGGCGCGACCGTCGACGTGTCCAGCTTCGCCTCGGTGGGCAGCTACAACAGCGGCCAGACCACCCTGGCCGGTGGCGGCGTGGTCGGCGACGGGTTCTATGCCTCGTTTGACCAGGCGCTCTACATCTACGTCACCGGAACCACCACCGACATCGTCGCCGATGGCGGCTATGTCATCGGCAGCGCCAACGCCATCAACGCCGGCGACCTGCAGTTCGTCATCACCGGCACCGGCGGCAACGACACCCTGGTTGGCGGGATCGGCAACGACACCATCTCCGGCGGGGCCGGCAACGACACCATCACCGGCGGCGGCGGCAGCGATGTGCTGACCGGCGGTGCCGGCAATACCGATTTCCGCATGACCACCGGGGCGCTGGCCGCCAGCACCATCGACGGCGTCAGCGGAGCCGACCGCCTGGTGCTGACCGACGCCGGCACGCTGACCGATGCCGCCTTCGCCAATGTGCACAACGTGGCCGGCGGCCTGGTGCTCGCCAATGGCGATGCGGTGACGCTGGGGGCCAATGCCATGGCGGCCGGCATCGCCACGGTCGACGCCTCGGCCACCACCGGAGCGGTGCTGATCGACGCCCACCTGACCACCAGCAATGTCACCGCCATGGCCGGGTCGGGCATCGACACCTTCATTTCGGGCACCGGCGTCGACCACGTGCTGGCTGGCGGCGCCGACTGGACCCATACCAACGCGGTCGCCGGCGAGATGTTGTTTACCGCCCCGACAGCGTTGATGGCGGGCGCACCGACGCTGACCGGCGATTCGCTGTCGGCCGGCAGCATGCTGGTGCTGACCGACGCCGGCACCCTGACCGATGCCGCCTTCGCCAACACCACCTACATGTCGACACTGGGCATCCACGACGGCGACGTCGTCACCCTGGGGGTAAACAGCGCCAATGCCGGCATCGACATGGTCGACGCCACCCATGTCACTGCGGCCGGTACGATCGTGGTCGACGCGTCGACGTCGCCGGGTGCCGCCGGCGGCGCCCTGCACTGCAAGGCCGGCGCCCGCGGCGAGTCCGTCAACGGCCAGGCCCGTGTCATCACCAACAGCAAAG
>JBLNBU010000177.1:0-8679 GCA_050260215.1 Actinomycetota bacterium
GGCGTGCGCGGCGTCACCGACCTGATGATCATGCCCGGCCTGATCAACCTGGACTTCGCCGACATCCGCACCGTGATGAGCGAGATGGGCAAGGCCATGATGGGCACCGGCGAGGCCGAGGGCGAGAAGCGCGCCATCGACGCCGCCGAGGCCGCCATTTCCAACCCGCTCCTGGACGACACCTCGATGAAGGGTGCCAAGGGCGTGCTGATCAACATCACCGGCGGCCTCGACATGTCCCTGTACGAGGTCGACGAGGCGGCAAATCGCATCCGCGAGGAAGTCGACCCCGAGGCCAACATCATCTTCGGCTCGACCTTCGACGAGAAGCTGAACGGCCGCATGCGCGTCTCGGTGGTCGCCACCGGCATCGCCTCGGAAGCCGCCCAGCAGCCCAAGCCGACGGTGATCTCGCTGGTCGGCGCCACCCCGGCCGCGCCCCGTCCGATGGCCGCCGCCCCGGCCTTCCGTCCGCAGGTGGTCGCCACCGCGGCCGCCCCGGTGCTCAGCCAGCCCGACCCGGTGGTCGCCCGCGCCACTGCCGCCGCCCCGGCCGCAGCCGCGCTGCGCCAGCAGGCCGAGCCCGAGCTCGACATCCCCGAGCCGCAGCCGGTCCGCGCCGAAACCCCGGCCCCGGCCGCCCGCCCCGAACCGCAGATGCGTCCCGAGCCGCAGATGCGTGCCGAGGCCGAGGTCCGTCCCGAGCCGGTCCTGCGTCCCGACCCCAGCCTGCGGGCCGAGCCGACCCTGGGCCGTCCGGCCATGGGCCGCTACGAGGGCGACACCATGGGCGCGCTGGGCAAGGCGGTGACCGAGATCGCCGAGGCCGCCGTCCCCGCCGCGCCGCAGCAGCCCGCCGCCGAACCGCGCCGTGCCGCCAGCCTGTTCGAGCGGCTGGTGTCGCGCCGGCAGACCGCGGCCGCCCCGCCGGCGCCGCCCGCCCGCCAGATGCGCGAGGAACCGGCGCCCCAGCCGCAGCCGCGCATGGAAAGCCGCCGCGAGCAGCCCGCCGCCCGTTCGGGCGAGGACCTCGACATCCCGGCCTTCCTGCGTCGCCAGGCCAACTAGGGCGGCCAGGACAGTTTGTAGTAGTTCCGCGCTATGAAACTTGGGGGACCGGCCGGTCCGGTCCCCCGCCCTTTCCTTGCTTTCCAAGGCCGCGCGGGCCGTGAAACATTTCGCAACAATGATTGATTTGAGGGCTGGACGACGCCCTGGTAGACCTTGGAGCGTCGAATTAGGGGTTCGATGGTGCCTGGCAAGGGCCGGCGCCGATGAACCAGGGGGAACAGGCGTGACTTACATGACCTCCAACGTGCGCTCCGCCTTCAAGACTTCCGCCGACGCTTCCGACACCTCCGTCCTTCGCCAGCGCACGCTCAAGACCGCCATCGGCTGCACCGGCGTCGGCCTGCACTCGGGTGCCAAGGTCACCATGGTGCTGCATCCGGCCGAGCCCGACACCGGCATCTGCTTCCGCCGCGTCGACATCGCGGGCCAAGGCGCCATCGTCCCGGCCAACTGGGCCTCGGTGGGCGACACCCGCATGAACACTTGCCTCAAGAACGACGACGGCGTGGTGGTCGGCACGGTCGAGCACCTGATGGCCGCCCTGGCCGGCATGCAGATCGACAACTGCCTGATCGAGATCAACGGCCCCGAAGTCCCGGTGATGGACGGCTCGGCGGCGCCCTTCCTGTTCCTGATCGAATGCGCCGGCGTGGTCGAGCAGTCCGCTCCCCGCCGCGCCATCCGCGTGCTCAAGCGCGTCACCGTCACCGACGGCGACCGCATGGCCTCGCTGACCCCGTCGTCGGGCTTCTCGCTGCGCTTCGAGATCGACTTCGGCGCCGCCGCCATCTCGCGCCAGGAATTCTTCGTCAGCCTGACCCGCGGCACCTTCAAGTCCGAAGTCAGCCGTGCGCGCACCTTCGGCTTCGAGCAGGAAGTGGCCGCCCTGCGCGCCCACGGCCTGGCCCGCGGCGGCTCGCTGGACAACGCGGTGGTGATCGACTCGACCGGCACCAAGGTGCTCAACGACGACGGCCTGCGCTACGGCGACGAGTTCGTCCGCCACAAGATCCTGGACGCCGTCGGCGACCTCTACCTGGCCGGCGCCCCCATCATCGGCCACTTTCACGGCATCCGCTCGGGCCACGCGCTCAACAACCGCCTGCTGCGCGAACTGTTCGCCGACAAGACCGCCTGGTGCCTGACCACCGTCGCCCCGGGCTCCGCCGCCGCCCCCTTCGCCCCCCTGCCGGCCGGCGAAGTCGTCAACGGCTGATCGCGCCCTCGCACTTCCGTCATCCCCCTTCCGGCATCCCCGCGCAGGCGGGGATCCAGGCAGCCTCACCCTAGGAGGCCGCTCCCGCGGCGGTGTCCAGGGAGCGATTCACTTCGTCGCCGGGTTGACACGCTTTACGCGTAAATGTAAACCGAAAGCACTAGACTTTCGGAGGCGCCGGTGCGGAAAATCGACGACGTTGCCCACCAGTTGCAATATAACAAGGAGCATGGCCGCAGCTGCGTACTGTTGATTGGGGCCGGCTGTTCGGTCAGCGCAGGCATCCCCACCGCCAGCGAGATCGTCAAGCGGATCGAGCGGGAATATCGCCACAAGTACCAAGCGGCCAAGACCAAGGACTATCCCGGCTGCATGAAGCGGCTGGCTCTGGACGAGCGCCACGACCTGATCGCCGAGTATGTGGCCAAGGCCCTTATCAACCCAGCCCATGTCTTTATCGCCCAGTTGATCAAGGCAGGTTACGTCGACAGGGTGCTGACTCCCAATTTCGACCCCCTGGTGGTCAAGGCCTGCGCACTGTTCAACGAATTTCCCGCCGCATACGACGTGATGGCGATGGATACTTACCGCAAACCCCCACATCGTGGGAACTCCGTGTTCCACCTGCACGGCAAGCACGACGGTTATTACCAGGCCCATAGCCGCGACGAGGTCAGCTCCGTTGCAAAGGTGTATGATGGCCTGTTCGAGGACGTCGCCGATCGACGCACATGGATAGTGGTTGGCTACAGCGGCGGCAATGACCCGGTGTTCGAAAAGTTGAAAGCCATTCAGCCCTATGGCCTGGAACTGTTCTGGAGCCATTTCGGCGCGCCGATGCCTACCGAGGTTGAGGCGCTTTTTGCCGAGGGAACCAACGCCTTCCGCATCGACGGATATGATGCCGACCAATTCTTCGGCACCCTGGCGGAAAAATTAGGCTGCGCCGAACCGCCGTTCCTGAACAGACCTTTTTCCCACCTGAAGGAAGTGCTGCAAACCATCACTTGGTTTGCCGACAAGGAACAGCCATCGACAACCTTGATCGGTGAAGGCTCTGCGGTTGCCACGCCATCATTCGTGCCCCGGGCAATGCGCCAGATAGAAAAGGCGATCGGCTGCGTTGAGCCGCATCACGACTGGCAATGTTCGCTGGAGGCCGCGCCAGCAGGCACGCCGATAGGCAGCGAGCTGGCCGAACGGCTGTCCCTCCTCACCCGGACAAATGATTACGATGCGATGATCGCCTTCGCCCCCGAGGCCGAGAAATCGCAGGATGCAGATGCACTGGTCTTCATCACTTGGGCTCTAGTTATGAAGGCCAAACAGGCGACCGGGGAGGTCGCCAATCGCCTATGGACAGAGGCCGAGGATAAATGCCGGCAGGCATTACTTATCCGGCCAGAGACGTGCGAGGCACTCATCAACTGGGGAGCCATTCTCGATGCGCGAGCCCGCACGAAGACGGGAGATGAAGCTAGCGACCTTATTGCCCAAGCGAGCGACAAGTATCGACAGGCCCTTGCGATCAAACCGGACATGCCTTCGGCGCTCACTAATTGGAGCAATGCCCTTATTTTCGAGGCCCGCCAAAGTCCTACGGAAGAGGCGGAAGTTTTTTTGGCTAATGCCGAAGAAAAATGTCATCGCGCTAATGACATTAAGCCGGGCCATGGCTCTTACAACCTCGCCTGTATCGCCGCTCTCCGGGTGCGGCCCGACGATTGCCGGATATGGCTGGAAGACAGTTTGCGGCACGGCTTCCTGCCCGATCGGGCGCACATCGAGAAGGACACGGACCTTGATTCGGTCCGCAGCCTGCCCTGGTTTTCGGACATATTGGCCCAGGCTCATTAGGCCGCCTCATTCGATAACATTCCATCTGCGCTCATCTGTCCTTTCCGTGGGCGATTGAGCGCCTGCGGCTTCCGGCCCCAGGGGCGGGGGAGGGAGAGACTGGTGATAGGTCCCAAGCGACTCTTCCCCTGCCCGGCCGCCATGCTATAGTCCCGGCCCAGGGAAAGCCCTTCGCGAAGAGTGTCCATGAACCGTGTCCTCCGCCTCGCCGGCCTGCTGTCCTCGACGACGGTCGCCGTGCTCGTCTTCGGCCTGGCCGCCTGCTCCTCGGGCAAGGAGGAGACCTATGTCGAGCGCCCGGTCGAGGACCTCTACAACGAGGCCATGGACCTCCTCGACAAGAACGAATACTACCGCGGCGCCAAGGCGTTCGAGGAGGTCGAGCGCCAGCACCCCTATTCGGTGTGGGCGACCAAGGCGCAGCTGATGAACGCCTATGCGCTTTATGAGCGCAACAAGTACGACGAGGCCATCATCAGCCTGGACCGCTTCATCCAGCTGCATCCGGGCCACAAGGACGTGGCCTATGCCTACTACCTCAAGGGCCTGTGCTTCTACGAGCAGATCACCGACGTCGGCCGCGACCAGAAGGTGACCGAACAGGCGCTGAAGAACCTGCAGGAGGTGGTCGACCGCTTCCCCTCCAGCCCCTATGCCCGCGACGCCAAGCTCAAGGTCGACCTGACCCGCGACCACCTGGCCGGCAAGGAAATGAACATCGGCCGCTGGTACCAGCGCCAGCAGCAGTACCTGGCCGCCGTCAACCGCTTCAAGGTTGTGGTCGACCAGTTCCAGACCACCACCCACGTGCCCGAGGCCCTGCACCGCATGGTCGAGGTCTACATGGCGCTGGGGCTGACCGACGAGGCCAAGCGCACCGCCGCGGTGCTGGGCCACAACTTCCCCGGCAGCGACTGGTACGAGGACACCTATCGCCTGCTTGGCGGCGACATGTCCTATGCGGACGCAGCGCCCAAGCCCGAGGAGAAGGGCTGGGGCGACCGGCTGAAGTTCTGGAAGGGCTCGCCCCGCGCCGAGGCCGAGGAGAAGCCCTCGGCCCTGCCCGGCCAGAAGGACGACAAGTCCGGCTGGTTCGACTGGATGAAGTTCTGGTGAGCGATGCTGGCCTCGCTGTCGATCCGTGACGTCGTCCTGATCGAACGCCTCGACCTGTCTTTCGGCTCCGGCCTGACCGTGTTCACCGGCGAGACCGGCGCCGGCAAATCCATCTTGCTCGACTCGCTGGGCCTGGCCGTCGGCGCCCGCGCCGAATCCGGCCTGGTCCGCTTCGGCGCCGCCCAGGCCTCGGTCACCGCCGAGTTCGATCCGCCGCCCGGCCATCCCGCCCGCCGGATCCTGGCCGAACAGGACATGGACACCGACGGCCTGCCGCTGCTGCTGCGTCGCGTGGTCACCGCCGACGGCCGCTCGAAGGCCTATGTCAACGACCAGCCGGTCAGCGTCGGCCTGCTGCGCCGGCTGGGCGACGAGCTGGTCGAGGTGCACGGCCAGTTCGACGCCCACGGCCTGCTGGACGCCACCACCCATCGGGGCGTGCTCGACGCCTTCGGCGGGCTGGCCGAACGCCGCCACGCCGTGCGCGCCGCCTGGGACGCCTGGCGCCAGGCCCATGCCCGCCGCCAGGAGGCCGAGGCCGACCTGGCCCGCGCCAAGGCCGAGGAAGAGCAGCTGCGCGCCCTCCACGAGGACCTGACCGCGCTCAGCCCCCGTCCGGGCGAGGAGGCCGAGCTGGCCAGCCAGCGCGCGGTGATGATGCACGGCGAAAAGCTGCTGGAAGCCATGAACGCCGCCATGGGGCACCTGACCGGCAAAGGCGAGGTGGACGCCGCCCTGCGCAGCGCCCAGCGCGCGCTGGAACGCATCGCCGAACGGGCCGAGGGCCGGCTCGACGGGGCCATCGCCGCCCTGGACCGCGCCGCCATGGAGACCGCCGAGGCGGTCGGCCTGCTGGAACGCGCCTCGGCCGAGATCGACCTGGACCCCCGCCACCTCGAACGGGTCGAGGAACGCCTGTTCGCCTTGCGCGCCGCCGCGCGGCGCCACGGCTGCGAGGTCGACGACCTGCCCCAGCTGGCCGACCGGGTCGGCCGCCAGCTCGCCTCGCTGGAAGGCGGCGGCGACGGTCTGGCGCGCCTGGCCCGCGAGGAACAGGCGGCACGGAGCGCCTATGCCGAGGCCGCCCGCGCCCTGTCCAAGGCGCGCGCAGCCAGTGCGCGGGCCATGGACGACGCCGTGGCCGCCGAACTGCCGCCGTTGAAACTGGACCGCGCCACCTTCCGCACCCGGGTCGACGCCCTGGACGAGCCGCAATGGGGCCCCGACGGGCTGGACGCGGTGGCCTTCGAAGTCGCCACCAATCCCGGCAGCCCGCCCGGCCCGTTGGGCAAGATTGCCTCGGGCGGCGAGCTGTCGCGCTTCATGCTGGCCTTGAAGGTGGTTCTGGCGCGCACCTCCCCCATCCCCACCATCGTCTTCGACGAGGTCGATTCGGGCATCGGCGGCGCCGTCGCCGCCGCCGTGGGCGAACGCCTGGCCCGCCTGGCCGGCGGCCTGCAGGTGCTGGTGGTCACCCATTCGCCCCAGGTCGCCGCCCGCGGCGCCGCCCACCTGCGCGTGGCCAAGCACGAAGCCGAGGGCAGGGTCTCCACCTCGGTCCACGCCCTGGACGACACCGCCCGGCGCGAGGAAATCGCCCGCATGCTGGCCGGCGAAACCATCACCGACCAGGCCCGCGCCGCCGCCGAAAGCCTGATGACCTGCGGGTAGGTCCGGCGCTCACCCAACCACGCCATCAGCCCGCAAATCCGCGATCTCGGCCGCCGACAGTCCCGCCTCGGCCAGAACCTCGTCGGTGTGCTGGCCCAGCACGGGCGGCGGGCGGCTCAGGGTGGGCGGCGTTTCGCTCAGCTTCAGCGGACTGGTCAGGACCGGGACGGGCGCCGGCGCCAACGGGTGGTCGACGGTGGCGACCAGGCCGCGGGCCTGCACCTGGGCGTCGCCCAAGGCCTCGGACAGGGTGTTGACCGGGCCGGCCGGAACCCCGGCGGCTTCCAGCCCGGCCAGCCAGTGGGCCCGGTCGTGGGCGGCGATCAGGCCGGCAACCAGCGGCACCAACACCTCGCGATGGCGGACCCGGGCGGCGTTGGTGGCAAAGCGCGGGTCGGCGGCCAACTCGGGCCGGCCGGCGAAGGCGCAGAACTTGGCGAACTGGCCGTCGTTGCCCACCGCCAGGATGATGTGGCCGTCGGCGCAGGCGAACACCTGGTAGGGGACGATGTTGGGATGGGCGTTGCCCAGCCTGGGCGGCGCAACACCCGACACCAGGCAGTTGGACGCGGCATAGGACATCCAAGCCACCTGGCAATCAAGCAGGGCAACGTCGAGCTGCTGGCCCTTGCCGGTGCGCTCGGCGTGGCGCAGCGCCGCCAGGATGGCCACCGCCGCGTACATGCCCGCCACCAGGTCGGCATTGGCCACGGGGATCTTCATGGGCTCGCCGTCGGGCGCCCCGGTCAGGCTCATCATCCCGCCCATGCCCTGGGCCAGGTAGTCGTAGCCGGCCCGGCCCGCATAGGGCCCGGTCTGGCCGAAGCCGGTGATCGAGCAATAGACCAGGGCGGGGAAGTCCGCCTTCAGCGCTTCCCAGGACAGGCCGAACTTCGCCAGCCCGCCCACCTTGAAGTTCTCCACCAGCACCTGGCACGAGCCCAGCAGGCGGCGCACCAGGGCGGCTCCCTCGGGCCGGGAAATGTCGACGGCGACCGAGCGCTTGTTGCGGTTGGCCGACAGGTAATAGGCGCTTTCGCCGGTCTCGCGCCCGTCGGCGCCGGTCAGGAAGGGCGGCCCCCAGCGGCGGGTGTCGTCGCCCTCGCCGGGCTTTTCCACCTTGATGACCTCGGCGCCGAGGTCGGCCAGGATCTGGGTGCACCACGGCCCGGCCAGCACCCGGGACAGGTCGAGGACGCGGATTCCCGCAAGGGCGCCGGGCGGCAGCATCATCACCTCTAGGTCAGCAGCGTCACCACCAGCGGCATGGTCGCCGCCGCCGCCACAGTTTGCACGGTGATGATGCCCGCCGCCAGTTCGGCGTCGCCGCCCAGCTGGCGGGCCAGGATGTAGGAATTGGGCGCGCAGGGCAGGCTGCCATAGGTGGCGCACACCGCCACCGTCGCCGCATCCAGGCCCAGCAGCCGGCCGATGGCCGCCACCATCAGCGGCAGCACCAGCAGCTTGCCTGCCACCGTCAGGAACACCGGCGAGCAGCCCTTGCGGCAGGCATCCAGCCGCAGGCCGGCGCCCACCGCCAGCAGCCCCAGCGGCAGCGACGCCTGGGCCAGCGCCCTCATGAACGGGGCGACCATGGCCGGAAAGTGCAGGTCGAGCAGGTTCATGCCCAGCCCCAGCGCGCACGAGACGATCAGCGGGTTGCGGGCCATGGCCGCCAGGGTCTGGACCGCGCCGGGGCGGCGGCCCTCGGCCCCGGCATGGCGCACCAGCACGGCGACGCAGACGAC
>JBLNBU010000178.1:0-7639 GCA_050260215.1 Actinomycetota bacterium
TTCAGGTTCATCTTGACCGAAGACAGGGCATTGCGGAGGTCGTGGGCGATCATCGTCGCCATGCGGCCCATGGCGGCCTGCTCCTCGTTCTTGGCCGAGTCGCGCAACGCCTCCAGCATGCGGGCCATGGCCCGTGACAGGCGGCCGAACTCGTCGGCGCGGTTGCCGGCGGGCAGGTCGATGTCGCTCTCGCCCGCCGAAATCCGGTCGGCGACCGCGGTCAGGGCGGTGATCGGGCGTGTCAGGGCGGTGGTGGCCAGCGCCAGCGCCAGCGCGACCAGGCCGGCGGCCAGCAGGGCAAACAGCGCCAGTTCGGTGCGGAAGGTGGTGATGGCACGGTCCAGGGTTTCCAGCGGAGCCTCGCCGCCGACGACCAGCCACGATGCACCAGGGCCGATCACCGGGCCGGCCAGCAGCACGCGGTAAAGCACCAGCGCCACGCCGCGTCCGGATTGGTCTAGATGCAGCTGGGGGTCGCTGCCCTGTGTCCACGTCGCCCAGCGGTCCTCCAATCGGTAGGTGGCCACCGCGTTCTGGACCGGGTCTGCCGGCTGTCCGGGACGGTAGAGATAGGTGCCGTCGCGGTCGGCGATGAACAGGGTGACGTCGGTGCGCGGGCGGCCGAAGCCGCTGACCAGCACCTCGAAGTCGATGGCCACCACCAGGGCGCCGGTGACCCGACCGTCGCGGGTGGCGATGGGGGTCGACGCATACAGCACCCGCGCCATGGCGTCCCCCGCCGTCTGCGAGGCGCGCAGCCGGACCGGCGACAGGGTGACGTTGCCGGGCCACAGCTGCCGGGCCTCTTCGGCCATGGCAGCGAGGTCGGAGCCGATGGCGGCCCCGACGCCCTTGGCCCGCAGTCTTTCGTCGCTCTGTTCGACGGACACCTGGGCCGGCTCTCCGGCCATCCCGGTCTGCAGTACGACCCGCGTATAGGCCGGCCGCTTCTGCAGCAGCAGCGAGAAACGCTCGGCCAGCCGTTCCCGCGTCGGGCCGTCCAGGGCCTCGGACGCGGCGCCGCCGGTACTTGCCTCCTCGGCCAGCGCGAGGACGTCGCTGCGCACCATGTCCAGGCTGGTATAGATGCCGCGTGCCTCGCGGCTGACGCTCTCGTGCAGCCGCTGGCGGGCAAGGTCGTGCAGGGTGTCATTGGTGCGCGACACGGTGAAGGCCGCCACGCCGACGATGGCGACCACCGAAATCAAGTAGGTGATGGCGAAGATCTTGCGGGACGTCTTCATTCCGGCCGCCGGCCTCCTGGCTTGCAAGAATATCCGCCTCCGGGCCGAAGTGCCAATGAACGGGAGGAGCCGGGTTGGCCGATATCTTGCAATTGGGATGCCGTCGGCACATGGTGGTGCCGCTGTTTTGCCAGGGTGACGCATGCCGCATATTCTGCTCGTCGACGACGACCGCGCCATCTGCCGCACGCTTGACCTGCACTTCCGCCAGGGCGGGTTCACCGTCACCGCCGTCCACTCGGCCGAGGACGGAGTGGCCAAGGCCGGCGCACCGGAGGTGGACGTCGTCATTTCGGACATCCGCCTGCCGGGCGAAGACGGCATGGCGCTGCTGGCCGACATCAAGGCGCGGCGGCCCACCCTGCCGGTGATCATGATCACCGCCTTCCACGATTTCGAGACCACGGTGGCGGCCATGCAGGGGGGCGCCATCGACTACGTGCCCAAACCCATCGACCTGGACGAGCTCGATGCCGCGGTCGAACGCGCGCTGTCGCGCGGGCGCGAGGACGACGGCCTGGTGATCGGCCCCGCGACCGCTACACCGACCCAGATCGTCGGCCATTCCTCGGCGATGAAGGAAGTGTTCAAGAGCATCGGGCTGGTCGCCCAAAGCCGGGTCACCGTGCTGATCCTGGGGGAATCCGGCACCGGCAAGGAGCTGGTCGCCCGCGCGGTCCACAACGCCAGCGCCGACCACCGCCACCCCTTCGTCGCGGTCAATTGCGCCGCCCTGGTGGAAAGCCTGCTGGAAAGCGAAATGTTCGGCCACGAGCGGGGCGCCTTCACCGGCGCGGTGACCGCCCACAAGGGCAAGGTCGAGCAGGTGGGCGAAGGCACCCTGTTCCTGGACGAGATCGCCGAACTCAGCCCGCGCATGCAGAGCAAGCTGCTGCGCATCCTGGAAGAGCGGGAGTACACCCCCGTCGGCAGCACCCAGGTCAAGAAGTCGAAGGCGCGGTTCATCACCGCCACCAACGTCGACTTGAAGGAAAGGGTGGCAAGCGGCCAGTTCCGCGAGGATCTCTACTACCGCCTCAACGTCGCTACCATCAACCTGCCGCCGCTCCGCCAGCGCCGGGGCGACATTCCGCTGCTGGTCGACTTTCTGCTCAAGAAGGTCAACAAGGACCTGCGCAAGAACATCCGCCGCGTCTCCGCCGAGGTGATGGATTGCCTGGCGCGCTATTCCTGGCCCGGCAACGTCCGCGAACTCGAGAACGTGCTGATGAAGGCCGCCGTGCGCGAGCGCGGCGACGTGCTGACCGTCGACTGCCTGCCGCCCGAGGTTCGATGCGATGGTCCCAGGCCGGCCGCGGCCGCGGAAGGCGGCGGAGCGCGGGCGATGATGTCGCTGCGCGAGCTGGAGCGCGAGCACATCGAGCGGGTACTGGCGGGCACCGGATGGCACAAGGGGCGCGCGTGCGAGATCCTGGGGGTGTCGCGCCCCAGGCTGGAGCGCCGCATCCGCGAGTTCGGGCTGGTCTCGCCCAAGGGCCGCGCCGCCGACGACGAGGATTGAACGTTTCGTTCAATATGTGCCGTCGGGTCGACGTTCCGTTCAGAATTCGCGGCCCAGGTCCATGCCCGCATACAGCGACGCGACCTGGTCGCCATAGCCGTTGAACGGCAGCGTCTTGCGGCGGAGGAATTCGCCGATGCGGCGCTCGCTGGCCTGGCTCCAGCGGGGATGGTCGACCTCGGGATTGACGTTGGCGTAGAAGCCGTATTCCGACGGCTGCATGGCCGCCCAACTGGTCCGCGGCCGGGTTTCGACGAAGCGGATGCGCACGATCGACTTCACGCTCTTGAAGCCGTATTTCCACGGAACCACCAGCCGCAACGGGGCTCCGTTCTGGACTGGCAGGGCCTCGCCATACATGCCGACCGCCAGCAGGGTCAGCGGGTGCATGGCCTCGTCGATGCGCAACGCTTCGACATAGGGCCAGGCTATGACTCGGCGCGCCTGGCCGGGCAACACGTCGGGGGCGTGGACCGAAGTGAACTCGACGAACCTAGCGCGCGACGTGGGCTCGAAGGGCCGCAGCGCCTCGGCCAGCGGAATGCCGCGCCAGGGGATGACCATCGACCATGCTTCGACGCAACGCAGGCGATAGATGCGATCCTGCAGGCGCGCAGGCGGCGCCAGTTGGGCAACGTCGACACGGGCCGGATGCATGCATTCGCCGGTGACCTCGACCGTCCAGCCCTTCATCGGCGGGAACATGCCGGCATTGCGGGCCGGGTCCGCCTTGTCGGTGCCCAGTTCATAGAAGTTGTTGTAGGTGGCGGCATCGCGGGCCGACGTCGGCTTGTCGCCGTCCTCGGCCCGGGCGCTGCTTGGGGCCAGCAGCGCCGCCGCGCCCAATGCGAGGAGACGGCGCCGGCCCAGGACCAGGTTGGGCTGGGTGATGTCACTTTCGCGCAGTTGCGGGGCGGAACGGATCAGCATGGTTGCCACGTTGAGGGACCCGCCGCCCCAGTGGAGCGGCGGGTCGGGTCGCTTACATGCCGGCGAGCGTCTTGACCACCGTGTCGACAGACTGGATGGTGCCAAGCACGACGGGGTTGCCCCAGCGCGTGTGGTGCATGTTCTCGGGCACCTTGGCCAGCGAGATCAGCAGGTTGTTGAAGGCACCGAGGTCGTTGGTCTCGAAGTAGGTGATGAAGTCGGTGTCGTCGATACCGGTCGAGTGGTACAGCTTGCGCTTGACGTTGACCAGATACTGCAGTGTCGGCTGGGTATGGGTCTCGATCTCCTTCAGCCGTTCCTGGTCCGACATGTTCCACCAGGCGGCATCCTTCTTGACCGGGATGACCACCGCATAGCGCGGCGCGCTGTCGGAGTAGCTGGCCGAGGTCAGGCCGCCGTTGAGGTCGGGCGACTTGTCCTTGGTGATGTAGTTCAGCGCCTTGGTGATGCCGACCAGGTTCTCGGTCACGTCCGAATACATGCCGAAGGTGGTCGCCCGCCAGTCGACGAGGAAGGCCTGGGTGGCGGCCATGTCCATGGAGTGCAGCCGCAGCAGGTAGTCGCTGCTGGCCTTGAAGCCGCGGGTCAGATAGGCGTCGACGATCACCTTCTCCTTGTGCTTCTCGATCACCGCCATCGCCTCGGCGGCGGCCTTCTTGCGCTCGGCGACGGGCAGCTTGTAGTAGTCGGGCCGCAGCTTGTAGGTCGAGAAGTTGCCGAACACGCCGGGCGAGGTCAGCAGCTTGGTGCGGTCGGCCGCCATGGCCGGTGCCATGGGCTGGGCCATGGGCGCCTTGTCCATCATCGGCATCTTCTTGTCCATCATCGGCGCCTGCTCGGCCAGGGCCATGCCGGACAGGAAGGTGCCCAGGGCCAACGCCAGGGCGAAACGCGAAGTCTTGGCAATCATGTCTCGAACTCCCTCTCTCTGTTTGAAGACAAAAGTCACTTCTCCGCCGGCTTGTCCGCGTCCTCGTCATAGAGGGCGGAGATGTCCTTGTGGGCGATCCCCTTGTGGCAATCGATGCAGGTCTTGCCCTTTTCCTCGGCAGTGCTGTGGCGACGCCAGGCGGTGGCCTTCTGCACGTCCTTGGACATGGCCTCGAAGGAATGGCAGTTGCGGCATTCGCGGGAATCGGTGGACTTCATGGTCGCCCATACCCGCTTGGCCAGTTCCAGGCGCTTGGCCTCGAACTTCTCGGGCGTGTCCACCGATCCCGCCAGCTTGTGGTAGAGCTCGCCCGAGGCCTGGATCTTGCGGACGATCTTGTAGACCCACGGGTGCGGGACGTGGCAGTCCGAGCAGACGGCGCGCACGCCGCTGCGGTTGGCGTAATGGACGGTGCCGACATACTCCTTGTAGACCGTGTCCTTCATCTCGTGGCAGGTGATGCAGAAGGTCAGGGTGTTGGTCGCCTCCATGCCGGTGTTGAAGGCGCCCCAGAACAGGATGCCGGCGACGAAGAACACCGCCGCCGCCCCCAGGGGGGCGCCCAGCAGCAGCCAGCGGGGGAGCTTGGGAAGGGGCATGGCTTCAGGCTCCGACTACCAGCTTTTCCGGCGGAGCCGCTGCCCTCACCCCGCCCAGGTCGGCGACAGCGAACTCGGCCGCCAGCCGGCACAGGGCCCGGTAGAAGGGAAGGATCTGGCGGCGTTCGGCCGCCGCCGCCTGGATCGGCAGCCAGCGTGCCAGGTGGCGGTCGAGGAAGTCACGTTGGGCCCGCAAATAGGGGCCGGCGTCGCGCCCCGTCGCTTCCGCCTCGGCCTGCTTGGAAACCAGGAAATGCATGAAGTCGAGTTCGGCGGTGACGTGGTCCTCGGGTTCGTTCAGCCCCTCGGCGACCGCGAGGCCGAAATGCTGGTAGAAGGCCTTCACCTCGAGCAGGATCTCGGAGCGGTCCCGCTCGCGCAGATGCGCCCCTTCGTAGAGCGGACAGGGCGACAACTCGAAGGCGTCGATGTAAGCGGCTTCCAGCGCGGTCTCTTCCATGTCGGGAGGCACGGCCATGTCCTTGATCAGGCCGGCGCCGGCGGTGACGGCCGAGACGCAGTCGCACAGGTCCAGTTGGAAGGCGCCTTCCTTCAGTTCGACGCACAGGTCGTGGTCCGGATAGGCGAAGGCCTCGGCGAGAGTCGCATAGGCCTTGGCGCGGGTGGCGGTGTCGGGGATCATTCCGCGCCCTCCTTGGCGGTCTTCTGGAATTCGGCGCGCAGGCGGTGGACCGGTTCGCCGGTGAAGACGCCGCTCAGCTTGTAGTGGTCGTGCACGCCCTTGGCCTTGCCGCCGGCGCGGACCGCTTTGTCGAAGTCGAAGGCGTATTTGGCGTCGACCGCCGGAGTGAACGGGCTGTGGGCAACCTTGCCGGCGCCCGCGCCGTGGCACTGGGCACAGGCCTTCTCGTAGTCGAAGGTCTGGCCGGCCTCGACCAGGGTCTTGCGGGGCGTGCTTTCGCCGCCGCGCTTGAACCGGGCCTCGGCGTCGCCGTGCTCCTTCTTGAACAGGCTGCCGGCGCCGTGGCAGGACTCGCAGCCGACCACGGCCAGGACCTTGGCCTGGGCCGGCGGCATGCCCGGATCATACCCGCCGGGCTCGCCGTACCCGGTGGTGTGGCACCCCAGGCAGTTGGCGTCGGCGGTGTAGTCCTTGGCCGGGTCCAGCTTGGCCTTGGCCTTGGCCTCGGTGCGCATTTGCGGCTTGAGCAGGTCGAAGGCCTTGGCGTGGGCGGTCGCCTGCCAGGCCTCGCCCTGGAGGTCATGGCACTTGCTGCACACCTTCGGCCCCTCGAAGGTCGGCTTGTCCGCTGCCTGGGCGGCCATGGCCGCGACGGCCAGCGCCGCGGCTAGGATCAGGGTCTTCATGGTTCCCCACCCCTCACATGGACGCGATCATCATGTCGGCGCTACGCATGCCGATCATGGTGTCCATCAGATCCGAGGCGCCGCCGGCCATCTTGCGGGCCCGCTCGGCGCGCAGCAGCGCCAGGGCGGAGCCGACCTCGGCGCCGAACAACGACTCGAGGTAGGCGAGCGGGATCTTGGCCTGGCCGGTGGGCAGCCCCTGGGCGTCCTCCATCATCGGCCCGAAGGCCGGCGGAACGTAGAAGACGTTGGGCTTGGTGCCCTTCTCCGGGTAGAGCGGCAGGGCCACCTTGAACACGTTGACCAGCTTGAACACAGAACTCTTCTGGTCGTCCATGAAGCCGACATGCATGGCGCGGCCGGCGCACTGGGCGACGCAGGCCGAGGCCACCCCCTTCTCGATGCGCGGATAGCAGCCGATGCACTTGTTGCCCTTGAGGTCGGCCTGGTTGAGGAAGCTCTTGCCGTAGGGGCAGGCCTCGACGCAGGAGCCGGTTCCCTTGCACTTGTCGAGATTGATGACGTTGATGCCGTCCTGGGCGCGCCGGTAGATGGCGTCGTTGGGGCAGGCTTCCAGGCAGGCCGGCTGCGAGCAGTGGTTGCACATGCGCGGCAGGAAGAAATAGTGGTTGTTGGGATAGGCGCCGGCGCCCTGCTCCTCGTCCCAGTTGGGGGCGTTGCGCGGGGTCGGGCTGGGCCGCGCGCGCTCGTGCTTGCCCTCGAACAGCCGGCCCTCGTAGTCGAAGTCGAAGGGCTGGCCGTAATCGGCGCCGGTCGGGCGCTTGCCCTTCTGCAGCTCGCCGTCCTTGTAGCCGCCGCCCTTGGCGGTCCAGTTGCGCGGATAGCCCTGGCCGGGCGCGGTCTCGACGTTGCGCCAGTACATGAAGGCCTGGCCGGGATGGCCGGTCCACAGCCGCTTGCAGGCCACCGTGCAGGTCTGGCAGCCGATGCACTTGTTCAGGTCGATGACGAAGGCGATCTGCCGCTGGGGCATGGACATCGCTTTGGTGGTCATGTCGCAACTCTCCTGTTCACGGATCCTTTGGGGGCGGCGGCGGGCGGG
>JBLNBU010000179.1:0-8628 GCA_050260215.1 Actinomycetota bacterium
CCAGGCGGTCGACGTCTGGTTCGGGCAGGCCATGCCGGCCCTGAACGCCGCTGCCGACGACCTGATCGCCTATGGGCGCACCATCATTCCCGATGCCTGCACGCGACTGGACGCCGCCCTCAAGGGCGGCGACCAGGCGACCGCCCGCAAGGTGATGGAGATGCTGATGGCCGAGGCCACCGCAAGGGCCCAGCGCATCGGCAACCTGCCCGGCCAGCTCGACACCCTGGTGGTCGCCGCCGCGGGCTTCCGCGACGCGTACAACCGGCTGGAACGCAATCCGCCGGTGCGGGTGATGCTTCACGACATCCCCTTCCTGTGCCTCAGCCACGACGACGCCGGCCAGGTCATCGCCGGCGACGTCCGCAATGATTCGCCCGCCAACTGGTGGACGGTCCATCAAGATCCCAGCAACGGCTTCACCATCCTGGTCGCCCACGACGGGCGGCTGCTGTACGCTCCGCCGCATCCGTTCATGTTCATGACCGACGCCCCGATGCCACGCCGTTCAGGCATATATCCGCTAATGATCGAAAAGGAATTCCCGCGGCCGGTCGTCGTCGCCGGGGAGACCATTTCCGAGCACCGGGAACTGGTCAACTTCCTGGTTCCCGGCCCGGGGCAGGCCGGCTGCATCAGCAGCGTCCTGGCCATCGAACACACCCTGGATTGCTGCGGCAACGACGGCTGGCAGCAGGGCACGCCGATCCTGCACTGGATGCAGAATGGCGGCGCCAACCAGCGATGGTCGTTCGATCCGCCGTTCCGCCCGACCCGGGAAGTGTGGTTCCACGAGGCCATCATGCCCTTGGCCGAGGCCACCGGCGGCCTGCCCGCCGTCGAGCATCTCGAGGGCGACTGGCTGGCCATCGTCCACGACATGCAGTTCGGCATCCAATCCCTGCAGTCGCTGTCCACCAACAGCCCGCTGCTGGCGCAGCTGAACATGCAGCAGGTCATTTCCGCATGGGCCCACCTCGCCGACGAGGTCGCGGCCGCCCGGGTCTGACCGATCAGTCCGCGGCGGGCAGCATCAGGTGGAAGGTGCTGCCCTGCCCCGGAACCGAATCGAGGAAGATGCGGCCGCGGTGGCGGTCGACGATGCGCTTGCAGATGGGCAGGCCCATGCCGGTGCCGCCATAGGCCGCCGCCGGGTGCAGGCGGCGGAACAGGCCGAAGATTTCGCCGTGGTACTGGGGTTCGATGCCGATGCCGTTGTCGGCGACGGTGATCTCGACCTCGTTGCCGACCCGTCGGCCCTCGACCTGCACCACCGGGGCCACCCCGGGGCGGTGGAATTTCAGCGCATTGGACAACAGGTGGCGGAACAGCTCGGTCAGCTGGTCGCGGTCGCCCAGCACCGCAGGCAGGCTGCCGACCGCCACCGCGGCGCCGTCATCGGCAGGACTGCGCTGCAGGCCGGCCAGGGCAGCCGCCACCACGGCGCCGGTGTCGACGCGGGCGAAGGCGCCGCCGGGAGTGTCCAGCCGCGAATAGTCGAGCAGGTCGTTGATCTGCTCGTGCATGCGCCGCGCGCCGGCGACCATGAAGTCGATGTACTGGCGCCCCTCGTCGTCGAGGCGGTCGCGGTAGCGTTGCTCGACCATCTGGGCGAACGAGACGATGTTGCGCAGCGGCTCCTGCAGGTCGTGGGAGGCGACGTGGGCAAAACGCTCGAGTTCGACGTTCGAGCGGGTCAGCTGGTCGACCATCTGCATCAGGCGCTCCTCGCCACGGCGCAGGCCACTGACGTCGGTAACCATGCACAGCACCCGCGTGCCTTGGCGCGTGACCAGCAGGCTGGTGGCGATCATCACCTCGACCGGCCCCAGGTCGGGATGGTGCAGGCGGGCCTCGAAGCGTTCGCAAGTTCCGCCGGCGCAGCCCGACAGGTGGGCCAGGGCGGCCGGTGCATCCTCGGGGGCCAGGAAATCCGAGGCGGGATGGCCGACCATGGCCTCGGACGTGCGGCCGACCAGCCGACCCATGACCGCGTTTGCGTAGACGGTGACGGCCGAGCAGTCGACCACCCACACGCCTTCCTGGGCGGTCTCGACCATGCGGCGATAGCGGTCCTCGCTTTCCGACAGGACCGCCAGGGCGTGGTCGCGCTGGATGGCGGTGCGGCGCAGGCGCGACGAGCCGAGCACGATGGCCGCCAGCCCGCCCAGCCACAGCAGGACGTGGATGACCCCGTCGGCAAAGATCTCGTGGCGCATCACCCGGTAATATGGCACCAGGGGCACCACCACTCCGATGCCGCCGCGCACCTCGCCGACCTTGACCCCGGTGTCGCCGTGGCACTTCATGCAGCCCGGCTCCATGATCATCGCCCGCATGACGCGCAGCGCCGGCTGCCCGTCCACGTCGACCACCTCGGAGATACGGCGCTCGCCCGCCTCGAAGCGGTGCAGCGCCGCTTCCTCCCAGGCGTCGGGGGCGTTGATGGGATTGAGCAGCTTCAGGCTGGTGATGCGCCCGCGGATGCCGTACAGCTCGCCGAAATAGGACATGGTCTGGCGCAGCATGTAGGCCGGGTTCATCAGCGTCAGCCGGCGCCCGCTGGGCGTGGTCAGGTCGCGTTCGGGCACGTGGGCCAGATAGGGGTTGGGCGGGGTGTTGTCGTCCACCGGCACGTAGACGCCGCCGTGGGACGTGCCCCACAGGCGCATGGCCAGGTCCTTGTCCAGGTTCGCCCGGGCCTCGTTGGCGGCCAGGTTGGCCACCTCCTCGCGGTGGTGGTAGACGGTCAGCGCAAACGAGATCGACAGCACCAACGTCCACAAGCCGCAGGCCAGCAGCACCAGACGCGAGGTCCAGTGGCGGGTTCCGGTCCCTATGGTGCCGTCGTGCTCCATTCGGCCCCCCTATTGGGAATAGATTATACCACTTCCGTCCACGACTTCACGCCGTTCCGTCGCTCGGCTATCCTTCTGGACCTCGAGGAAAGGAAGGCCGATGGAAACGACCCCGGTGGAGACGGCGCCGCTGACGGTTGCGGTGTTCAACCACAAGGGCGGCGTGGCCAAGACCACCACGGCCTGCAACCTGGCGGTCTGCCTGGCCGCCCACGGCAGCCGGGTGCTGCTGGTCGACCTGGACATGCAGGGCAACGCCACCAACAGCTTCGGGGTGTCGCCGCTCCCGGCCACCGGTGCATGCGAGGTGCTGGCGGGGACCGCCTCGCTGGCCGAGGCCATGCTGCCCACCCTGTATCCCGGCGTCACCGTGCTGCCCGCCACCATCAGCCTGCGCGGGGCCGAGGCCGCGTTCCCCAGTGACGCCCAGCCGCCGCGCCTGCTGGCCGAGCGCCTGGCCGCCGGCGGCGTCGGCCGCTTCGCCGACGTGGTGGTGGTCGACTGCCCGCCGGCGCTGGGCGCCATGACCACCCTGGCGCTGGGCTCGGCGGGGGCGGTGCTGATCCCGGTGCGCCCCGACCCCTTCGCCCACGAAGGCCTGGTCAACAGCTGGTACGAGATCGGCCGCATCCGCCAGCGACTGAACCCCACCTTGGCCAATGCCGGCATCTTGCTGACCATGAGCGGGGCCGAGCCGGCCGGCGAGGATGTAGCCCGCCTGATCCGCGCCGAGTTCGGCGAGCAGGTCTATTCCGTCGAGGTGCCCACCGACCTGCAGGTGGCCGAAGCCGCCCAGATGGCCCTGCCGGTGGCGGTGCTGGACCCCGACGCGCCGGCCGGCCGCGCCTATATGGAAGCGACCGAGGAACTGGTTCGCCGCATGGCCCGCCACCAGCGTCCCGGCGCCGCCCGCACCCTGCCGCAGGCCACCACCGACGCCGCGCTCAACACCCTGCGCGACTGGCGTGCCCACATGCACGCCGCCCTGCTGCGCCGCCCCGACCGCGGCCGCGAATTCTCCGGCGACCGCCCCTCGCCCTTGCGCCTGCCCGAGGACGACGACTTCGAGGCGGTCCCGCCAAGGCCGCGCCAACGCCTGGGATGGCTGATCCCGCTCCTGCTCGGCCTGGCCGCCGGCGCCCTGGGCGAGGCGGTGACGGGGGTGGTGAGAAGGCTGCTGTGAGCTTTCGCTGGGGGCTTCACTCCCCCGCCCTAGCCCCACTTCATCCCGGCCACGAAGCCCAGTACCGCGCCCAGGGCCACCAGCAGGACGGCGACGCCGACCTTCCACCAGGGGGAAGCGGCGAAGGCGTGGTCGCGCTCGTCCAGGGCGGAACCCCAGTTGGGGATGGGGGGCTGGCCGTGCTCGTCGGCGGGGACGGAGTTGGCCATGGCCTCGCGCCCCCATTCCTCGAGGTTGGCCACCGCCAGTGCGCGGGTGAAGGCGGGGCGATCCTCGGGCGCGGCAGCGGGTTCGTCCTCCACATAGGGGTCGGCGGGGACGGCGGCGACCGGGCGCAACGCTCCGGCGGCGACGCGGTCGATCAGCAGTTGGGCCAGGTCGAGATAGGCACGGCTGGCCGGCGCTTCGGGCGCCATGGCCACCACCGGCAGGTCGCGCACCGAGGCACGCATCACCGTCGAATCGCGCGGCACCACCACCGGCAGCACCCGCTCGCCGAATTCGGTGCGGATGGTTTCGGCCATGCGGGCATGCACGTCCTCGTTCTCGGCCATGGTCAGCAGGATGCCGGCCACTTCCAGCCCGGGATTGAGATGCGAGCGGATGCGCAGGATGTGGTGCCAGGCCTTGTGCAGGCCGTCACGCGCCATGGGCTCGGGCGCCACCGGCAGCAGCACCGCGTCGCCGGCAACCAAAGCGTTGACCGGCAGCATGCCCAAAGCCGGCGGGCAGTCGACCACCACCCAGTCGACCCCGTCGGGCAGCCGCTCCAGGGCGTGGGCCAGCTGGCGCTGGGGCTGGTCGGCGACCGCCAGCTCGATGTCGGCGCCCGCCAGTTCGGCGGTGGCGCCGCACACCCACAGGCCGGGATAGGGGGTGGGCTTGCGCGCCTTCTTCAGGCTGGCGCGGCCCGAGATCAGCTCGTAGGCGCCGGTCGGCGGCGGCCCGACCAGGCCCAGGCTGCTGGTGGCGTTGCTTTGCGAATCGAGGTCGATGACCACCACCGAGCGGCCGAAGGCAGCCAGCGCCACCGCCAGGTTGACGCTGGTGGTGGTCTTGCCGATGCCGCCCTTCTGGTTGAACACCACCAGCACGGTGGGGCGCGGCCCACGGGCAGATGCGGGCGCGGCGCCCTCGTCGTCGTCGTCTTCCTCGTCGGCCATGTCCCGCCCCTTCCCGAAGTCCCTGAGACAATAGCGCCAGGCCCGGCACCGGTTCAACGGGGCGCCAACCGACGTGATCCGTTCACATGCTGTTGGCAAATCGTTGTTGTATGGGTCTGGGAAAGTGCCTATCATCCCGAGCGTGACCCAGCCTTACTTCGACATAATCCGCCTGATCGAACGACTGCACAGGCACTTTCTCGACGTCCTGCGCGCCGAGTTGCGCCGCCTTGGCATCGAAGACATCAATGCTGTCCAGGCCTTGCTGCTCTACAACATCGGCGAGAACGAGGTGGTCATCCGCGACCTCAAGGACCGCGGCTACTACCAGGGCTCCAACGTCTCCTACAACATCAAGGCGCTGACCGAGTGCGGTTACTTGATGCAGGAGCGCTCGCCCCACGACCGCCGTTCGGTCCGCCTCAAGCTGACCGACAAGGGCCTGGCGCTGTGCAATGCGATCCGCAAGCTGCAGAACGACCTGGCCGGCGCGCTCGGCCAGGACGAAGCGACGCGGACCCAGCTGGCCGACACCCTGGGCACCATGCAGCGCCTCGAGCGCACCTGGACCGACTTCATCCACTACGGCCAGATCCGCGCCGGCTGAGCCCGGTCAGATTCCCGCACCCTGATCGATGATTCCGGTCAGCCGCTCGACGGCGACCAGCAGGTCGTGCAGGTCGGGATCGACGAAGCCGTCCTGTTCCAGGTGGCGGACGGTGTTGATCAGGTAGTCGCGGTTCAGCCCGCCCACCCCTTGCGCATCCATGATCACCTGGGCCGCCTCGTCGGCGGGGCGGCGGCCGGCATAGTTGTGGTGGGCGCGGTCGGCGACGAAGGTATAGGCCGAGACGGTGCCGCCGCCGTCCAGCGTCACCGGCAGCCGCCGCGGCTGGTAGGCATAGCCGATCATCTCGCGCTCGGTCAGATAGTCGATCACCGCAGCCTCGCGGCTGGCCTCGACCCGGAAGGCGACGCCGCGGCACGAGCCGCCCTCGTCCAGGCCCAGCACCAGGCCGGGCTTGTCGGCGGTGCCGCGCCAGTGGCGCGACCACACGCAGAATGCCCGGTGCCAGCCGTCGAGCACGGCGACCCGGCGCTCGTCGCAGTCGAACCCCGGCCGCCACATCAGCGACCCGTAGCCGAAGACCCAGAAGCTGTTCATCGCCCGATGCCGTTGGGGCACAACGGGTGGATTGTGGACCCACTGGAATTATCTGTGAAGGAGTCGTATAGAGTGCCCTTCCCGTTTTCGCAGGCGCGAGACGGCAGAAATCCCAGAGGACCCCATGCCCAACAGTTGGACGCCGGAAAGCTGGCGCGCAAAGCCGATCCACCAGGTTCCCACCTATCCCGACCAGGACAGCCTGGCCGAGGCCGAGGAAGCGCTGCGCAACTTTCCCCCGCTGGTCTTCGCCGGCGAGGCGCGCCGCCTGAAGGCGTCGCTGGCCAACGTCGCCGAGGGCAAGGCCTTCCTGCTGCAGGGCGGCGACTGCGCCGAAAGCTTCGTCGAGTTCCGCGCCAACCACATCCGCGACACCTTCCGGGTGATGCTGCAGATGGCGGTGGTGCTGACCTATGGCGCCGCCATGCCGGTGGTGAAGGTCGGCCGCATGGCCGGCCAGTTCGCCAAGCCGCGCAGCGCCGACACCGAGACCATCGACGGCGTCACCCTGCCCAGCTACCGCGGCGACATCGTCAACGGCATCGACTTCACGCCCGAGGCGCGCGTCCCCGACCCGGGCCGCATGCTGCGCGCCTACAACCAGTCGGCGGCGACGCTGAACCTGCTGCGCGCGTTCGCCCAGGGCGGCTATGCCGACCTGCACAAGGTGCACCAGTGGACGCTGTCCTGCGTCGCCGGCACCCTGCAGGCGGCGCGTTACCAGGACCTGTGCAACCGCCTGGACGAGACGCTGGCCTTCATGGAGGCCTGCGGCATGACCAGCGAGACCACGCCGCAGCTGCGCGAGACCGATTTCTTCACCTCGCACGAAGCGCTGCTTCTGCCCTACGAGCAGGCGCTGACCCGCGTCGATTCCACCAGCGGCGACTGGTACGACTGCTCGGCCCACATGCTGTGGATCGGCGAGCGCACCCGCCAGCTCGACGCCGGCCATGTGGAGTTCCTGCGCGGCGTGCGCAACCCCATCGGCTTCAAGGCCGGCCCCGGCATGGGCCCCGACGCCCTGCTGCAGCTGATCGACCGCCTGAACCCTGACAACGAGCCCGGCCGCATCACCGTCATCACCCGCATGGGCGCCGCCGAGATCGAGGCCCGCCTGCCCCATCTGATCCGCGCCGTCAAGCGCGAGGGCCGCTCGGTGGTGTGGTCGTGCGACCCCATGCACGCCAACACGGTCAAGGCGGCGACCGGGTTCAAGACCCGCCTGTTCGACTCGATCCTGGCCGAGGTGCGCGCCTTCTTCGCCGTGCACAAGGCCGAGGGCAGCCACGCCGGCGGCGTCCACTTCGAGATGACCGGCCAGGACGTCACCGAATGCGTCGGCGGCACCCAGGCCATCACCGAGGCCCGCCTCGGCGACCGCTACCACACCCACTGCGACCCGCGGCTGAACGCCACCCAGGCCCTGGAACTGGCTTTCCTGATCGCCGAGCAGCTGAAGGACGAACGCGCCCAGGTCCGCGCCCGGCAACGGGCGGCGGGCTGACGGAAAGCCATCCCTCGAGACGCGCCATTGGCGTGCCTCGAAGGATGGGGCGGGCCTGTCGTCAGATCAGGAACAGGTTATCCAGCGCCTTGAACAGGTCGTCGCCGAAGGTGGCGCCCTTGAACACCACCGGGATCTTCTTGGGCAGCAGATCCAGGCGCGGGTCGTCGCGGTCGAAGCTGGTGATTACCGCGATGGGGATGTTGCGGGTCGACGGCATGGCCGACAGGGCGATGGCCAGGTCGATGCCGTCCAGGTGCGGCATCACCGCCGAGACCACGATCAGGTCGGGCTTGGCCTGCACCACCATGGAGAACGCCTCGATGGTGTCCGACTGCACCGACACTCGATAGCCGCACTGCTGCATCTCGCGCTCGACGAAGCGGGTCTGGGCGCCATGGGGCATCACCAGCAGCACCTCGACATTGCGCACCTCGACTTCCGAGGGTTCGAAGCCCAGCTTGCGCGGCAGGGCGCGGACCATGGCCGAGCTGTCGCCCTCGCAGGTGCCGACCAGGCCCGACATGGTGTCCACCCAGGTCTGGAGGTCGTCCCAGGCGCGCGGCGGCAGCACCTTGGGGGCTTCCGCAAGGTATTCGTCAAGCCGGTGGGCGACGGTAGCCAGCGGGCGAAGGCCGAAATTGGCCGCCTGCCCGCGCAGCAGCACGGCGGTGCGGCGGAACTCGGTGATCATTTCGGCGGCTGGCTTGTGGCCGTTGCGGGCGGCGTCCAGGATGACGTCCAGGGCCTGC
>JBLNBU010000180.1:0-14546 GCA_050260215.1 Actinomycetota bacterium
GTGGCCGAGGGGGTCGAGATCAGTACGCCGCTGTCCATCGCCGCGGTGACGGTGCTTTTGGTGCTGGCGGTGCGCTCCAGGCGGGCGGCTGCGGCCATCTTGCTGGCGCTGGTGGCCGGGCTGGCCCTGACCGCCGCCTTCGCCGCGGCGGCGGTGGGCACGCTCAATCCCATTTCGGTGGCCTTCGCGGTGCTGTTCGTCGGCATCGCCGTGGACTTCGGCATCCAGTTCACCATCCGCCTGCGCGACGAGCAGACCCGCGCGCCCGACCGCGCCGCCGCCGTGGCGGCCACCGCCTCGGCCATGGCCGGCCCGCTCAGCCTGGCGGCGCTGGCCACCGCGGTGGGCTTCCTGTCCTTCCTGCCGACCGCCTATGCCGGGGTGGCGCAGCTGGGGCTGATCGCCGGGGTGGGCATGCTGATCGCGCTGGTGGTGTGCCTGACCCTGCTGCCGGCGCTGCTGGGGCTGTTGCGGCCCCCGCCCGCCCGCGACGTGGTCGGCCTGCGGCTGGCCCGCCCGCTCGAACGCTGGCTGCACCGCCATGCCCGCGCGGTGGTGGTGGCGGCGCTGGCGGCAGCCGCCATCGGAGCCGGGCTGTCGCCGTGGCTGCACTTCGACTTCAACCCGCTGAACCTGCAGAACCCGCGCTCGGAGTCGGTGCGCGCCTTCCGCGACCTGGCCAGCCAGCCCGAGACCTCGCCCTATGCCATCGATGCGCTGGCCCCGAGCCTGGATGCCGCCGACGAGATGGGACGGCGCTTCGACCGCCTGCCCGAGGTCGACCATACCATCACGCTCACCGACCTGATCCCCGAGCAGCAGGACGCCAAGCTGGCGGTGCTGGCCGACCTTCAGATGCTGCTGGGGCCGACGCTGGCCGCCGGTACGCCGCCGCCACCGCCCACCGCCGCCGAGCTTGCCGGCCGGCTGGCAGATACCGCAGGCCGGCTGCGCGGCGCCTCGCCCGCCGCCACCGAGTTGGCCGACCGCCTGGGCGTCGTCGCCGCCTCGGGCCCGCAGGCGGTCGAGCGGTTCGCCGCCGCCGTCACCGCCGGCCTGCCGGCGCTGTTGGACGACCTGCGGCACATGCTGGACGCCCGCCCGGTGACCCGCGCCTCGCTTCCGCCCGAGCTGGCGCGGCGCTGGATCGCCGCCGACGGTCGCGCCCGCATCGAGGTGGTGCCCAAGGGCGACATGCAGGACGAAAAGGCGCTGACCCGCTTCGTCGCGGCGGTCGAGGCGGTCGACCCCGAAGTCAGCGGCGCCCCGGTGTCCATCGTCGCCGCCGGCCGCACGGTGATCACCGCCTTCGCCGAGGCCGGACTGATCGCGCTGACCGCCATCACCGGGCTGCTGCTGGCGGTGCTGCGCCGGCCGGGCGACGTCGCCCTGGTGCTGCTGCCGCTGGCGCTGGGGGCTCTTTACACCGTGGTCGGCGCCGTGGCCGGGGGACTGGCGATCAATTTCGCCAACATCATCTGCCTGCCGCTGCTGCTGGGCATCGGGGTCGCCTTCAGCATCTACTTCGTGCTGAACCGCCGCCGCGGCCTGCGCCGGCCGCTGTCGGCCGCCACCGGGCGAGCGGTGCTGTACAGCGCGCTGACCACCGGATCGGCCTTCGGCAGCCTGGGCCTGAGCCCCCACCGCGGCACCGCCTCCATGGGGCTGCTGCTGTTCCTGGCGCTCGGGCTGGCGGTGGCCACGGTGTTCCTGGTGCTGCCCGCCGTCTTCGCCGTCATCGAGAGGCGAGGTCGCGGGTCTTCCGCCCCAGGGCGTTGACCAGGCCGTCGGGCCCGCCCGAGCGCAGGGCGCCCACGAATTCCGAGCGGCGCACCGCCAGCTGGCTGATGGTGCCCTCGGCCAGGATGTCGACCACCTGCCAGCGGCCGCCCAGGGGGCGCAGCACGTAATCCAGGCGGGTGGGCTCGCCGGTCGGAAAGATGATGCGGGTGGGCACCTGCACGGCATCGCCGGTGGACGGATGCGGCGTGCCGACCTCGAAGGATTCGCCGCCCCAGGTGTTGAACTGCGAGGCATAGGTCGCCACCGTCCAGCGGGCGAAGGCGTCGGCGATGCGGGCGACCTGGTCGGCGGGCAGGCGGGCGGCGAAGGGGCCGATGGCCAGCCGGGTCATCTCGGGAATGGCGAAGTCGCGCTGGATCACCGGGGCCAGCAACTGCTGCCGGCCGGCGAAGCCCATGGCGCTGCCGCCCTTCATGGCCGCCAGCAGGGTGTTGCAGAACCCTTCCACCACCGCCTCCGGGGCCTGCTGAGCGCGAGCCGGGCCGGCCACCAGCAGGACCAGCAGCAAGACGGCGGTCAGGGAACGCATGGCTTGCCCTCCAGGGCGCGGAGCACCGTGGCGACGATGTCGTCCGGCCACAGGCCGGCACGGCGGCGCTGGCGGTCCTGCTCGTCGTGCTCGATGAAGGTGTCGGGCAGGGTGAGCTGGCGTAGCTTCAGCCCACGGTCCAGCAGGCCGTCGTCGCACAGCCGCCGAGCCACGGCGGCGCCGAAGCCGCCGGCGGCGCCTTCCTCGACGGTGACCAGCAGGCGGTGGCGGCCGGCCAGCTCGGACAGCAGGTCGCCGTCCAGCGGCTTGGCGAAGCGGGCGTCGGCCAGGGTCGCGGACACGCCCATGGCGTCCAGCCGCGCCGCCGCCTGGGCGCAGGCCGCCAGCGGCGTGCCCAAGGATAGCAGCGCCACGTCCGTACCTAAGCGCAGCACCCGGCCGCGCCCTAGCGGCAGGGGGCGGCCGCGCTCGGGCGGGCGGCGGCCGGGGCCGTGGCCGCGCGGCCAGCGCACCGCCGACGGGCGGTCGCACAGGGCAAGGGCGGTGGCCAGCATGTGGGACAACTCGGCCTCGTCGGCCGGGGCCATCACCACGAAGTTGGGCAGCGCGCACAGCATGCTCAGGTCGTAGGCGCCCTGGTGGGTGGCGCCGTCGGGGCCGACCAGCCCGGCGCGGTCGATGGCAAAGCGCACGGGCAGCGACTGCAGCGCCACGTCGTGCACCACCTGGTCGTAGGCCCGCTGCAGGAAGGTTGAATACAGCGCCACCACCGGCTTCAGTCCCTCCGCGGCCAGGCCGGCGGCGAAGGTGACGGCGTGCTGCTCGGCGATGCCCACGTCGAAGCAGCGTTCGGGGAAGCGCCTGGCGAAGCGATCCAGCCCGGTGCCGGCAGGCATGCCGGCGGTGATGGCCACCACCTCGGGGTCCAGGGCCGCCTCGTGGACCAGGGCGTCGGCGAAGACCTGGGTAAAGGACTGGGGCTGGGGCGGGGCAGGGCGGGGCTCGCCGGTGGTGGGATCGAAGCCGCCGATCCCGTGCAGCCGGTCGGCGGCCGTTTCGGCCGGGCCGTAGCCGTGGCCCTTGCGGGTGCGCACGTGCAGCAGCACCGGCCCCGGATCGGTGTCGTCGCGCAGGCGTGTCAGCGCCCCGATCAGTTCGTCCAGGCTGTGGCCGTCGACGGGCCCGGCATAGGCCATGCCCAGCGCCTCGAACACCGGCCGCGGCAGGGGGCGGCCCTCGGCCAGGCGCTCCAGGTGGGCGGTCATGGCGCCCACCGCCGGCGCGATGGACATGCCGTTGTCGTTGAGCACCACGATCAGCCGCGCCCCCAGGACGCCGGCGTTGTTGATGGCCTCGAAGGCCAGCCCGGCCGACAGCGCCCCGTCGCCGACCACGCAGACCACGTGGTGGCGCCGTCCCGCCAGGTCGCGGGCCACCGCCATGCCCAGCCCCGCCGACAGCGCCGTCGCGCTGTGGCCGGCCCCGAAGGGGTCGAACCGGCTTTCCGTCCGCTTGGTGAAGCCCGACAGTCCGCCAGCCTTGCGCAGGCTGTCCATGCGCTCGCGCCGGCCGGTCAGCATCTTGTGGGGATAGCTCTGGTGGCCGACGTCCCAGATCAGCCGGTCGCTGGGGGTGTCGAAGACCGCGTGCAGGGCCACCGTCAGCTCGACCACGCCCAGGCCGGCACCCAGGTGGCCGCCGGTGCGCGACACGGTGTCGACCAGGGCGGCGCGCAGTTCGGCGGCCAGGCGCTTGAGCTGCGCAAGGTCGAGCCGGCGGATGTCCTCCGGCCCTCGGATGGTCGGCAGCAGCGGCCCGGTGGCCAAGAGCTCTCTCCTCGTTGGACGGCTGACGTCGAGGATGATGCCGTTCGCCTCGCCCATCAACGTGGCCTGAGGGGTGGCTGCCCAGGCCTTTCGGGCAGCCCGACCGGCCGTCCGCCATCCCCCGGTTAAGCCGCATGGCGTCGGGACAGCGGCACTTGCGAGCCCCATTTGCCCAAGGCGCCGGCCTTGCGGTCGCGCCGGGAGGACGGGGATGAGAGCTTTCGTCGCGCTGCTGCTGTCTGCCGTGGCCCTGGCCGCCTGCGCCGAGGTTCCGGCCGACCCCGAGGACCGCGCCGAGTTCGAGCGCATCAACGATCCCATCGAGCCGTTCAACCGCGTGGTCTTCGACGTCAACGTCAAGTTCGACCACTGGCTGGCCCGCCCGGTGGCGCGGCGCTATCGCGACTGGGTGCCCGACTGGGTGCGCGCGCGCATCCACAACATGGTGCTCAACATCGACGACCCGTGGACCTTCGCCAACGACGTGCTGCAGGGCGAGCCCGACCGTGCCGCCCAGACCCTGGTGCGCTTCTTCTTCAACAGTACCGTCGGCCTGGCCGGCGCCTTCGACGTGATCGCCGCCACCGGCGGGCCCCGCCACCACGGCGAGGACTTCGGCCAGACCCTGGCGGTATGGGGAGCCCCCGAAGGCCCCTACGTCATGCTGCCGTTCTACGGCCCGTCCAACCCGCGCGACATGGTCGGCCGGGCGGCCGCGTGGTTCGGCGACCCCGCCGACCTGCTGCTGGCCGAGGCCTCGGACGCCGCCACCAGCGCCCGCTTCGGCCTGGATACCCTGGACACCCGCACCGACCTGCTCGACCCCATCGACGAACTGGAACGCAGCTCGCTGGATTTCTACGCCGCGGTGCGCAGCCTTTATCGCCAGAACCGCGCCAACGACATCGCCAACCGCGACCAGCCCCTGACCCAGTTCAACAAGCCGGCCGGCGCCGGCGAATTGCCCTGAGCCGCCGCACCCCCTTGACAGCCCCCGCCCTCCTCCTCTATATCGGCGCCTCTCGCGCCATGGCGGAGTAGCTCAGCTGGTTAGAGCAGCGGAATCATAATCCGCGTGTCGGGGGTTCAAGTCCCTCCTCCGCTACCATCGAAAAGCCCCGGTAGGTCCATCACCTGCCGGGGCTTGTTCGTTTCGGTGAAGTCTCCCCATCATCCGCATATCCCCGCCCCCCTTGGGTGGCATGGTGCCCTTCGGCTATTTGCAATGGGAAGGGGCGCCCCACCTCTCAAGGGTTGGTCTAACTGGCGGGGGTATGGCCCAGATGCCGATGCGGGTGCCTAGCCGAACGCTTTGGGTATGGCTGATGGCGGCGCTGCTGCCGCTGGCGTTGTTCTCCGTGCTGATGCTGGCGGTGTTCAACCAGCAGCAGCGCGACTCGCTGGAAGCGATCATGCGCGAGGCGGGCAACAGCGCCAGCAACGCGGTCGATGCCCAGGTGGGGGCGACGGTGGCGGTGCTGAGCGCGCTGGCCGCCAGCGCCGAGTTCCAGTCCGAGGACTGGCCGGCCTTCGGCGAGCGGGTCCGTGGCGTCGTCGCCGGCGCCGGCTGGCTGAACCTGGCGGTGACCGACGGCACACGGCAGATCTACAACCTGGGCGGGGCCGACCGGGTGGTCGACCGCGTCGGCATGGCCGAGGCGCTGTCCTCGGGCCGTCCCGCCGTCAGCAACCTGATCCCCGCCGGCCCCAACAACGCCGAGCCGGCGGTGGTGGTGCGCATCCCGGTGCTGCGCGCCGGCCACCCGCCGCGAACCCTGGCCGCGTTCCTGCCGTCGCGGGGGTTTACCCGCCTGCTGCACGAGCATGTGCCCGAGAAGTGGATTACCGCGCTGGCCGACCGCAACGGCACCATCCTGGCGCGCAGCCATGCCGCCGAGATTTTCGTGGGCACGCCGCTGGCGCCGACCGTGTTCGCCGCCTGGCAGCGGGCCCGGCCGGTGGTGTTCGACGCGGTGACCAAGGAGGGCATTTCCAGCTATGGGCTGGTCATGCGGGCCGGCACCGCCGGGTGGAGCCTGGCCATGGGCGCGCCGCGAGAGGTAGTGGACGGGCCCTACCGCCTGGCCCGCCACGGCCTGTGGCTGGGCGGGGCGATCGCGGCGCTGCTGACCTTGCTGCTGACCGCCACGGTGCTGGGCGTGGTTGAAAGGGGCCGCGCCGCCGAGCGGGCGCGCACCGCTGCCGAGGCCGAAAGGCGCATGGGCGAACGGGTGGCCGACATCTCGCACCGGCTCAGCTTCGCCCTGGAAAGCGCCCGGGCCGCCACCTGGGACTGGGATGCGGCCAGCGGCCGGCTGGTGTGGTCGCGCGAGTTTCCCGGCCTGTGCGGCCTGCCCGACGACACCGAACCGTCCCATCGCGCCTGGCTGCGGCTGCTGGACGCCCGCCATCGTGCCCGCGCCATGGCCTATATCCGCGAGATCGTGCGTGGCGGCGCCGACGAATTCCGCCTGGAATTCCCCGCCGGCAATGGCCGCTGGCTGGTGGCGGCGGGCCGTCCGGCACGCGCTCCCGACGGCACCCTGGTGCGGGTCAGCGGCATCATCATCGACATCACCCAGCGCAAGGCCATCGAGGCCGAACTGGAGACGGCGGTGCGCGAGGCCGACCGCGCCAACCAGGCCAAGTCGCGCTTCCTGGCCGCCGCCAGCCACGACATCCGCCAGCCCATCCAGTCGCTGATGCTGTTCGCCCACGCGCTGGAGGCCAAGCTGCGCGGCCACCCGGCCGCCCCGCTGGTCGGCAAGGTGTCGACGGCGCTGGGAGCGCTCAAGCAGTTGCTCGACAGCATCCTCGACATCTCCAAGCTGGATGCCGGCCTGGTCAAGGCCGAGCGCTCAGGCTTCGCGGTCGCCGCCCTGATGCGCAAGCTGGTCGACGAGTACCAGCCACGCATGGCCGCCAAGGGCTTGGACCTGCACGTGGTGCCGTGCTCGGCGTGGATCGACAGCGATCCGACCTTGCTGGGGCGCATCGTCGGCAACCTGCTGGAAAACGCGCTCAAATACACCGAAGCCGGCACGGTGCTGCTGGGGTGCCGCCATCGCGGCGACCGCATCGCCATCTGCGTCGGCGACACCGGGGTGGGCATCGCGCCTGAATACCGGGACGCGGTGTTCGAGGAATTCGTCCAGATCGGCAGCCAGGGACGCGACCGGGCCCAGGGCATGGGGCTGGGGCTGGCGACGGTCAAGCGCATGGCGGCCCTGCTGGGCCACCCCATCGGCCTGGTCTCGCGCCCCGGCCGGGGCTCGCTGTTCTGGGTCGAGGTCGGCCGCATCGCTCCGGCGGCCGGGCGGGCGGGCTCTGCCGAGGCGGAGCGGGCCCAGGTGGCGGGCCACCACGTGCTGGTGGTCGACGACGAAGCCGCCATCCTGGAGGGGATGCGGGTGATCCTGGAAGCGGCCGGCCACCGGGTCGAGACCGCCGTCTCGGCCGACGAGGCGGTGGCGCGGGTCGACGGCGGCTTTGCCCCCGACGTGGTGGTCACCGACTACCGCCTGCCCTCGGGCCGCAATGGCGCCGAGGTCATCTGCCGGGTACGCGAGGCCTGCCGCCGGCCGGTGCCCTGCATCGTGCTGACCGGCGACACCGCCATCGTCGCCGCCGGCCTGCCCTCGACCACGCTGATGCACAAGCCGGTCGATCCCGACGCCCTGCAGCGGGCGATCGGGCGCCTGTCGGCACGGGCGGCCTGATGGATCCCTACGGCCTATGCAATTGGTCCGACTTCGACGGCCCGCCGGGTGCGCTATGATCGCGGCTGCTTTGGAATGATTGGAATGCCCGTCCGGCGCCGTCTGCTGTCGTTGGTGTTCAGCCTGCTGGTGCCGGCCGTGGTCGCCTGCGCCATGGCGGTGCTGTTCGCCTATTCCCACGAGCGCGCCCGCTCCGAGGACAATCTTTTGCGCACCGCTCAGGCCCTGGCCCGGTCGCTGGACCAGGAACTGGATTCCCACATCCTGCAGCTCGAGGCCCTGGCTGCCTCGCCGTCGCTGCAAAACGGCGACCTTGCCGCCTTCTGGCAGCAGGCGCGCCGGGGCGTGCGCACCGAAGGCGCCTGGGTGGTGGTGCTGCGCCGCGACGGCCAGCAGGTGGTCAACACCCTGAAGCCGTTCGGGTCGGAACTGCCGCGCCATGGCGCCGAGCATCCGTTCACCCCGGCGCTGGAACAGGTCTTCGTCACCCGGCGCCCAGTGGTGTCGCGGCTGTTCATCGGCCCCGTGACCGGCGAGCCGACCTTGGCCGTCGCCGTGCCGGTATTCGATGACAAGGATCAGCCGATCTTCTGCCTGGCCATGGGGCTGGAGCCCGGCATCCTGCAGCGCGACGTGATGGGGGGCGGGCTACCGCCCGAGTGGATCGCCGCGGCCACCGATTCCGCCCGGGTCATCGTCGCCCGCTCGCCCGATCCCGGCGGCTATGTGGGCAAAAAGGTGGTGCCCGAGCTCGACCAGGCCATGCGGGCGCAGCGCACCGGCCTGCTGGACGCGGTCTCCCACGAGGGCATCGCCACCCGCGTGGCCTTTGCCCGTTCGCCCCGGCACGGCTGGAACTTCGCCATCGGCGTGCCGCGCACCGAACTGACCGCACCGATCCTGCGCACCATGCTGCTGTTCGTCCTGGTCGCCCTGGTGCTGCTGGGGCTGGGGGCGCTGGGGGCGGCGCGCATCGGTCGTTCACTGTCGGCGGCGATCGCCTCGCTGGCCGCCGCGGCCGCCAGCCTGCGCCTCGGCGGTCCGCCGACCATCGCCCCCACCGGCGTGCGCGAGGTCGACAGCGTCGCCAGCGCCCTGGCCGAGGCCGGCGGCGCCCTGGTCCGCGCCAAGGAAAGGGCCGAGGAAGCCCAGGCCGAGGCCGAGCGGGCCAACCGCGCCAAGTCCCAGTTCCTGGCCGCCGCCAGCCACGACCTGCGCCAGCCGGTGCAGTCGCTGTTCCTGTTCCACGACGTCCTGGTCAATGCCGGGCTCGACGGCCCGGCCGGCACCGTGGTCACCCGCATGCGCGCGGCGCTGGAAGCTCTGAAAAGCCTGCTGGACGGGCTGCTCGACATCTCGCGCCTGCATGCCGGCGCCGTCGAGGTGCGCATGGAGGAATTCGCGGTCGGCGACCTGCTCGACCGGGTCGCGCACGAGGCGGGCAGCGCCGCCGACGCCTCGCTCACCGTGGTCGGCTGCAGCGCCTGGGTCGTCAGCGACCCGGCCCAGCTGGCCCGCATCCTGCGCAACCTGGTGGACAACGCCATCAAGTACGCCGGACCGGGGGCGCGCATCGTCCTGGGCTGCCGCCGCTGCGGCGGGTCGCTGCGCATCCTGGTGGCCGACGACGGTCCCGGTATCCCGGCCGACAAGCTGGGGACCATCTTCGAGGAGTTCGTCCAACTGGGCAATCCCGAGCGCGACCGCGCCAAGGGCCTGGGCCTGGGGCTGGCCATCGTGCGCCACCTGGCCGGGCTGCTGGGGCACGAGGTGGCGGTCAGCTCGCAGCCCGGCCGCGGCACCGTCTTTACCATCACCGTCCCCCTGGCGCGGGTGTCGATTATATCAAAGGTATTGAGTGCCTGAACCGCTGGGGGTAGAGTTTGGGGTGCTGAGGTGCACTCCATGCGGACCTTGTCCCGTCTTCTGCTCGTATTGCTGCTGCTGTCCGCTGGCCTCTCCGTTTCGGCGGCCGAGCCGCTGAAGGTCATCTTGCTGCCGTTCACCAACACGGCGACGCTGATGAAGGTGCACCAGCCCATCCGCCAGCACCTGCAGGCGGCGCTTGGCCGGCCGGTCGAGCTTTATACATCGGCCGATTTCCCCGCCCATTTCGACGAGGTTCGCCGGGGCGCCTTCGACGTGGCGATCACCGGCCCCCATTTCGGAGCCTGGGCGGTGGACCATGGCCACCGTGGCCTGTTGCGCTATCGGCCCAACCTGTCGCCGCTGCTGGCAGTGCGCAAGGATTCGAACATCACCGGGCCGGCGCAGCTGCGCGGCAAGAAGGTGGTGCTGTCCAACCGCCTGTCGACCTCGTCGCTGGGCGGCGAGCGCTGGCTGGTCGAGGCGGGGCTGGTGGCCGGGCGCGACTACACCTTGTCGGTCAGTCCGACCCACACCACCGCCATCATGGCGGTGGCCATGGGCGAGGCGGACGCGGCCATCACCACCCATACGCCCATCCAGCAGGCACCGGCCGACATCCGCGATCGCATCGCCGAGGTGGTCAGCCCCATCGCGGTGCCGCACCTGTTCACCGTCGCCAACGCCCGCATGTCCGCCGACGAGGCGGCCGAGATCAAGGCGGCGCTGCTGTCGTTCGAGTCCTCCCCTGAGGGCCGCGCCTTCTTTGCCGAAACCGGCTACGAGGGGTATGTGGAGCTGACCGCCGCCGATGTCCGCGCCATGCAGCCGACCGTGGAGCTGCTGATGCGGCTGGTCGAGGCGCCAAAGCCTTGAAGCAGCTGTTCCAGACCACCGACACCTTCCGCAATTCCCTGCGTTTCCGCCTCATCGTTGCCAGCGTCATCATCGAGCTGTTGATGCTGGCGCTGATGATCGGCAACAACCTGCGCCAGGCCGACCGGCACCTGACCGCGCTGACCCAGGCCCGCATCGACGAACTGGCCGAGACGTTCTCGGTGGCGGTCGGTCCCGTGCTGGCGGCGCGCGACCATGCCAGCCTGCGCAGCCTGGTTGACCGCCTGGTGGCGCTGCCCGACGTCACCTACCTCGAGGTGCACGACCGCGACGGCCGCACCCTGGTCGCCGCCGGCGAGACCGCCCATGGCGGCGACGACATGGTCCGCCATGCCGAGGTCAAGGTCGACCTTTACGGCCAGGTTTACGGCTTCCTTCATTACGGCCTGTCGCTGGCGGCGCTGCAGCGGGCCCGCCACGAGCTCCTGGTCCAGGGCATCGTCATCGCCGCCGCCGAAATCTTCCTGACCGTCGCCGCCCTGTCGGTGGTCGCCGTGCTGCTGACCCGCAAGCTGGAGAACCTGACCCGCGCCAGCGTGCGCTTCGCCGCCGGCGACTACGCCACCGTGGTGGGCATCAAGGGCAACGACGAGGTGGCCGCCCTGTCGGCGGCGTTCAACGCCATGAGTGCCGCCGTGCGCGAGCAGTTCAAGCGCCTGGAGGACAACGCCGTGGTGCTGCGCCGCTCCAATGCCGAGCTGAGCCGCATGGCCGACATTTCGGCCCATCACCTGCAGGAACCGGTGCGCCGCCTGATCAGCTACAGCCAGCTGCTCGAGTTGCGGGCCGGTGGTGCCCTGTCGTCCGAGGCCGCCGACTGTGTCGCCACCATCGTCGCCGACGCCCGGCGGCTGAAAAGGCTGCTGGTCGACCTGCAGGCCTATGCTTCGCTCGACATCGACCCCACGGCCGCCGGCACCCGGGTCGATCTCGGCCGCTGTGCCGCCGACGCCGTCGTCCGCCTGCGTGCGCTCATCGAGGAGTGCGGCGGCGAGATCACCGTCAAGGCCCTGCCGTCGGTGGTAGGCAACCCGGTCCAGTTGACCGCGTTGTTCCTGCACCTGTTCGAAAACGCCCTCGACCACCGCAGCCCCGAGCGGCCGCCGCACATCGTGGTGTCAGCCTCGCGCACCGACCACAGCGAGATGGTGGCGGTCCGCGACAACGGCCCGGGCATTCCGCCCGACTATCGCGACCAGGTGTTCGACCTGTTCACCCGCCTGGATTCCCAGTCCGGAGGGACCGGCATCGGCCTGGCCATGGTCAAGAAGATCGTCGAATCCCACGGCGGGCACGTGTGGATCGAACCCAACCGTCCCGCCGGCACGTCGGTCAATTTCGTGCTGCCGGCCCCGGACCGGCCATAAGCGCGCCGCCCCCGGGGCAATCCCGGGGGCGAAACGCCAGCAGTCTTGCCTACTGGTCGCCGTGCTTCTTGCCCTTCTGGACCCACACGAACACGAACAACCCGACGGTAATGACCAGCAGAACGCCAACGAAACCGATGGCGATGTAGGCGTCGTTGTCCAAGCCCTGGAAATTCATGGGTGATCCCTCCTGTCCAACTCCATCGCATGACTATGACCGAGGTGGAAAAAGGGGCGGCCGGACCTTCGGGAATGGCAGCCATGCACAACTGAGACGGTGCCCCCTGGCCGGACGGGTGGGGGGCTTGGCGGCTGGCCCCGGGCTCTATATATTAGAAATGCATGTTATTGGAGGCCGGCCATGAAGCCCAAGCGCTACGAGGGGATCGTGCCGGTGGCCCCCCACCACCTGCGCACCGTCACGGTGAACGGCCGGGAACTCGCCACCGACGCCGAGGGTTATCTGGTCGACCGCTCGCAGTGGAGCGAGGACTTCGCCCGCGCCCTGGCAGGCGCCCATCGGCTGACGCTGACGCCCGAGCACTGGCTGGTCATCAGCTTCATCCGCAACCACTGGCGTACCCGCGGCCGCACCGCCTCGTTGCGCGAGATGGTGCGCCATTTCCGCGGGGTGTGGGGCAGGGACAAGGGCTCGGTCGGGTACCTGTTCCACCTGTTCGAGGCCGGCGGCGGCCCGGTCAAGTTCGGCAACCGCCTGGCCGGGGTGCCGCGGGTCGCCGGCGACGCCTAGGGCGTGCTATGATCGGCCCCGGTCAACCGGGGAGGGGCGATATGACGGACCTGCTTGTCGTAGCGATGGGGATCGTGGCGGTCGTGGTCGCGGCCTCGATCAAGGTGGTCCCGCAATACCAGCAAGGCGTGGTGCTGACCCTGGGGCGTTATACCGGCACCCGCGTGCCGGGCCTGGCCCTGGTGGTGCCGTTGATCCAGGAGATGCTGCGGGTCGACATGCGGGTGATGGTCACCGAGGTCGAGCCCCAGGACGTGATCTCGCGCGACAACGTGTCGGTCAAGGTCACCGCGGTGGTCTATTCCAAGGTCCAGGACCCGCGCCAGGCTTTGCTGGAGGTGGCCAACTACCGTGCCGCGGTGTCCCAGCTGGCGCAGGTGATGCTGCGCTCGACGCTGGGGGCGCACACCCTGGACGAGCTGCTGCAGAAGCAGGATGAACTGAAAAAGCGCCTGAAGGAGCTGCTGGACGCGCGCACCGAGGCGTGGGGCGTCGAGATCCAGGCAGTCGAGATCCGCTCGCTGGACCTCGAGGCCAACATGATCCGCGCCATGGCGCAGGAGGCCGAGGCAGAGCGCGGCCGGCGCGCCCGCGTGATCACCGCCCAAGGCGAGGCCCAGGCCGCCGAGAAGCTGGCCGAGGCCGCACGCACCCTGTCGGCCACGCCCCAGGCCATGGTGCTGCGCACCCTGTCGACCTTGAAGGAGATCGCGGCCGAGAAGAATTCGACCATCGTCTTCCCGATGCCGCTGGAAACCATGATGCCGACCCTGCTGGAGCGCCTGGTCGGCCCTAAGGAGCCCTGAATGGCCAATTTCGACGACCAATCCAAGAAGCGCCTGGCCGAGCAGCTGACCGCCGCCTTCGACGATGAAAACGCCGGCGACATGGAGGCGTTTACCCGCAACTTCCTGCACAACGGCACCTTGCTCGACCAGATCGGCGACCAGTACCCGGCCGCGTCCATGTCGGCGGTGCGCACGCTGATGCTGCAGGCCTACGGGGAGTGGGTTCGTACCCGCGAAAACGGGTAAGGCCGCCGCGATTACTTGACGACCATCAACGACGCGTGCCCCCCGTCGCGGTTTAACCCGTCTTCTCTTCGGCCGGGAGGATGGGATGAGGGCGGCGGCGTTGGTATTGGCGGCAGCACTGGCAGCGGCGGCGCAAGCCCGGGCGGCCGAGGAACCGATCATGGTCGGCGGCAAGCCGTGGGTGTATTCGCGCGAGGACGCGGCCGACATCATGCGCGCCTGCGCGGCCTGCCACGGCGAGGCCGGTGCGGGCGGCGGCGGCGGCCATTATCCGCGCCTGGCCGGTTTCGACCGCGACTACCTGGCCGAGCAGCTGCGCAAGTTCAAGTCGCGCCAGCGCGAGAATATTCCCATGATCCCGTTCGCCACCGAACGCGAACTGCCCGAGCGTGATGTTCTGGCCATCAGCCGCTATCTGTCCGAGATCACCATCGACACCAAGCCCCCCAAGGACATGCCCACAGACGGCTATGCCCGCCTGCAGGCCATGAAGAAGGTGCTGCAGATCCCGCGCGAGGCGGGCGACGTCGCGGCCGGCGGCCAGGTCTACAGCCGCGACTGCGCCGCCTGCCACGGCAAGCGGGGCGAAGGGCGGCTGAGGAAGCCGCCGCTGGCCGGCCAGCACGTTCCCTATCTGCGTACCCAGATCGACAACTTCCTCTCGGCCAAGCGCGGCCACGACGACGTCGAGCGCATCATGCGTCCGCTGGCGCCCCAGGACTGGAACAACCTGTGGGCCTATGTCACCGCCCTGGGCGACGGCGAGGAGCCGGCCGGGGCCGCACCCGCGGCT
>JBLNBU010000181.1:0-5770 GCA_050260215.1 Actinomycetota bacterium
CCCATCCGCCGCCGGAAAAGCCGGCCATACCCACATGGCCGTAGGAATGCGCCGCCAAGGCATGGTTCAGCGCCACGATCACCGGGGTAAAAAAGTAGTGGAGGGAAGAGCGCTTTTCCGAATCCAGGAATTCGAGATCATCGACTTCATCGAGGCTAAGTTCGCCGAAGCGCGGGTGGCTTATCTTGGCGCCGGGATTGATCGGCGCGGTCAAGGGCAGCGACAGGGCCAGCACGTCACAGCCCTCGCGGACCATCCGGCGGATGAATTCCTTGTGTTCCAGGAACGAGTGACGGTGACCTTCTTGATACACCATCAGGCAATCCCGCGGCTGGTCCGCGTGTAGGAAATAGACCAACGAGTCGATGCCTGGTGGCATCGTCACCCTCAGACGGTCGACGGAGGCGAGGTTGGGGATGTCGGCGAGCGGCGCATAGAAAATGCGGGGCTCGACTTGGGCCGGTCGCTGGCTCCAGACGTTCTCGCCGCCTCGCCAGAGGTAGGCGGCCAGCGCCCGGCGCCGGGCGGCGATGTCCTCCGCCGAGGAAATGGCCAACTGCCTGGGATAGTTGACCCCCAGATCGGCACGGTAGCGCTGGGTGTCGAGCTGTCGCTTCGGTGCTTCCCGGCCGAGGCCGTATTTTGCCCACCACGTCGCCATGACCTCGGCGGTCATCCGCGGCCGCGCCTTGTATCCCGCAAAGAACGCCGCCGCCACCAGCACGAGGACGCCGAGACCCTTCACCCACCTCGGCGTACCGCTTCGCGATCCAACCAGCCCTGCCATATGACTCCCGACGAAACGGCGGCCAAGCGCCTCTTGGTGGAACCAGGGGCAAGGATACCTCATCGTCCAGGGAAGGGCGTATCACTTCTTGCGGGCAGTCAGGCCGGGCGCATGCCATGCAGGGCGAACATCGCCCCTTGCGGGTCGGCGCAATGCAGGATCCAGCCGCCGCCGGGCACCTCCATCGGCCCGTTGACCACGTGGCCGCCGCCCGCCTGCACCTGGACGCCGGCGGCGTCGATGTCGTCGACGGCGAAGTAGAACAGCCAGAACGGGTGCGGCACCGCGGCCGGCTTGTCGAACATGCCGCCGACGGCGACGCCGTCGATGGCAAACAGCCGGTAGGCGCCCATCTCGCCCATGTCCATGGTCTCGGCCTCGGTCCAGCCGAACAGGCCGTGGTAGAAGCCGAACACCCCGGCGGCGTTGCCGGCCCACAGCTCGTGCCAGGCCACCGCGCCGGGCGGCGGGCCATGGCTGGCGTCGGCGGGCTGGAACAGGGCCAGGGCCGCCCCTTGCGGGTCCGAGACCACCGAGAAGCGGCCGACACCGGGAATGGGGGTGACGGGGAAGCGCACCACCGCCCCCAAGGACTCTGCCCGCGCGGTGGCGTCGTCGGCCTCGTCGACGGCCACATAGCCAGTCCAGGCCGCCGACGGGCCGGGACGGCGGCATTCCTCCGGCCGCTCCATCAGCCCGGCCACCGGACCGTCGTCGGTCGAAAACAGCAGGTAGGGCTTTTCCGCCCCCGGTGCCGGCGCCACCCGCCAGCCCATCAGGCGGCCATAGAACGCCGCCGCCGAATCGACGTCGTCGGCCATCAGCTCGTACCAGCAGAACCGCCCGTGCATGGGTCTCTCCTTGGCTTTGGCCGAAACTTGGATGCGCGACCGCCCGGTTCAAGCCCGGGCACGGCGGAAGATCAATCGCCCCGCCGGTCGCGCCGACGCAGGTAGTCGAGGATCATGCGGCGCCACGACGGCTCGCGCTTGGCGGGGCCGCCGGCGCGCTCGGCTTCGCGGCGCACGTGGGTTTCCTTGATCAGCACCAGCCCGTTGGTCGAGCGCACCAGCATCAGCTTGCGCTGGTGGAAGGCCTCCAACTGGTCGTGGTAGCCGACCGTGATCACCGTCGCCTCGCGGAACTCGTCCTGCAGCAGCAGCATCATGTCCTCTTCGCCCTCGGGGTCGAGGGCGTCGGTGGCTTCCTGCAGGAAGATCCAGTCGGGACGGTGCAGCAGCAGGCGGGCGAAGCCCAGGCGCTGCTGCTCGCCCAAGGTCAGCGCGCGTTCCCAGGCATCGGATTCCTCCAGCCGCGACGACAGGTGCGGCAGCCCGACCCGTTCCAGCGCCAGCGCGATTTCCTCGGGCGGGAAGGCGCCGGGATGGGCGGGATAGCCGACCGCGTCGCCCAGCGGGCCGATGGGCAGGTAGGGCCGCTGCGGCATGAAGAAGATGATGGCGTCGGACGGCAGCGCCACCCGGCCCTGGCCCCACGGCCACAGGCCCGCCACCACCTTGAACAGCTTGACCGCGGCGCCCGGGTCGCCCGAGATCAGCACCCGTTCACCGGGCGAGATCTCGGCGTTGAAGCCCAGCACCATCACCTCGCCGTCGGGGTTGGCGACGCAGACGTCCTGGAAGATCAGCGACGGCCCCTCGACCGCCTCGACGCGGATCGCCTCGCGCTCGGCCTCGACGTCCTCTTCCAGCGCCTGCAGGGCGTCGGCCAGGGCCAGCACCCGCTCGACCGAGGCGCGCCACTCGGCCCAGCGCGCCAGGTTGTCCACCGGCCACGACAAGGCCGCCGCCATCTGCTGGAAGGCCTGGGCGGTCTGCATCAGCTCGCCCAGGCTGATGGAGCCGGCGATGTAGCGCGGCGCCGCCACCAGGATGGGGAAGGCGGTCGACAGCACCGAATAGCCCGAGGTGAACAGGAAGATGCGCGCCAGGGCGGCGGTCTGGCGATTCCAGGCCCGCTCGATGCCGCGGAACAGGTCGAGGATGCGCCGGCGCTCGTCGGATTCGCCGTGGATCAGCGCGATGGCCTCGGAATTCTCGCGGGCGCGCACCAGGCCGAAGCGGAAATTGGCCTCGAAGGTCTGGCGCTTGTTGACGGCACGCACCAGCGGCCGCCCCACCAGCATGGCGGCGGCGGTGCCGGCGCCCGCATACAGCATGGCGATGCCCACCATGTGCCCGGGGATCTGCAGCACGGTGCCGGCGATCTCGATGGTCACCACCCCCGACAGGCTCCACAGGATGCGGGTGAAGCTGACCAGCAGCAGCACGCAATAGACCAGCGAATGGGCAAGGTCGATGGCCGCCTCGGTGGCGTTGCGGACGTCCTCGGCGATGCGGCCGTCGGGGTTGTCGTGCTCGCCCGGCATGTGGGTGATCTGGAAGTGGCGCCCCCCGGCCATCCATGCCCCGGCCAACCGGCGGGTCAGCCAGTGGCGCCAGTCCAGCTGGATGCGGCGCTTGACCCACATGTGGGTGCCGGTGATCACCATGCTGACCACCAAGATCACGCCGAGTGCTGCGATCTGCAGCAGGAAACGGTCCATGGAGCGCTGCTCGAGCGAGTCGAACAGCTGGGCGCTCCACAGGTTGATCATGATCGGGACGAACACCTGGGCGATGGTCAGCGCCACCAGGGCACCGGCCAGGGCACGGGCCCGCCAGCGCTCCTCGGTCGACCAGTAGGGCCCGGCCAGGTCCAGGAAGCGGCGCAGGAAATTGGCCGGGGCGGCGGGGGCACCCATCGCCACCGTCTCGTTGTTCCCGCTCTCGGCCACAGACACGTTCCCCAAGGGACCCCCGCTCGCTCCGCCCTTCAGTCAATCACAAGCTTGCGCCGTCGCCAACAGGGTTGGGGAATCGATCACAGGGGCGATGGGACAACGGGGTGGCGCGCGGCCGGGCCAGGCCGCATATAATGGCGGCCATGGCCACCATCCCCGTCCTTGATTTCATCGAACGCCCGTCGCTGCCCACCGGGCCGGCCGAGTTCAAGCTGGTTTCCGACTTCCAGCCGTCGGGCGACCAGCCCCAGGCCATCCATGAGCTGACCGCCGGCGTGCTGGCGGCCGAGCGCGACCAGGTGCTGCTGGGGGTGACCGGGTCGGGCAAGACCTTCACCATGGCCCATGTCATCCAGCGTACCGGGCGCCCGACGCTGGTCATGGCCCCCAACAAGACGCTGGCCGCCCAGCTGTATGCCGAGATGAAGGCGTTCTTCCCCGACAATGCGGTCGAGTACTTCGTGTCGTATTACGACTACTACCAGCCGGAAGCCTATATCCCGCGCACCGACACCTACATCGAGAAGGACTCGGCCATCAACGAGCAGATCGACCGCATGCGCCATGCGGCGACGCGGGCCCTGCTGGAACGGCGCGACGTGATCATCGTCGCCTCGGTGTCGTGCATCTACGGCATCGGCTCGGTGGAATCGTACGCGCGGATGACCATCGGGCTGAAGGCGGGCGACGCGGTCGACCGCTCGGACCTGCTGAAAAGGCTGGTCGAACTGCAATACCAGCGCAACGACGCCGCCTTCGTGCGCGGCACCTTCCGGGTGCGCGGCGACTGCGTCGAGATCTTTCCCGTCCACTACGAGGACCGCGCCTGGCAGATCTCGATGTTCGGCGACGAGATCGAATCCATCGCCGAGTTCGACCCGCTGACCGGCGAGAAGACCTGCCGGCTGTCCGAGATCGTCATCTATCCGAAAAGCCACTACGTCACGCCCCGGCCGACGATCACCCAGGCGATGATCGGCATCAAGGAGGAGATGAAGGCCCAGGTGGAAAGGTTCGTCGCCGACGGCAAGCTGCTGGAAGCCCAGCGCCTGCAGGAGCGCACCACCTTCGACCTGGAGATGCTGGAAACCACCGGCCACTGCAAGTCCATCGAGAACTATTCGCGCTACCTTACGGGCCGCAACCCCGGCGAGCCGCCGCCCACCCTGTTCGAGTACCTGCCCGAGGACGCCCTGCTGATCGTCGACGAAAGCCACGTCACCGTGCCGCAGATCGGCGGCATGTTCCGCGGCGACTTCAACCGCAAGAGCGTGCTGGCGGAATTCGGCTTCCGCCTGCCGTCCTGCGTCGACAACCGCCCGCTGAAGTTCGAGGAGTGGGAGGCCATGCGGCCGCAGACGGTGTTCGTCTCGGCCACCCCCGGCCCGTGGGAGATGGACCGCACCGGCGGCGCCTTCACCGAGCAGGTCATCCGGCCCACCGGCCTGATCGACCCGCTGTGCATCGTGCGGCCGGTGGAACGCCAGGTCGACGACCTGCTGGCCGAGGTGCGCGACGTCTCGCGCCGGGGCCTGCGCACCCTGGTCACCACGCTGACCAAGCGCATGGCCGAGGACCTGACCGAATACATGCACGACCACGGGGTGCGGGTGCGCTACCTGCATTCCGACATCGACACGCTCGAGCGCATCGAGATCATCCGCGACCTGCGGTTGGGTGCCTTCGACGTGCTGATCGGCATCAACCTGCTGCGCGAGGGTCTCGACATCCCGGAATGCGCCCTGGTCGCCATCCTGGACGCCGACAAGGAAGGCTTCCTGCGCTCGACCGGGTCGTTGATCCAGACCATCGGCCGCGCCGCGCGCAACCTGCGTGGCAAGGCGATCCTGTACGCCGATCGCATGACCAACTCCATGCAGCGCGCCATCGAGGAGACCGACCGGCGCCGCGCACGGCAGGTCGAATACAACACCGAGCACGGGATCACGCCGCAGTCGGTCGCGCGGACGATGGTCGACATCTTCGAGGGGGCGCGCGCCGAGCCCGGCGAGAAGAAGGGCCGTGGCAAGGGCAAGCGCGTGGCGGAAGCGGGCGAGGACTACGCGCTGATGAGCCCGAGCCAGCGCAACACGCGCCTGCGCGAGCTCGAGCAGCGCATGTACCAGCACGCGCGCGACCTTGAATTCGAGGACGCGGCGAAGGTGCGTGATCAGATCAGG
>JBLNBU010000182.1:0-3786 GCA_050260215.1 Actinomycetota bacterium
TTGACCGTGCCGTAGCCGGTCACCACGCCGTCACCCGGGATCGACTGCTCGCCCATGCCGAAGTCGGTGCAGCGGTGCTCGACGAACATGTCCCATTCCTCGAAGGACCCTTCGTCCAGCAGCAGCTCGATCCGCTCGCGCGCCGTCAGCTTGCCCTTGGCATGCTGCCCATCCACACGCTTCTGCCCGCCCCCCATCCGCGCCGCCTCGCGCTTGGCTTCCAACTGGCGAAGGATTTCCTGCATGGTTCGGACTCCGGCAAGGTTCACCCTGCTGTCATATTCGCAACGGTCGCAACGGAGCAAGGCCGCGCCCGAGGAAAAGGGCGGTGTTGCAAAGGACTTCGCAAGCGGGCACTGTGAATTTGCGAAGGTTGCGAAGCCCTGGTGCGGGGAGGCGGGTGATGGGCAAGAAGCTGTTCCTGGGCTACAAGTTGCGGCGGCTGCGCGAGACCCGCAAGCTGTCGCAGGCGGGGTTGGCCAGCCTGCTCGAGGTCTCGCCCAGCTACCTGAACCAGATCGAGAACAACCAGCGCCCGCTGACCGTCACCGTGCTGCTGAAGATCGCCCAGGTCTTCGGGGTCGAGCTGGCCGGGCTGGTCGAGGACGAGGAATCCCGCCTGGTCGCCGACCTGCGCGAGGCCATGAACGATCCCGTGTTCGGTGCCGGCTCGGTCGCGGTGGGCGAGTTGCGCAACGCCGCCGGCGCCAGCCCCGAACTGGCCAAGCGGGTGCTTAGCCTCTACCAGGCCTACCAGCAGCAGAGCGAACGGCTGCAGTCGCTGACCGACGACCTGTCCACCGGCGAGGAAGCCGGATCGGAGCCGCGCAAGGCGCACTTTCCTTACGAGGAGGTGCGAGACTTCTTCTACTACTGCAACAACTACTTCGGCCCCCTGGACGAGGCGGCCGAGGCCCTGGTCGAGCGCGAGGGCTTCCGGCTGGGCGAGATGCACACCGACCTGGTGCGCTACTTGAAGGACCGCCACGACGTGCGGGTGCGCATCGTCACCGACGACGGCCAGGCCATGCGCCGCTTCGACGGGGCGGGCGGCACCCTGGAGCTGTCGGCGCAGCTGTCGGTGCCCAGCCGCACCTTCCACCTGGCCCACCAGGTGGCGCTGCTGGCCTATCACGACGTCATCGACCAGGTGGTCGCCGGGGCCAAGCTGTCGTCCGAGGATGCCCGCTCCATCTGCCGGGTAGGATTGGCCAATTATTTCGCCGGGGCCCTGGTGCTGCCCTACCGCGCCTTCGCCGAGCAGGCGCGTGGGCTCAAGCACGACATCGAACTGCTGCAAAGCCGCTTCGGCGCCAGTTTCGAGCAGGTCTGCCACCGCCTGTCGACCCTGCAGCGCCCGGGGGCGCGCGGCGTCCCGTTCTATTTCGTCCGCGTCGACATGGCGGGCAACATCACCAAGCGGCACTCGGCGACGCGCTTCCATTTCACCCGCTTCGGCGGGGCTTGCCCGTTGTGGAACGTCCACGAGGCCTTTGCCCAGCCCGGCAAGATCCTGGTGCAGCTGGCGCGTATGCCCGACGGCACCAGCTATGTCTGCCTGGCGCGCACGGTGACCAAGCGCGGGGGCGCCTATTTGCGGCCCGACCGCCACTTCGCCATCGGGTTGGGCTGCGAGACCGCCTATGCCGAGGACATGGTCTATGCCGCCGGCCTCGACCTGGAGGCCGAGCAGGCTGCGGTGCCGATCGGGGTCAACTGCCGCATCTGCGAGCGCACCGACTGCCGCCAGCGCGCCTTCCCGCCCATCGGCAGCCACATCACCGTCGACGAGAACAACCGCAGCTTCGTGCCGTACCTGTTCGCGTGAGGGCAGGCGGCCAGTAATGTCGTCATGGCCGGGCTCGGGGCCCGGCCATCCAGACCCCCGGGTCGAGCCCGGGGGTGACGACGGAACACGTGGATGCTTACTTCTTCGCCGCGGCGATGGCGGCGTCGTAGTTGGGCTCCTCGGTGATCTCGGGGACCAGCTGGGTGTAGGCCACCTTGCCGTCCTTGCCGATCACCACCACGGCGCGCGCCATCAGGCCGGCCAGCGGGCCCTCGGTGATCTCGACGCCGTAGCGGGTGCCGAAGCCCTTGTCGTGCAGGGTCGACACGCTCTTCACGTTGGTCAGGCCCTCGGCGCCGCAGAAGCGGGCGTGGGCGAAGGGCAGGTCGGCCGAGGCGCACAGCACCACCACGTCGCCCAGCTTGTCCATCTCGGCGTTGAAGCGGCGCACCGAGGCGGCGCAGACGGGGGTGTCGATGCTGGGGAAGATGTTCAGCACCACGGTCTTGCCGGCGAAGTCGCCGGGGCCGACATCGGCCAGCTCGACGGTGGCCAGCTTGAAGTCGGGGGCCTTCGAGCCGACCGCCGGAAGGTCGCCGGCGGTGGTGACGGGATTGCCCTTGAACGCGGTCTTCGCCATGGGGAACTCCTCCATTGGTCTTTGAGTTTAGAAAGGTTCGATTTCGTACCCGCCCCGCGGCGGGTTGTCCAGAGCCCGGCTGCGGGCCTACGCCGTCAGTGGGGCCTAGTGGGACAGCAGTACCGGCAGGGTCATGTGCTTGAGCAGGTAGCGGGTGCCCGAGCCGCGCAGCAGCGACATGCCGTAGTGGCCGTGGCCGCCCATCACCAGCAGGTCGGCGCCCAGGTCGCAGACCCGCGACAGCAGCAGGTCCATCTTGCCGATGTCCTCGCCGGCCAGGCGCTCGCCGGCGACGGCGATGCCGTATTCGCCCAGGTGGCCCAGGATGTCGACCGGCGGCAGGCCGACCTGGACGGTGGCGTCGGCGGTGTCCTGGCCGCGCAGCGAGATGACGGTGACCGACTTGGCCGCCTGCAGCATGGGAATGGCGTCGTGGACGGCGCGCGAGGCTTCGCGGCTGGCGTTCCAGGCTACCGCGATGCGCTCGCCCAGCGTCGGCACCGGGCCCACATGGGGCACCACCAGCACCGGCCGGCCCGAATTCAGCACCACCTCTTCCACCAGGTCGTCGGGGACCTCGGTGCCCTTGGGGTCGGGCTGGCCCATGACCACCAGGTCGAAATAGCGGCCGCAGAACACGGTTTCGGACGAGACGTGGCCGGGTTCGCCGTGGGCCAGCCTCCACCAGCGGGTGGCCAGGCCAGAGGTCTCGACCAGGTCGGTGAACAGCTCGGCCGCCTCGGCCTCGGCGCGCTTGAGGTTGTCGGAGGGCATGCGGGCAATCGCGCTGGGCCGATGGCTTTCCACCTGGGCAAACAGGCCGGTCAGGCGCGAGCCGAACCGCTTGGCCAGGCGCATAGCCACCTCGATGCGGACGCGGCTGCGCGCCCCCCCATCGACATGGACCAGGATTTCCCTCATCACGACCTCCCTCGCCGCAACCCGCCCTTCTTGCATAGGGTGATCGGACGGCTTCGGCAACTGCCGATTCGTCAATGCTAATATGTCACCAGCCGCCGCGGCGCAGCCAGTCCTCGACCATCGGCAGGCGGTCCCAGCCCCAGAACGGCTCGCCGTCCACCACCAGGAAGGGGGCGCCGAACACCCCGCTTGCGATGGCCGCCTCGGTCTCGGCCTTCAGCCGCGCCTTCCATGCCGGATCCTCGACCGCGGCCAGCAGCTCGGGCCGGCCGATGCCCAAGGGGGCGGCGATGTCGGCCACCACGTCACGCTCGCGGATATCGCGGCCCTCGCCGAAGAAGGCGCGAAACACCGCCAGGGCGAAGCGCCGCGACAGGGCCGCATCGGTCTCGCGCAGCCACCATGTCGCCCGCGCCGCCGCCAGGGTGGGGATGGG
>JBLNBU010000183.1:0-3865 GCA_050260215.1 Actinomycetota bacterium
AGATCGGCGACATCGTCGGCATGATCGACGAGATCGCCTTCCAGACCAACCTGCTGGCCCTGAATGCCGCGGTGGAAGCCGCGCGTGCCGGCGACGCCGGCAAGGGCTTCGCCGTGGTCGCCCAGGAAGTCCGCAACCTGGCCCAGCGCTCGGCCCAGGCGTCCAAGGAAATCAAGGGCCTCATCAACCAGAGCACCGAAGAGGTCAAGCAGGGCGCCGAACTGGTCAAGGGGGCCGGCAAGACCCTTGACGAGATCCTGGGCAGCGTCAAGCGCGTGGCCGACATCGTCGCCGAGATTGCCGCCGCCAGCCAGGAGCAGGCGACCGGCATCGACCAGGTCAACGCCGCCGTCACCCAGATGGACGAAATGACCCAGCAGAACGCCGCCCTGGTCGAAGAGGCGGCGGCGGCGGCCAACTCGCTGGAACACCAGGCCGGCGAGCTGAGCACCCAGATGGGCTTCTTCAACATCGGCCATCAGGTGCAGGCGGCCGCTCCGGCGGCGCATTCCCGCACCCCGGTGCGCGCCGCGGCCAAGCCCGTGGCCAAGTCTGCCGCCAAGGCGGCGCCGGCCAAGGCCGCCCCTGCCCGCGCCGCGGCCAAGCCGCAGCCCGCCGCAGCCAAGGGCGCGCAGAAACACGACGCCGACTGGGCCGAATTCTGATCTGCCCGAAGTCCCCCTCTCCGTCCGGGGAGGGGGATTTCTCAGCCTACCGCGGCACCCCTTCCCCGTCCCACCAGAACTCGTCCAGCCCCCAGGCGATCAGCGGGCGATAGTCGTCGTTGGCGGCCGTCACCAGGCGGGTGACGGGAACCGGCGCCAGCAGCGCGTGGCCTTCGGGGCTGGCGTCCATTTCCAGCAGGCTGCGGCGGACCTGATCGCGCAACGGGGCGGGCACCCGCGGGTGGCCGCATACCGGATGCGAGGGCATTTCCCGGGTCCGGTAGATGACCCGCAGGGCCCCTTGCACGTCGGCCGACTGTTCCTGCAGCGACTTCTGCACCCCACCGCCGGCATCGACCAGGCGGTTGGCGACGTGCAGGTAGACCGAGGTGTGGGTGCGCGCGTCGAAGGGGCGCACCTCGATGCCGAACAGCCGGCGCAGGTCGGTCCGCACCAGCAGGCTGGCTCCCACCGCGTTGGGCGACGGGACCGCCATCACCTTTCCCTGCAACTGGTGGACGGTGGTGATCGGGCTGTCCTTGGGCACGACCACCAGGCCGGTCACCGGAATCTCGTCACGGACCAGGGGAACATAGCCCTGCCGGGTCAGCTGGCGGACGATGTGATAGGGATTGGCATAGACGAAATCATATTCGCCGCCGGCAAGATCGCGCTCGAACTGGGTCACGCTGGACGGTGAGATCAGGTTGAAGTGCGCTCCCGTGCGCCGCTCCAGCTCGTCGAGCAGCGGCTTCCACACCGCATAGATCTTGCGCTGGTCGAACTGGGGCACTACGCCGAACGAGTACACGGGCTCGGCCGCCAGGCATTGGGGTGCCGCCAGCAGGACCGCAGCCATGACGGAAAGAGCCAGGGCGGCCCGGCGCCGGTCGAGCCAATCGAGCGTCATGATTCACCTCGTACCCGAACCTTCGTCGAGTGTGAACTACCGGTTGAATGTGCGCAAGTATGGCGCCACCGCCGCCGTGCGGGGAGACTGAAGGATGGTTGGCCGCACCGTCATCGATCCGCCGCCGGCCGTCGGTTTCAGGCGCTGCCGGCCCGCAGCTGATCCAGCGCGCCCGGCACCTGGGCCAGCACTTCGGCCGGCAAGGCGCCCAGCGCCGCGATGGCGCAGGCGTCGCCGGGGTGGCCCTCCAGGTGCTTCACCAGGCGGCGGGCCTGGTTGATCTCGGCATGGTGGCCGCTTTCATAGGCGGCGTAGTGAACGGCGTGGCGGTCGTGCTGCCGCAACCGCGTCTCGTTGACCAGGGCCTTCGACATGACACGCCTCCTCGGCGTCGTTCCTGCTGACTGCAAGAATACGCCGCCCGGGCGGGGGGCGGTTCCGGGTAATCGGCGAAAGCAGGTCCCTGCCCCGCGCATACCTGTCGGCGCCGGTCAAACGGCGGTTTTCTGCGGTGTTGCCGGCAGGAACAGCCGACTGTCAACCAGGGCATTGACGGCAATGGTGATGTGTTCGCTGGTGGGCTGGTCGCTGGCCAGCTGGGCGTGGGCGGCCGACAGCTCGACCACCGTCCAAACCTTGCGGCTTCCCCCGGTCTTGACGAAGCGATCGCCGACCTGCACCCGCGGCGCCTTTCTACCGAACATGCGCATGCTCCTCAGGCGGTCTTGGACCGGGGGCCGAAGAAATTCTGGTCGGTCAGTGCCGAAACCGAGATGATGCGGGACTGGCCGCTGTTTTCGATCTCGGCGTGGGGAATGCCCACCGCGGTGGTCCACAGGCGGGTGACAGTCCAGGTGCTTCCCGCCGGATCGCCCGTCTTGACGAAGCTTTCCCCCAGGCGCACCGACGACGGCGCATTGCGCTTGAACAACATGGCGACCCTCCTTCTGCGACGACGGAGGGATCATCGCAGAGCCTGCCGGCACCGCGGTGTGACCAAGTTCGGACCTTGTGGGGACAGTCTTCAGCGCAGGCGGTGCTTGGTCGCCATGACCGCGCCGACCTCGCCCAGCGACAGCTGGCGGGCGAACTGGCACCCCAGCAGCCCGGCGCCCGACCACATGACCGACGCATCGATCTGCAGGCCGGGGAATTCAAGGGACACCTCGACGGGCAGGACCTTCTCGACGATCTGCATGATCTCGGGGCGGACCCGCAGCTTGCATCCGCCGGGCGACACGTCGGCCAGTTCCGCGGGGATGTTCACCCCCTTCAGCCGAATGGTGGTCTGGCCCGAGGCCTCGACCCGCGGCGCAACGCGCTTTTCCTGGGGATTGCCCATGCTCAGGTTCATCCGCTACCTCCCACCCTGGCGCCCATTCTGGGCCATAGCCCGCCATGAGGGCAAGAGGCACCTAGGACTTTCGGGTGAGTTCGCCCTGCCTGATCGGTCAGGAGGCCAGGATCGGGGGGTCGGTGCCGGCGGTTTCGGTCAGCAGGGCCTGGCGAACCGGGGTGCCGGCCGGCAGGGGCGTCGCCTCGCCGTCGGTGCCCGGGGCGCTTGCGCTGTCGTCGGGGACGACCACGGCGCCGGGGGACACGGGACCGGCAAGGCTGGCCGCCGGGGCATTCCCGGACGGGGCGCTGCCCACCGAGCTGCCCGAAGAGACCGGAGCCGCCGGAGCGGCCGGCGCATCGAGCGCACCCATGCGCACGCCTTCGAAGACGATCTCGACGCGGCGGTTCTTCTGCTCGCGCACCTGGTTGGCGGTGGTCACCGCCAGCTTCTTCTTGCCGTGGGCTTCGGTCTGCAGCCGGCCGGCATCGACGCCCATGTCGGCCAGCGCCTTGGCGACGGTGTCGGCACGGCGCTGCGACAGGCGTTGGTTGTAGGTCGGGCCGCCCATGGTGTCGGTGTGGCCGCTGATGCGCACCGCGGCGGGCTGGAAGCGGACGACCGCCTTGGCCACGTCATCGAGCGTCTTGCGCGACTCTTCGGTCAGGGCCGCCTTGTCGAAGTCGAAATAGACGACGAAGGACGGCGGGGCCACCACGTCGGCGACCTTCTCGGCCGGCGGCTGCAGCTTGGGCAGCAGCGAGTGGACGGCGTCCTTGCACGCGGCGTCGTCCTCGTTCTCCCACGCCTCCTCGACCCAGCAGTCGAAGGCGACCTGGGCAGTGGCGGCGATGTCGGGGACGCGGTCGCGCGCGCCCTTGTCCAGCGCGTCGACCAGCTTGGCGCGCGCATCGGTCAGTTCGGGCAAGGCGGCTGCAGGCAGGTCCCAGTCTG
>JBLNBU010000184.1:0-51699 GCA_050260215.1 Actinomycetota bacterium
GGGGGGGGGGGGGGCGGGGGGGGGGGGGGGGGGGCGCGGGGGGGGGGGCGGGGCGGGGCCGGGGGGCGGCCCGGGGCGGGGCCCCCGGCGGGAGGGGGGGGGGCGGGGGGGGGGGCCCGCGGGGGCCCGCCTGCCGGACCGAAGTGTTGTATCCGCCGAAAACACCGTCCAGGAGCACCGGGATGCCCCAGTTCGATCCGGCGTTCTTCGCGCCCCAGCTGTTCTGGCTGGCGGTCACCTTCATCACGCTGTACGTGCTGATGGCCAAGGTGGCGCTGCCCAAGATCGGCGCCGTTCTCGACGAACGGCAGCGCAAGATCGACGACAACCTCGACAAGGCCGCGCAGCTGAAGGCCGAGGCCGAGGCCGCCATCGCCGCCTACGAGAAGGCGCTGGCCGAATCCCGGGCCCACGCCCATGCCGTCATCAAGGAAACCTCGGACCGCCTGGCCCACGAGGCCGAGCAGCGGAACAAGGAGCTGGCCGCCCGCCTGGCCGACCAGATCAAGGCCGGGGAATCCCGCATCACCGCCGCCAAGGACAAGGCCCTGGCCAATGTCCGCGACGTCGCCCTCGAAGTGGCGGGCAGCGTCGTCAGCCGCCTCGTCGGCCAGGCCGGCGACCAGTCCAAGCTGGAAGCCGCCGTCGCCGCCGCGCTGAAGGAGCACGGTCAATGATCTCGACCGCTTACGCCGCGGCCGCCGAGCACGCCGACCACGCCGCCCACGCGGCCGGTCCGTTCTACACCGAGGCCGCCTTCTGGGTGCACGTCGCCTTCATCCTGGTCGTCGCCATGGCCTTCCGGCCGGTGGCCCGCGCCCTGGGTGCGGCGCTGGACGCCCGTGCCGCCAAGATCCGCGCCCGCCTCGACGAAGCCCACAAGCTGCGCGAGGACGCCTCCGAGATGCTGGCCTCGTACCAGCGCAAGCAGCGCGACGCCATGCGCGAGGCCGAGCAGATCATCGCCCACGCCAAGGCCGAGGCCGAGCGCCTGTCCCAACAGGCGGCCAAGGACCTGGAAGCCAGCATGAAGCGCCGCGAGCAGCAGGCCATGGACCGCATCGCCCAGGCCGAGGCCCAGGCGGTCAAGGAAGTCCAGCACCTGGCCGTCGACGTCGCCGTTGCCGCCGCCCAGAAGGTGATCGCCGACAGCGTGGCGGCCCCCCAGGCCTCGGCCCTGGTCGACGCCACCATCAAGGACCTGGCCCCCAAGCTCCACTAGAGCCGGACCGGAAACGATCAAAGGGCCTCCCGGGCGACCGGGTGGCCCTTTTTTCATGGAAGTCGCCTCACCCCTTCGTCCATCCCATCCGCAGCACTCCGAAGCTGCCGGCGACGATCAGGGCGGCGCCGGCCAGGCGGTGGAGGTCGGGGACGTCGCCCCACACCGCAAAGCCGATGGCCACCGCCAGCGGCAGCCGCAGATAGTCGAGCGGCGCGATCAGGCTGGGCGGGGCCAGCAGGAAGGCCCGGGTGGCCGCCAGCTGCATGATGGTCCCCAGCACGCCGAGCAGCGCCAGCCCGGCCCAGGCACCCATGGTCGGCGTCACCCACACCGCCGGCAGCGCCAGTCCCGAGCCGGCCATCGACACCGCCGTAAGCGACAGCACCGCCTTGGCGGTACCGTCCTCGGGCGGCAGGCGGCGCAGCTGGACGGCGCACAACGCCCCCAGCGCCGAGGCCACCAGCCCCGCCATCAGTCCGGTCACCGCCACCGGCGAGCCGTCGGGCGCGGCCAGCACCACGCAGCCGGCGAAGCCGACCAGCACCCACCACCAGCCCATCGCCCCCAGGCGCTCGCCGGCCAAGGGACCGGCCAGGGCCAGGAAGATGGGGACGGTGAAGTCGAGCACCGTGCTCATGGCCAGGGGCAACAGGGCCAGGGCGGTGAAGTTGGCCAGGATGGCGACCAGCGCCGTCAGTCCCCGCAGCAGATGCGCCACCAGGTCGCGGCTGGCCGGCAGCACCACGCCGGTCCGCCACCACAAGACCGGCGCAAGGGCGACCAGGCCGAACAGGCAGCGGAAGAACAAGATCTCGGCGGCGGGGAGGTCGGCGGCCAGGCCCTTGACCACCGCCTGGAACACCGAGGTCAGCGAGACCTGCCCGATGAACAGCAGCACGGCCAGCCGATGGGCCTTGCGGGGATCGTCGATCATCGCCCCATCATGGACCGGCCGGCGCGGCGGCGCTACAGTCGGGCTGCAGCCCAGCCAACGGAGCCGCCATGCCGTTCGTCACCCGAGACCTATCCGGGCGGATCGTCGCCCTGTCCGAGGACCCGCCGTCCGACGGCGCCGAGCACCTGGCCGCCGGCCATCCCGAGGTGCTGGCCTTCCTGTTCCGCGACGGCGACGACCCGCAGGCGCGCCTGTTCGCCTCGGACCTGGCCCTGATCCGCGTGGTCGAGGACCTGGTCGAGGTGCTGGTCAAGAAGCACGTCATCGCGCTGACCGACCTGCCCGGCGCCGCCCAGGACAAGCTGATGGGGCGCCGGTCGTTGCGCTCGTACCTGTCAGGGGTGTCCGGCCTGATGGACGGCGATTCGGAAAAGATCATATGAGGCGGCTTCTGGCCCTTCTCGGCCTGCTGGTGGCGCTGGCCTCCCCGGCCGGGGCCGTGCCCCAGGGCGGGTCCGGCGAACTGCCGTCGCCGTTCGACGGCACCGGCGGCGGCCTGGCCGGCAAGCTGCTGGTGGCCAGCCCGCGCATGCCGGCCAATTTCTTCGCCGGCACCGTCATCCTGCTGGGCCGCCATGACGACCAGGGCGCCTTCGGCCTGGTGGTCAACCGCCGCGCCGGCACCCTGGAGGGCAAGGACAAGGACGCCGACGCCCCGCCGCTGCCCTGGCCGCTGCAGATCGGCGGGCCGGTCGAGCCGCGGCTGCTGTTCCTGCTGATGACCGCCGAGACGGCGCCGCCCTCCGGCCTTCGCGTGGGCGGCTTCGCCCTGGCCAATCCCGAGCCCTACCTGGCCGGCGGCGAGGGCGCGCCGGCGCCGCCGCGCAAGGCGATGCTGCTGATGGGCTATGCCGGATGGGCCGCCGGCCAGCTGGAAGAGGAGATCCGCCGCGGCGACTGGCTGGTGGTCGATGCCGACGAGCACCTGGTGTTCGACGGCTCGGACGCCGACAAGTGGCGCCACGCCCTGGGCCGGCGCGGCGAGGACCTGTGAGTTTTCCCATTTGAAGCGCCGTCCGCGTGCCGTTATGGTGCGCGGCCATGACGACGGCCCTGGCCCTGGACGACGGTCCGCTTGTGCTTTCCGGCGCGCGCTGGCGACCGACCGCGCCGATCCTGTCGCTGCTGCTGCACCTGCTGGCCGCCATGGCTCTGGGCCTGGGCGTGCCGTGGAGCTTCGACCGGTCTTCGCCGACCGAACCGGCCATCGACGTCGAGGTGGTCGCCGAGGCGCCGAAGCGCGCCGAGCCCCCGCCTCCCGCCCCGCCCCCGGCGTCGCCGCAAGCCGCGCCCCAGCCGGTTCCCCCGCAGCCGGCGGCTCCGCCGGCCCGCCCGCTGCCGCCGCCGCCGGTGCTGAAGCCCGCGCCCCCCGCCCCGCTGGCCCGGCCGGCCGAGCCTGCCAAGCCCGAGGGCATCGGCGCCCCCACCCCCACCCGCCTGGACCGGCCCGCCCGACAGGAGGCGCGCGACATCATCCTGTCGCAGGTGCTGCCGCGCATGTCGGTGCCGCCCCAGCTGCGCGGCCGCGACGCCGTGCTGACCGTCGACGTCGAGGTCCGCCCCGGCGGCCTGCTGGCGCCGCCGTTCGCCCGCGACCTGCCGTGGAACCCCGAGGCTGCCATCGACGGGCTGGACGCCTATCGCCCCGGCGACCCCAGGCGCACCGTGGTCGAAAGTTTCTATCGCGCGCTTCGCGACGCCCAGCCGCTGCGGCTGCCGCCCGAACTGGCCGCGCGCCTGCCGTTCAAGCTCAGCCTGGATTTCCGCTTCGACGACGTGCCCTAGGCCGGTGACCCTATAATCAGGTATCGCGTTCAACCTGCGCGCCCCCTATATTGTCGCCAGGGGAATAGGGCCGAATGGACAAGGGCCCGCCCCTCAACGAGACAAAAGGCGGACGTGACCAGGCCGAATGGCCGGCCCCGTCAGACGGCAAGAGGGTTGGGCGTCACATGGCGGATTTCGGGCTGGGCCAGTCCCCGGTACTGCAGGCTGTTCTGCTGTTCCTGGCGACCTTCGTCCACGAGGATACCGCCATCCTGGGCGGCGGGTACCTGGTGCACGGCGATGAGATGACCATCGCCACCGCGCTGGCGATCCTGGTCGGCGGGGTGGTGGTGGGCGACCTGGGCATCTATGGCCTGGGCATGCTGGCCGCGCGGGTGCGCCCGCTGCGCCGCTTCGCCGACAAGTGGGTCGACGAAAGCCGCCGCACCTGGCTGGAGCGCAACGTGGTCGCCGCCGTGTGGGTGTGCCGGCTGGCGCCCGGGGTGCTGTTCCCCACCTTCCTGACCTGCGGTTTCCTTGCCCTGCCCTTCCGCCGCTTCGCCGTCGGCGTGATCGGCTCGGCGGTGGTCTATGTCCCGGCCATGCTTGCCCTGGTCCTGGCGGTCGGCGGCGAGGCCCTGGGCCGCTTCGGCGTATGGGGCTGGGGCGGCGCCGCGGCGCTGGTATGGGCGCTGGCCATGCTGCGCCGGCGGATGAAGGTGGCCGCGCTGGACATGGCCGAAGACAGCGTCGTTTCCGCCCATCCCGGCATGCCGCCGCTGGAACGCCGCCGGGTGCGCGTCTCGCGCGCCGAGGCGCTGCCGGTGATCCCCTACTACATTCCCATCGGGCTGCAGTGGCTGTGGCTGGCGGCACGCTATCGCAGCCTCAGCCTGCCCACCGCCGCCAACCCCCATATCGAGGCCGGCGGGCTTTTGGGCGAATCAAAGCAGGCCTGCCTGGACCTGGCCGGACCGGTGGCCCGCCCGTGGCTGGCCGGCTGGGTGGGCCGTGACCGCGGCACGTCCGACGACCCCGCCCGCGAGGTCGAGGCCGCCTGTGCCGCCATGGCCGAGGCGGGGCTGTCCTTCCCCGTGATCGTCAAGCCCGACATCGGCTGGCGCGGCTTCGGCGTGCGCCGCCTGGACGGGCCGGACGAGCTGGCCGCCTATCTCTCCGGCTTCCCCAAGGGGGCGCGCTACCTGCTGCAGGAGTTCCTGCCCTGGGCCGGCGAGGCCGCGGTGTTCTGGCTGCGCCGCCCCGGCGCCACCCGCGGCGAGATCTTCTCGCTGACGCTCCGCTATTACCCGTTCGTGGTCGGCGACGGGCGCTCGACCATCCGCCGCCTGATCCTGGCCTGCCCGCGCATGCGCTGGAAGGCGGCCGAACTGTTCGACGGCAACCGCGACCGCCTTGAGGAAGTCCCCGCGGAGGGCCAATCCGTCCGCCTGGCCGTGGTGGGGTCGAACCGGGTGGCCGGCCTCTACATCGACGGACGGCGCCACGCCACCGCGGCGCTGGCCGAGCGCATCGAGCAGATCTGCAACGACATTCCCGAATTCCACTTCGGCCGCTTCGACCTGCGCTTCGAGGACATCGCCAAGCTGGAAGCCGGCGAGGCGTTCAAGATCGTCGAGATCAACGGCGCCGGCGCCGAGGCCGTGCACATCTGGGACCCCGAGGTCTCGGTGCTGGAAGGCTTCCGCGTGCTGTTCGAGCAGCAGTCGCTGCTGTTCGCCATCGCCGACCACAACCGCGCCCGCGGCTTCAAGCCCATGGGCATCCGCGGCCTGTTCGCCTGCCAGCGCAAGCAGGAAGGGTTGCTGGACAGGTACCCGGCCAGCGGCTGAGGCAGGCCCAATGGCTCTCGACATCATGGTCTACGACGTCCAATTGGACCCCAAGGTCCTCGAACTCGGCGCAGGCCTCGGCGAGGGCACACTGACCCCCGGTTTCTCGTTGATCCCCCGCGTTCACCGCTTCAGCGGGATGAAGCTGGAGGCTGTCGTGCTCGTCTACCTGCCCCCCGAACGCTGCCACGGCTTCGGACGGCTGGCTTAGGGTCAGCCCGGCGGGAGCACCTCATCCTCGATGCCTGCCGCCACGCGTTCCTTGAGGCGCGAGCACTTGACCCGCTGGGACTCCGAGCGCAGCTGGCCGCAGGCGGCCAGGATATCGCGGCCGCGTGGCATGCGGATGGGCGCCGAGTAGCCGGCGTCCTGCAGGATGTCGGAGAACCGCTTGATCGCCGGCAGCGGCGAGCACTCGAACTCGGACCCCGGCCAGGGGTTGAACGGGATCAGGTTCAACTTGGCGGGCAGGCCCTTGATCAGCTTCAGCAGCTGGCGGGCGTCGGCCTCCGAGTCGTTGACGCCCTTCAGCATCACGTATTCGAAGGTGATCCGCCGGGCGTTGGAGGCGCCGGGATACTCGCGGCAGGCCCGCATCAGCTCGGCCAGCGGGTATTTCTTGTTGATCGGCATGATGCGGTCGCGGATCTCGTCGGTGACCGCGTGCAGGGATACCGCCAGATTGACCCCCAGTTCGGCGCCGCAGCGGGCCATCATCGGCACCACGCCCGAGGTCGACAGGGTGATTCGGCGCTTCGAGATGGCGATGCCGTCGCCGTCCATGACGATCTTCAGCGCCTTGGCGACGTTGTCGAAGTTGTAGAGCGGCTCGCCCATGCCCATGACGACGATGTTGGAGACCAGCCGGCCGCCGTCGTCGGGGGTCGGCCACTCGCCGAAGGCGTCGCGGGCCACCATCACCTGGCCGACGATCTCGGCCGCGGTCAGGTTGCGCACCAAGAGCTGGGTGCCGGTGTGGCAGAAGCGGCAGGTCAGCGTGCAGCCAACCTGGCTGGAGATGCACACCGAGCCCCGGTCCTCGTCGGTGTCGGGGATATAGACGGTCTCGGCCTCGTTGCCGTCGTCGAAGCCCAACAGCCACTTGCGCGTCTCGTCGCTGGACTCATGGGCCTGGACGACGCGGGGGCGGCGCACCGAGTAACGCTCGGCCAAGTGCGCCTGCATGGTCTTCGAGATCGACGACATGCGGGCGAAATCAGTCTCGCCACGATTGTACAGCCAGTGCCACAGCTGCTTGGCGCGGAACGGCTTCTCGCCGATGGACGCCATTTCGGCGGCCAGTTCGTCGCGCGACAGGCCGATCAGGTTGGGAAGGAGGGTATCCATGGCCGACAGAGATAAGGACCCCGGCGCCCGAAAGCAACAGCGACGAAAAAGAGGGGCGTCATCGCCCTCTCCCAGCGGGAGAGGGAGGGACCCGCCGCCGAAGGCGGTGGGAGGGTGAGGGAGAATTGCCGACATCTGGGTCTGGCGGCCACCAACTCTCCCTCACCCCGCCCCTCTCCCGCTGGGAGAGGGGGAAACGAAAAAAGGGGCGGCCCGTGGGCCGCCCCTTCCTGAACCGGCCGATGCCGATCTTCAACGCGTCGCGGCGAAGTCGCGCAGCACGCCCATTTCCAGCTGGGCCTGCTGCAGGCGGTGGTTGACCGCGTCACCGATGGAGACGATGCCGACCAACTCCTCGCCCTCGACCACCGGCAGGTGGCGGATGCGGCGGCTGTTCATCATCTGCAGTACTTCGCGGGCGGTGTCGGAAGGCTTGCAGGTCAGCACCGGGCTCGACATGACGTTGCGCACCGGCATGTCCAGCGCGCCCTTGCCGTACTGGGACAGCCCGTTGACGATGTCACGCTCGGACAGCACCCCCATGATGCGGCCCTTGGCGTCACAGACCACGGCCACGCCGACTTTCTTGGTGGACAGCAGCTTCGCGGTCTCCGCCACCGAGTGCTCGGGGCGGATGGTGAAGACGTTACTGCCCTTGTTCTTGAGAATGGCCTCGACCGTCATCGGATCCCCTCCCTGGGGCTGTTGTTCCATTGTTCAACCAGGATGAGCCCAACCCCGGGAAAATTGCAACGATGATCATTTCCTAATGTGCGGCATGGTCGGGCAGGGCGACGCCGCTGGCGGCCAACTCGGCTTCGAGGGTGGCGCGCAGGCGCTTTAGCCCCCCGGCGTCGCGCGCTTCGCAGCGGGCGACCAGCACCGCCTGGGTGTTGGAGGCGCGCAGCAGCCACCAGCCGTCGTCGGTGTCGACGCGCACGCCGTCGATGGCCGAAAAGCGCGCGCCGGCGGCGCTCAAGCGGGTGCGCACCTCGTCGACCACCTTGAACTTGCGCTCCTCGGGGCAGTCGAAGCGCATTTCGGGGGTGTTGACCATGTGCGGCAGCCGGTCGCGGCGCCGGGCCAGGGTCTCGCGCTCCCAGCGGGCGACGATGCCCAGCAGGCGCACCGCGGCGTAAAGGGCGTCGTCGAAGCCATACCAGCGGTCCGCGAAGAAGATGTGGCCGCTCATCTCGCCGGCCAGCGGCGCCTTGGTCTCGGCCATCTGGGTCTTGATCAGCGAGTGCCCGGTGCGGCCCATCAGCGGATGCCCGCCCATGCGCGCCACCTCGTCGAAGAACACGCTCGAGGCCTTGACGTCGGCAATCACGGTGGCGCCGGGGCGCGTCTTCAGCAGGTCCTCGGCCAGGATCACCAGGATCTGGTCGCCCCACAGGATGCGGCCCTCGCCGTCGATCACCCCGATGCGGTCGCCGTCGCCGTCGAAAGCGATGCCGAGATCGGCCCTTTCCAGCAGCACCGCGTCCTGTAGCGCCACCAGGTTATGGGGTTCGGTGGGATCGGGGTGGTGGTTTGGGAAGTGGCCGTCGATGTCGCCGAACAGCACGGTGTGGGTGCCGGGCAGCCGCTTGGCCAGTTCGGTCAGCACCTCGCCGGTGGCGCCGTTGCCGGCGTCCCACACCACCTTGAGGCCGCGGCCACCGTCGTAGTCCTGGACCAACCGGTCGAGATACTCGCCCGCCACCGGGTCGTCGACCACGCGGCCCTCGCCGGCGGCGAAAGCGCCCTCGGCGGCAATGGCCCCCAGGTCCTTGATGTCGGGCCCGAAGAACGGCCGGTTGCCCAGCACCATCTTGAAGCCGTTGTGGGTGGGCGGATTGTGCGAGCCGGTGATCATGATGCCGCCGTCGGCGTCGCGCACCTTGGCGGCGAAGTACAGCATGGGGGTGGGGCCGCGGCCGATGCGGCGCACCTCACAGCCTGCCGCCACCAGCCCGTCGACGGTGGCCGCCGCCATCTCGGGACTGGACAGCCGCCCGTCCCAGCCGACGCACACCACCCGCCCGCCTGCCGCCCGCACCCGGGTGCCGAAGGCCCGGCCGATGTGGAAGGCGTCGGCGGCGAACAGCGTCTCGCCGACGATGCCGCGGATGTCGTATTCGCGCAGGATGGTGGGGTGGAAATCATGGGTCATGCGGGGGTCCTTCGTGCGTGCCCCCTCTCCCAGCGGGAGAGGGTCGGGGTGAGGGAGAAATGGTGATGCCTGTTCAGGCGGCGCCAGCTCCCCCTCACCCTCCGTCTCCCTCTCCCGTCGGGAGAGGGAGTGAATGCCGTCAGGTAATGACGGTGGGTTGTTTCCGCCCCGTCCGCTTCTCGATCTCGGCCACCTCGCCGGCGATGGCGATCAGGTCGGCCAGGGCGGCCTGCGGGTCCTGGTCCTGCCTGGCCGGATCGGGCTCGTAGCGCTCCAGGTAGACGCGCAGGGTAGCACCCTCGGTGCCGGTGCCCGACAGGCGGAAGACGATGCGCGAGCCGTCGGTGAAGATGATGCGCACGCCCTGCTTGGTGCTGACCGAGCCGTCCACCGGGTCGGTATAGGCGAAGTCGTCGTGAAGGGCGACAGTGTAGGCCCCCAGTTGCTTGCCCGCCAGCCCCAGGCCGCGCAGGTGGTCCATCAGCCCGTTGGCGGCCCCGGTGTCGATTCCCTCGTAGTCGTGGCGGGAATAGATGTTGCGGCCAAAGGTCGCCCAGTGGGCCTTGACGATGGCGGCCACGCTTTCCTTGCGCGCGGCCAGCACGTTCAGCCACATCAGCACCGCCCACAGCCCGTCCTTCTCGCGCACGTGGTCGGAACCGGTGCCGAAGCTTTCCTCGCCGCACAGGGTGGCCAGGCCGGCGTCGAGCAGGGTGCCGAAGAACTTCCACCCGGTCGGCGTCTCATAGGCCTTGATGCCCAGCTTCTCGGCCACCCGGTCGGCGGCGGCCGAGGTCGGCATGGAGCGGGCGATGCCCTTCAGCCCCTTGGCGTAGCCGGGGCAGACGGTGGCGTTGGCCGCCAGCACCGCCAGCGAGTCCGACGGCGTGACGTAGAAGCCGCGGCCCAGGATCATGTTGCGGTCGCCGTCACCGTCGGAGGCGGCGCCGAAATCGGGGGAGTCGGGTCCGTCCAGCGCCTCGACCAGGTCGTGGGCGTGGACCAGGTTGGGGTCGGGATGGCCGCCGCCGAAGTCCTCGAGCGGGGTGCCGTTCATCACCGTGCCCTTGCCCGCCCCCAGGCGGCCTTCCAGGATCTCGACCGCATAGGGGCCGGTGACGGCGTGCATGGCGTCGAACTTCATGCGGAAGCCGCCCTTGAACAGGGCGCGGATGGCATTGAAGTCGAACAGGCTTTCCATCAGCAGGGCATAGTCGGCGACCGGGTCGAACACCTCGACCGCCATCGGGCCCAACTGCCGGGTACCCAGGGTGTCGAGGTCGACGTCGGCGGCGTCCAGGATGCGGTACTGGCTGATCTCGCCGCTCCTGGCATAGATGGCCTCGGTGACCGTCTCGGGCGCCGGGCCGCCGGCGGGGATGTTGTACTTGATGCCGAAATCTTCCGAAGGGCCGCCGGGGTTGTGGCTGGCCGACAGGATGATGCCGCCGAAGGTCTTGTACTTGCGGATCACGCACGAGGCGGCCGGCGTCGACAGGATGCCGCCCTTGCCCACCATCACCCGGGCAAAGCCGTTGGCCGCGGCCATCTTCAGGATGGTCTGGATGGCGCCCCGGTTGTGGTAGCGCCCGTCGCCGCCCAGCGCCAGGGTCTTGCCCTTGACGTCGCCGATGGTGTCGAAGATGGCCTGGACGAAGTTCTCCAGGTAATGGGGTTGCGCGAACACCGCGACCTTCTTGCGCAGTCCCGAAGTGCCCGGCTTCTGCCCGGAAAACGGCGTGGTGGCGACGGTGCGGACGGCGCTCATGCGGATCGCTCCTTGGCGGAAAGTATGCCCTGACGTTGATGCAGGGCCGGGGCGGTGTCAACCAGCCTCGCGGGGCTGGCGCGTTCGGAGGATCGGCCGTACCCTAATAGATGACAATAGGAGGCCATGAATGCGCCGGTTGGTACTGTTGACCACTCTCTTGCTGGCAGGCTTCGGGCACGATGCGTGTTCAGCCCAGCGTCATGATCCCAAAACGCTTCAGTATCTTGGTGCGAATACCAATCCGGTGATCGAACCTGCCGATACCGACCCGCGCCCACTGGCGTTTTCCCCGAGCCAGCAACCGGCATGGCTCAAGCCGTTGCTGCACGACCTACCGGCTGCGCGACGCAAAGGCGTCGTTGCCGAAAGCGCGCTGGTGCTGAAGCGCGCCGACCGCCCGTCCCACCTGGCCGTAATTTGGAACCGCGGCTCCGACCTGCGCCTGTTTCAGTTGTTCGTCCTCAAGCCACGAGAGGGCAAAATCCCGTATTCGGCCCATCTGATCGGTGACATCAGGGAAGAGTACCTGCACATCGTCGAACCATCGGGCCTGGATATCCACGGCGACGGCGTCCCGACTGTGTTCGTCGACGTGGGATCGGGGGGCTCGGGGGCGGAAGGATATGGGGTCTCCGTGCTGAAGCTCGGCGAGCGGGTGGAGGACATCACCCCGAAGACGGCGCGCCCCATCCTGGTGGCAGACCTCGACGGTGACGGATCGTTCGAGATCGTCGGTTCCGACGACCGCTGGGCCAATCTTGTGCGCAGTTGTGGGCAATGCGGACCGCATATCCCCGTTGTCAACCGCTGGGACGGAAGGCGTTACGTACCCGCGTGCCGCGATTTTCCCGACTACTATAAGGCAAGACAGGCGCTTCTCGGCGAAGCCCACTCAATCGAAGTCTTCATCGACTATTCCGCGGATTCGGCGCTGCTTGATGCGCAGATGGCCCGTCCTGAAGCGGCCAGGGAAACGTTGGCAGAATTGAGACAGACCGTGGCGGGCCACGGAAAATGGGAAGACCTCGGCTATCAGATCGCGGACAGCATCGAGCGCGTCGTTGCCGAGGCCGACTTCTCGCAACCCTGTCCGTTGCTTGGCGCGAAAGCGCCGGTCAGACCCCTTTTCGGGGATGTGAAGCGTAGAAAGATAATCGAGGGGCGGTGATCCAGCCACCGCCCCTCGTATGCCCTACGGGCGGCCGATGCTGATATAGGTGAAGCCGGCCTCGCGCATCTCGTCGGGGGCGTAGACGTTGCGCAGGTCGACCACCGCCGGCTTGCCCAACAGCGTCTTGACCCGGTCGAGGTCAAGCGCGCGGAACTCGTTCCACTCGGTGACGATGACCAGGCAGTCGGCGCCGGGCATGGTGGCGTAGGCGTCGTCGCAGTATTCGATCTGCGGCAGCATCTTCTTGGCCTCGGTCATGCCCTCGGGATCGAAGGCGCGGACCTTGGCGCCGGCCTCGACCAAAGCGGGGACGATGTCCAGGCTGGGGCTGTCGCGCATGTCGTCGGTGTTGGGCTTGAAGGTCAGGCCCAGCACGGCCACGGTCTTGCCCTTGACCGAGCCGCCGCAGGCGGCGACCACCTTGTCGGCCATGCGCTTCTTGCGCTCGTCGTTGACGGCGACCACCGTCTCGACGATCTTGAGCGGCGCGTCGTAGTCGCGCGCGGTGCGCACCAATGCCAGGGTGTCCTTGGGAAAGCACGAGCCGCCGTAGCCGGGGCCGGGGTGCAGGAACTTCTTGCCGATGCGGCCGTCGAGCCCGATGCCCTTGGCGACGTCGTGGACGTTGGCGCCCACCTTCTCGCACAGGTCGGCGATCTCGTTGATGAAGGTGATCTTGGTCGCCAGGAAGGTGTTGCCGGCGTACTTGATCAGCTCCGAGGTGCGGCGCGAGGTGAACACGATCGGCGTCTCGATCAGGTACAGCACCCGGTAGAGCTGCTTCATCACCGCGCGCGCACGGTCCGACTCGGTGCCGATGACCACGCGGTCGGGGCGCATGAAGTCGTTGATGGCCGAACCCTCGCGCAGGAACTCGGGGTTCGACACCACGTCGAACTCGGCGTCGGGACGACGTTCGCGGATGATGCGCTCGACCTCGTCGCCGGTGCCGACCGGCACGGTCGACTTGGTGACGATGACGGTATAGCCGTCCAGCGCGTCGGCGATCTCCTCGGCGGCGCCGTAGACGTAGGACAGGTCGGCATGGCCGTCACCGCGGCGCGACGGCGTGCCCACCGCGATGAATACCGCGTCGGCGGCCTTGACCGCGCTCTTCAGGTCGGTGGTGAACTCGAGGCGGCCGGCCTTGACGTTGGATGCGACCAACTCGTCGAGACCGGGCTCGTAGATCGGCATGACGTTCTGTTCGAGCAGCTGGATCTTGCGCTCGTCCTTGTCCACGCCGGTGACGTGGATGCCGAATTCCGAAAAGCAGGTCCCGGACACCAGGCCGACATAGCCGGTGCCGATCATGGCGATGCGCATAACTCGTGTACCCCTAGTATCAGAACTTGAACTGGCTCAGCGCCGCGCGGGCGGCGTCACCGATGTCCTCGCGCTCGAGCGCGAAGGCGACGTTGGCTTCCAACCAGCCCACCTTGTCGCCGCAGTCGAAACGCTTGCCTTCGAAGCGCAGGCCGTGGAACGGCACCATGCCGATGGTCTGGCTGATGGCGTCGGTCAGCTGGATCTCGCCGCCGGCGCCCTTCTCCTTCTTGTCGAGCACGTCGAACACCGCCGGATGCAGGATGTAGCGGCCGATGATCGACAGGGTCGACGGCGCCACCGCCGGCTCGGGCTTCTCGACCAGGCCCTGGGCCTTGGCGATGCGGCCGTTGTCGAACTCGACGTCCAGGATGCCGTAGCGCTTGGTGTGCTCGCGCGGCACGTCCGAGACGGCGACAACGTGGCCGCCCACCTCGGTGTGGACGGCGACCATCTGCTTCAGGCAAGGGGTCTTGGCCAGGATAAGGTCGTCGGGCAGCAGCACCGCGAAGGGCTCCTCGTCGACCAGGTCGCGGGCACACCACACGGCGTGGCCGAGGCCCAGGGGCTCCTGCTGGCGGGTGTAGCTGATCTGGCCGGACTTGGGCATCCAGCTGGTCACGGCGTCGACCAGGTCGAACTTGCCGCGCTCCTTCAGGGTGCGCTCCAGGTCGGGCGCGTGGTCGAAATGGTCTTCCAGGGCGGTCTTGCCGCGGCCGGTGACGAAGATGAAGTGCTCGACGCCGGCGGCCGCAGCCTCTTCGACCGCGTACTGGATCAGCGGCTTGTCGACCACGGGCAGCATTTCCTTGGGCATCGCCTTGGTGGCGGGCAGGAAGCGGGTGCCCATGCCCCCGACAGGGAACACGGCCTTGCGCACGCGACGTGCCATAGTGCAACTCCTTCTTCGCTTCGTCCGGCCTCGCGGGCGCGTTTGTGCGATGCACAGCGCTTCCCCCGGCCGCGCATGTTGTGCCACGCCCGCGCGTAGGACGCAACGGGCGCATCCGTCGGAAGGGGTGTTCAATCACCCAGCAGCAGGTCGCGAGCCTGGTTGATGCGGGCGGCAAGCCAGGTCGAACCGCCGGCGTCGGGGTGGGCGGCGCGCATCAGCCGGCGGTGGGCGTCGCGGATTTCCTCGGGCGCCACTCCGGGTTTCAGGCCCAGCACCTCCCACGCCTCGTCGCGGGTCATGGTTCCGGCGCCGGACGGCGGAGCCGACGGCCCGGCCTCGCGCCAGTCGGGAAAGGCGCGCTCCAGCCAGGCTTCCAGCACCTGGGCCGACTGGGGGTCGACCTGCACCAGCCGCCACAGCTCGAGCGCCTGGTCGCGAGACAGCGACGACAGCAGGCGCCCGGCCAGCGGGCCTTCGAGCACCTCGCCGTCCAGGCTGCCGCTGTCGTGGTCCAGGTGCATGTGCAGGAAGCGGGTCTGCACCTCGCTGGCCGCGCCCGGGCTGGGCTTGCCCCCGGACATGCGCACGCCCAGCCCCCGCAGCATGCGGTAAAGGCCGTGCAGGCGCATGGCCCGGGCGATCCACGGGGCCAGGCCGGCCAGCACCGCGACCAGGCCGGCCAGCTTGCCGGTCAGCACCAGGAACAGCCCGCCGGCCACCAGCAGCGCCAGCCCCAGGGTCTTGAGCAGGCGGGCGACCTGGGCCGGCTTGGCGCGGCCGAACCAACGCACCGCCCACCACAGGCCGACCAGGGCCGCCAGGGCGAGGATCAGGCGGATCAGCATCGGCTCATCGCCCCTCCAGCTGCCGGGTGATCTGCAGGACCGCGCCGCCCTTGGCGCGGCCGTAGTCCAGCATGGCCTGGCGGCCGCCGGCGGCGAACACCGCCACCGCCGACAGCAGCTCGCGCAGGCTTGCGGCGGACCTTGCGTCGAAGCGCACCGAGGCGCCGCCCGACAGCTTGGCCATCTGGCGGAAGGCATTGGCCGCCACCGGGTCTTCGCCCTCGTGGAACAGGAACAGGGGCACCCCCAGCACGCCCAGTTCGCCGGCCTGGCGGCAGAGCGCATCGACGTCTTCTTCCATGCAGTCGCCGACGAAGACGCAGGCGTTGACGCGGGTAACGCGGGTTTCGGCCAGCACGTGGCGCAGCACCTTGGCGATCTGGGTCTCGCCGCCCAGGCAGTCGACGTGCTTCAGCTGCCCGACCAGGGCGTCGGCCTGGCTGGTCCACGGGCCGGCGTGGAATTCGGCCATGCCGCGGTACCACACCAGCTGGACGTCCAGCCCACCCAGCTTGGCCGTCTCGTCGAACATGGCGGCGTGGATGCGCTGGGCGCTCGCCCAGGTGGCCTCGCGGCTGGCGGTGGCGTCCATGGCGAAGACCAGGCGGCCGCGGCGCACCTGGGTGGTGGCGGGGATGGCGCGGACCTTGGCGAGGAAATCAGCGATCTCGCCGGTGTTGGATCGGCTGGGCAACTTGTGGTCGGCCACGGATTTTCCTCCTTCATACCCTTATCGGGGAGCCGCGGGCGCTTAGGCAAGCACTTGGCGACGGCGACGGTTTCCGAATAGATTGTGCTTTGCACAAACGGGGAGGAGTCGCCATGTCCACCATGCTCTGGCAGCCGTCGCGCGAGCGGGTCGAAGCCTCGGCCATGACCGCCTTCCTGCGCCAGGCCAACGACCGCTTCGGCGCCAGCGCCCACGACTATGGCTCGCTATGGGCGTGGTCGGTGGCCTCGCCCGACCACTTCTGGCGGACGGTGTGGGAGTTCTGCGGCATCATCGGCGACGGCCCCGGCCCGGTGGTGGTCGACGACGTCTGCCGCATGCCGGGCGCCAAGTGGTTCCCCGAGGCCAAACTCAACTTCGCCGAGAACCTGCTGCGCCGCAACGACGACGGCGACGCCATCGTCTTCTGGGGCGAGGACAAGGTGAAGCGGCGGCTGTCCTTCGCCGGCCTGCACGAGCAGGTCAGCCGGGTCCAGCAGGCGCTGAAGGCCGCCGGCGTCGGCGTCGGCGACCGGGTGGCGGGCTACATGCCCAACATGCCGGAAAGCGTCATCTTCATGCTGGCGGCATCCAGCCTGGGCGCCATCTGGTCGTCGGCCTCGCCCGACTTCGGCGTCCAGGGCGTGCTCGACCGCTTCGGCCAGATCGCGCCCAAGGTGCTGGTCTCGGCCGACGGCTATTTCTATGGCGGCAGAAGCCATGATTCGCTCGACAAGCTGGCCGACATCGTCCCCAACATCGGCTCGGTCGAGCGGGTGGTGGTGGTCCCCTATACCCGCGAGCGGGCCGATCTGGCCAAGGTCGCCAAGGCGGTGCACCTGGCCGACTTCGTCGCCCCGTTCCCGGCCAAGGCGGTCGAGTACACCCGCCTGCCCTTCGCCCATCCGCTCTACATCATGTACTCGTCTGGCACCACGGGTGCGCCCAAGTGCATCGTCCACTCGGCCGGCGGCACCCTGATCCAGCAGCTTAAGGAACACCGCCTGCATTGCGACGTCCGCCGCGACGACCGGGTGTTCTATTTCACCACCTGCGGCTGGATGATGTGGAACTGGCTGGTGGCGGCGCTGGGCGCCGAGGCCACCTTGCTGCTTTATGACGGCAACCCGTCGGCGCTGGACGGCCGCATCCTGTTCGATTTCGCCGACGCCGAAGGGATGACGCTGTTCGGCACCTCGGCCAAGTGGATCGACGCCATCGCCAAAATGGGGCTGGAACCGGCCAAGACCCACAGCCTCAAGACGGTGCGCACCATCACCTCGACCGGCTCGGTGCTGGCGCCCGAGGGCTTCGACTACGTCTACGCCAAGATCAAGGCCGACGTGCAGCTGGCCTCCATCTCGGGCGGCACCGACATCATCTCGTGTTTCATGCTGGGCAACCCGCTGCAGGCTGTGCACCGCGGCGAGATCCAGTGCCGCGGTCTGGGCATGAAGGTCGAGGTGTACGACGACGAAGGCAAGCCGGTGGAAGGCGCCAAGGGCGAACTGGTGTGCACCCAGGCCTTTCCGTCCATGCCGGTGGGCTTCTGGAACGACGACGACGGCGAGAAGTACCGCAAGGCCTATTTCGACAAGTACCCGGGCATCTGGTGCCACGGCGACTGGGTCGAGCTGACCGGCAACGGCGGCATCGTCGTCTACGGGCGCTCGGACGCCACGCTGAACCCGGGCGGGGTGCGCATCGGCACCGCCGAGATCTACCGCCAGGTCGAGCAGATCGACGAGGTGCTGGAAAGCCTGGTGATCGGCCAGGACTGGGCGGCGGACGTGCGCGTGGTGCTGTTCGTCCGCCTGCGCCCCGGCCTGACGCTGTCGCCCGAGCTTGAGGCGGCGATCAAGAAGCGCATCCGCGACAACACCACGCCGCGCCACGTGCCGTCGCGCATCGTCCAGGTCGACGACATCCCGCGCACCAAATCGGGCAAGATCGTCGAACTGGCGGTCCGCGACGTGGTCCACGGCCGCCCGGTCAAGAACCGCGAGGCCCTGGCCAACCCCGAGGCGCTCGACATCTACAAGGATCGTCCCGAGCTGAAGGAATAGGCCCTTCGGCACACTGGTGCATATCCGCAACAGTGTGACTCAAAAGACTCTCATCGGCCGCCGGTATGGGTTCCCAACCGGCGGCCGAAAACTATATGTAGTGCCCCGGTTACTCCCATTCGCAATTCGGGCATGAAGTACGTCGGTCTGATCCTTGGAGCGGTCCTGGTGCTGGCGGCGCCGGCAGGAGCCGCGGAAGTGAAGCAGGAACGCCCCCGCCTGGTCCTGGGCAGCAGCGACGTTTCCGGCGGCGAGCAGCGCTCGCCCGTCTTCGCCAAGGGCGCCTTCAGCGCCGGCGCGGTGTCCGACGGCGGCGCCCAGCGCGCCGACCGGCTGGCCCTGGGCGGCTACGTGGCCTACGACCTCGACCAGACCCGGCTGAGTTCATCGCTGCGCGGCGACGGCGGCGGCGTGTCGGCCGACCTGGCGGCCAGCTATCCCGACAGCGTGCTGGGGCTCGACGGCACCAGCCGGCTGCGCCTGGGCGCCGAGCTCAACCAGCCGCACAGCTTCAGCCTGAACCCGGCCCAGTCCGGCGGCCAGGGGTTCGCCGGCAATGGTCCGGCCACCGACTTGTCGGTGTCCTTGAGCTGGAGCCACTTCTTCACCTCGAACCTGTCGCTGGGCGGCGTCGCCGCCGCCACCCGCCCCGAGGGCGAAACCGCCGGCTTCGTGCTGGGCGCCGGCGTCGGCTACAAGTTCTGATCCCATCCCCGACCGGGCGTTGATCTGGCGCCGCCGCTGTGCGCCGCAGCATTTTTTGTGCACCGCACAAAAAGCGCTTGCATCCGCGTCGCGATCCGCTATTCTACCCTCATGTTGCACCGCACAATCGCCCCTGGGGCGGTTGGCCCAAAGGACAGGATCAGGACCATGAAGATCGAAGGCTTCGACAAGTTCATCTCTCTCGGCAAGGACAACGTCGAGGCGTTCGCCAAGAGCAGCGCCGCGGCCGTCAAGGGCTTCGAGGAGATCACCAAGCACTCCCAGGCTCTGGTCGCCAAGCAGGCCGAGAAGAACGACGCCACCATCAAGGCGCTGATGTCGATCAAGACCCCGGCCGAGTTCGCCGACCTGCAGGGCAAGCTGGCCCGCGAGGCGATCGAGACCACCATCGCCGAGGGCCGCAAGTTCGCCGAGCTGACCACCAGCGTGTTCACCGCCGCACTCGAACCCCTGAATGCGCGCTTCGCCGCCTTCCAGGCGCTGACCAAGACCGCCGCTTGATCCAGCGTTAAATCCGAGTGCGCGGGCCCCGGTCCCTCCTCCCGACCGGGGCCCACCCCTAAGCCCCCGTCGGGTGCACGGAAGCTCCCCTCCCCTCCCTTCTTGCTTCCGCGATCCAGCCCGACGGCGGGTTTCCAGCCCCGGCCCAACCCCCTTGGGCCGGGGCTTTTTATGTGCGCATTGCTTGACGGCGGCCGATCAGGCCGGCTATGACGCATGCGGAATCCAAATCCCATCTTTCGGGGAGCCCGCACACATGAGGCACGCCCAGGCCAGGCCGATGACGCCGCCGCTGACCCCGGTGCTGCTGCTGGGGCTGGCGCTCAGGCCGATCCGGCCGTCGCTGCTGCAGCCGGCGTTCGACGCCATGCTGAAGGTGGTGCGCCGCCGGCACCCCGACATCCTCGAACGCATGGCCGACTGGGGCGACCGGGTGGTGTGCATCGACCCCGTCGACCTGCCCTTCGTCATCCTGCTCGAACCCCATCCCGACGATCCGCGCCTGACCGTGCGCCGCGAGGTCGACCCGGCCGAGGTCTCGGCCACCATCCGCGGCCCGCTCGAGATGCTGGTCGCCCTGGCCGAGGGCAAGGTCGACGGCGACGCGCTGTTCTTCTCGCGCCAGCTGGTGATCGAGGGCGACACCGAGGTGGTGGTGGCGCTGCGCAATGCCATCGACGGCGCCGGCATCGACCTGATCGACGACCTCGCCTCGGCCCTGGGCCCGTTCGGCCGGCCGGCACGGACCATGCTGGGCGCCGCCGCCGGGCTGGTCGGCCGCATGCGCCAGGACCTGGAAACCGTGCGCTCGGCCCTGCTGGCCCCGGCGCTCAAGGATGCCGACGCCCAGGCCGCCCGCATCACCCACCTGGAAGCCGAACTCAAGCAGCTGCGCCGCGGCCAGCGACGCGCCGGGGCGGTCTCGTGAGCGATCTCGTCCGTCCCGAACTGGTCTGCCCCGCCGGCACCCCGGCCGCGCTGAAAAGCGCCATCGACGCCGGCGCCGACTGCGTCTATGTCGGCTTCCGCGACGAGACCAACGCCCGCAATTTCCCCGGCCTGAACTTCAACCGCAAGGAGCTGGGAGAAGGCATCGCCTATGCCCACGCCCATGGCGGCAAGGTGCTGGTGGCGATCAACACCTTCCCCAAGGCGGGCGAGCCGGCCCTGTGGCACAAGGCGGTCGACGACGCCGCCCAACTGGGCGCCGACGCGGTGATCCTGGCCGACATCGGCCTGATCGACTATGCGGCGCGCACCCACCCCGAGCTGCGCCTGCACCTGTCGGTCCAGGCCGCCGCCTCCAACCCCGAGGCCATCCGCTTCTACGCCGAGCGGTTCGGAGTTCGTCGCGTGGTGCTGCCCCGCGTGCTGACCGTCCAGGAAATCGCCGCGCTGAACGAGCGCATCCGCCCCGTCGAGACCGAGGTGTTCGTGTTCGGCGGTCTGTGCGTCATGGCCGAGGGCCGCTGCGCGCTGTCGTCCTATGCCACCGGCCAGTCGCCCAACATGAACGGGGTGTGCAGCCCGGCCGCGCATGTGCGCTACGTCGAGGGCCACGACGGCATCACCTCGGAGCTGGGCGGCTTCACCATCAACAAGTTCGGCCGCAACGAGCCGGCCGGCTATCCCACCTTGTGCAAGGGCCGCTTCATCGCCCAGGGCAAGGCCAGCTACCTGTTCGAGGAGCCGACCAGCCTCAACACCCTGGCCATCCTGCCTGACCTGATCAAGGCGGGCGTGACCGCCTTCAAGATCGAGGGCCGCCAGCGCGGCCGCGCCTATGTGGCCGCGGTGGTCGACGCCTTCCGCAAGGGCGTCGACGCGGTCATGGCCGGCCAGTCCCTGCCCGACATCGACCTCGACCGCATCACCGAGGGCGGCCGGCAGACCACCGGCGCCTACGAGAGGGCCTGGCGTTGACCAAGAAGAAGAAGGCGCAAGCCGCGGCCGGGCTGACCCTGGGGCCGGTGCTGTTCAACTGGGCGCCCGAGCGCATGCGCGACTTCTATTTCCGCATCGCCGACGAGGCCTGCGTCGACACCGTCTGCGTCGGCGAGGTGGTGTGCTCGAAGCGCACGCCGTTCTTCGCCCCCTTCCTGCCCGAGGTGATCGAGCGCCTGGCTGGGGCCGGCAAGGAAGTGGTGCTGTCCAGCCTGGCGCTGATCATGTCCGAGCGCGAGATCGAGGCGGCGCGCGAACTGGCCGCCATGCCCGGCGTCCTGGTCGAGGCCAACGACGTCTCGGTCGCCGCCCTCTTGGGTGGACGGCCCTTCGTGGTCGGCCCCATGGTCAACGTCTACAACGAGGGCACGCTGGCCTATCTCGAAGCCATGGGCGCCACCCGCGTCTGCCTGCCCGCCGAACTGTCGACCGAGGTCATCGGCCGGCTGGCCGCAGCCGCCAAGTCCGAGGTCGAGGTCCAGGTGTTCGGCCGCCTGCCGCTGGCCATCTCGGCGCGCTGCTATGCGGCGCGCGCCCGCAACCTGGCCAAGGACGGCTGCCAGTACGTCTGCGCCGACGACCCCGACGGCATGGCCGTCGAGACCCTGGACGAGGATCCCTTCCTGGCGGTCAACGGCACCCAGACCATGTCGTACCACTACATGGACGGCATCTCCGACCTGGCTGCCCTGCGCGCGCTGGGGGTGAACCGCTTCCGCCTGTGGCCCCAGCAGTCCGACATGGTGGCGGTGGCCGCGCTGTTCCGCGCCGTGCTCGACGGCACCGTGGCGACGGCGGAGGCCGAGGATCGCCTGGCCGGATTATGCCCCGGCGCCGAGTTCGCCAACGGGTATCTGCACGGCCAGGCCGGGCATACTTTTTTCGACGGCGAAGACTGACGCCGGTTCTACCCTGCCGGTCGGTGCTGGCTCTTGTTCGCGCCAGCACAGCGCGGCATACTCGCGTCGGGACAACGCCGGCTGGGGTAGCACAGGGACGGTATGGCAGCTGACAAGAAGAAGGACGAACTGGAAGACGTCGTCTCGTTCGAGCACAAGTTCTTCTCGTCCTTTGAAGACCTCTATTTCCGCTTCAGCGACACCGGCGAGCCGGTGGCGGTGATCAAGCTCGCCAACAACGACGCGGTGCTGTCCTTCGACGGCATCAAGCGCGAGTTCATGCTGGCCGAGGACAACCACGACGCCAAGATGCTCGACCGCGTCGCCGAGGGGCTGCAGTTCGTCCGCGGCCTGCGCGCCGGCGACCCGCTGCCCAAGGAGATCCTGACCCGCGAGGCGTCGTGGGAGCCGGGCGACCGCCATTTCCGCATCGCCTACCAGCGCCTGACCATGCAGTTGGTGACCTGGCTGACCGGCAACGAGCACATCATCACCTCGGCCGAGGAACTGGCGCAGATCGCCGAGGACCCGCAGGTCAAGAAGAACGTCAACCTCGCCTTCGCCGAAGCGGCCGAGGAAATCGGCCTGGGTCGCGAGAACCGCGAGGAGGTGGTGCGCTATATCGAGACGCTCGCCAAGGAGCTCGCCTATATCGAGGCCGAGCGCGACATCTTCGCCGAGATCGTCAAGATCAACGAGAAGATCTCCGGCCTGCGCCGCATCTACGGCTCGGACAAGGGCATGATCGAGACCGTCGACCAGGTCGCCCGCCTGTCCCAGCGCGCGCTGAAGGTGCTCAACGAATATTTCGAGCAGGTGGACGCCCAGACCGGCGAAATCCTGGCCATGCTGAAGAACATCGACAACCAGATCGGCTATATCCGCCAGGTCCGCGACGAGTTGCACCGCCGCCTGCTGTCGTGGGAGGACAGCATCCACATCTGGAAGTCGGTGTTCGTGGTGCGCTCGGACGAGAACTCCAACCGCATCCGCGACATCTACCAGTTCCTGGCGCCCCGTTACATGCAGGTCAACGAGTGGGTGCTGATCACCAAGCGCGGCGTCGCCAAGTCCAAGCCGCTCGGCGGCCAGATGCGCTGGTAGGTCACAAGGTCCCGGGCGCCACCCATCCTCACCCCGCCATGAACGCCTCGGCGCGCGCCCGGATCGGTGCGGGCAAAGGGATGGCCTTGCCGGCGGCAAAATCGGTGATGCAGGCGACGTAGCGGGCGCGGAAGTGCTCGGTCCCGTCCCGGCCGCGGCCGGTGAAGACGTAGGTCAGGCTGGAGGTGCCCAGCTTTTCCAGCCGCACCTCGACCCCCAGTTCCAGGGCCGGCGGCATGGGCGCCAGGAAGTCGCAGGACACATGCACCATGGGCGAGCCCATGTTGTGCTGACGGTTCATGGTGATCCACTCCGACTTCAGCACCTCGCGGTAGAAGCCTTCCAGGGCCTCGGTGCAGTAGTCGAACACCCGCGGGGTATACAGGATGCCCGCCGGGTCGCAATCGCCCCACGACACCCGCACCTGGTGGACAAAAACCCCAGCCATCGTCGCCTCGCTAATTCGGCATAAGGATGCCGATTATGCCGCGCCGGGCGGGCAAGGCAAGTGCTTGGCCGGGTCGATCATACAATCGGCCACACCCCGCTCATCTCTAAAAACGAGCATATCTATGTTAAATCGTCTTGCATACGGGGATATTATGACCCAATCATAGTTTATGCACATACATGTTTGCCCCCATTGCGCGATGCGTCTTAACGCCGCTCGAAAGGCGCTCACGAAGGGCAACCTATCTCTCTCTCAATCCATGTTCGATCAGATCGTTCTATGCCATCGGGACGGCCACGGAGCCCCGACCTTGGCGGCGATGGAATATATTGCTCATGGACAGCACATGGCCGCGCTTCGGTATTGCATAGAAGCGCTCAGGCGCGCTCCCGACGAGTTGCTCCTGCACAAGCGCTTCCTCGGCGCTGCATTCCATGCCCGCTGCCAACACGGCTTAAATGACCGAAAATTGGCGAATGCACTATGGGAGGCCTGGGCCCAGGCCTATGCGCCAGCAATGTCAAAGGAAGACGCATCCGAGGATTTCCTGAGACGTCATGCCGACCCGTACATCCGTAACTTCTTTCTGCCGCTCGCCTCCCCCGATCGAGAAATTAATGAACGGCTGCTCCGCCAACTGGATACTGTCTGCGACGAAGAAGGTGTGCAGAGCCATGAGCATGCGGAGACATATGAATCAGTCGACGGCAACCATCTTGTCGTTGCCCTCTTCGAACAGTTCTTGACCACCGCCCTTGCCCCCGAGGACATGGACGGGCTGGAGTTCGGCGTCGGTACCGGACTGCTTGGCGGCTATCTTAATCCACCACGCCGGCTGGTCGGCCTGGATCTGTCCGCCGACATGCTGAGCCGGGCCGAGGGCAAGGGGTACCAGGGCCTGCTGCAAGCCGACATAACGGTACCAACCACCTATGGCGCCTTTGATTTCGTCGCTTCCGTGGGAACCATTCTCTACTTTTTTGACCTTCGACCGGTGCTGCGCAACGCGCTGCTCAACCTGAGGCCGGGAGGCTCATTCGTATTCTCTGTAGTCGCGTGCTCGGACCAAGCCTACAGGATGCAGATTAGCGGTCTCAAGCGAGCCCATAGCCGGCAATATCTGGAAGATTCGGCCAGAGATGCTGGCTTTTATGTCGCTAACATAGAGGTCGCCAACCAGTTGGGTCCGGGATTCAATGTGCATCTGCGCAAGCTGACCTGAAAGGTGGCAAGGGGCCTCCCCTCATCGAAGCCATCTTAGTTTTCGACCTCGGCGTCCCAGGGAAAGACGATCCAGACGTGCTGGTCGACCTCGTCCACATGGGTGTCGACCAGGGGCCGGCCCTCGGGCTTGGCGTACAAGGTGGCGTAGTGGGCCTTGGGCAGCATGGCGCGCACGGCGCGCGCGGTGGCGCCGGTGTCGACCAGGTCGTCGACCACCAGCCAGCCGGCCCCGTCGCCGTCGATGGCCTTCAGCACCTCGAGCTGGTGGCGGGTGCCGTCGCCGTAGCTGGACACGCACACGGTATCGACCAGGCGGATGTCGAGCTCGCGGGCCAGCACGGCTGCCGGCACCAGCCCGCCGCGGGCCACCGCGACAATGCGGTCGAACGGGCCCTTGGGCGCAAGGCGCGCGGCAAGCGTGCGGGCGTCCTGGTGGATGCGCTCCCAGGTCAGCGGCAGTACGGCGGTGAAGCTGTCGTCCATGGCCGAGTATTAGAGGACGACGGCCGGCATTTGCAATCGGGCTCGGGATTTGGCAACAATCGGGCCCGGATCCATCGACCCGAGAGAGACATGCTCGAAACCCCCATGGCCCGCCGGGGCATGGTCGCCGCGCCCCATCATCTCGCCGCGCAGGCGGGGCTGGCGGTGCTGCGCGAGGGCGGCAACGCCATCGAGGCCGCGGTCGCCGCCAGCGCCACCCTGGCTGCGGTGCAGCCGCACCTGTCGGGGCTGGGCGGCGACGCCTTCTGGCTGATCGCCGAGCCGGGCAAGCCGCCGGTGTCCATCGACGGCTCGGGCGCCGCCGGCGGCAAGGTCGAGCCCGGCCTGTACCGCGAAAGCCGCCTGGACCGGGTCCCCGTGCGCGGTCCGCTGTCCGCCGCCACCGTCGCCGGGCTGGTGTCGAGCTGGCAGCTGGCACTCGACGTCTCGGCCCATTGGGGCGGGCGGCTGCCGCTGGCCCGGCTGTTCGAGGATGCCATCCACCACGCGCGCACCGGCGTCGCCGTCACCCGGCTGCAGGCCGCCGCCACCGCGGCCGTCCTGGCCGAGCTGAAGGGGGTCGCGGGCTTCGCCGATACCTTCCTGGCCAAGCGCAAGGCGCCCCCGGCCGGCGCCATCGCCACCCTGCCGGCCCTGGCCGCGACCTTCGAGCGGCTGGCCGCGGCGGGGCTCGACGACTTCTACCGCGGCGAGGTCGGGCGCACCCTGGCCGCCGGACTGCAGGCGGCCGGCAGCCCGTTGCGCGCCGACGACCTGGCCCGCCACCGCGGCATGCGCCGCCGGCCGCTGTCGCTGGGCCTGCCGTCCGGTACCGTGTTCAACACCGCGCCGCCGACCCAGGGACTGGCGGCGCTGGTGGTGCTGGGCCTGTTCCAGCGCCTGGACGTGCGCGAGGCGGGTGGTGCCGAGCACGTCCACGGGCTGGCCGAGGCCGCCCGTGTCGCCTTTCGCATCCGCGACGCCCACATCGCCGATCCCGGCCGCATGTCGGTGCATGCCACCACCTACCTGTCCGAGCACGTGCTCGACCGCATGGCCGCCGAGATCGACCGGACCCGCGCCGGGACCGGTTTCGGCATCCCGCGCGACGGCGAGTCCGCCTGGCTGGGCGTGGTCGACGGCCAGGGCCGCGCCGTCAGCGTCGCCCAGGGCCTGTACCGGCCGTTCGGCTCGGGCGTGGTGGTGCGGGACGCCGGTGTGCTGTGGCACGACCGCGCCGCCGCCTTCACCCTGGACGGATCCGACCGTAATATGCTGGAACCGCGCCGGCGCCCCTTCCACACCCTGGCGCCGGGCCTGGCACGGCTGAAGGACGGGCGGACCATGGTGTGGGGCGCCTCGGGCGGAGACGCCCAGGCCCAGGCGCAGGCCCAGCTGTTCACCCGGGCCGCCCTGTTCGGCGAGCCGCTGCAGGCCGCCGCGTCGGCGCCGCGCTGGCTGCTCGGCCCGGACGGGCTGATGGTCGAGGCCAGGCTGGACCCCGGCGTGGTCGGGCAACTGGCCGCCGCCGGCCACCGGATCGAGGTCGCCGCCCCCTGGGATCCGCGCATGGGGGTGGCCGGAGCTCTGGCCCGCCACGGCGACGGGGTCGTCGAAGGGGCCGCCGACCCCCGCGGGGACGGCTCGGTCGCCGCTTTCTAGATCAGGAGGACAGCCATGGCAGACATCACCCTCACCCCCATCAACAGCGACGAAGTGGGCGAGCGCACCGTCGTCGATACCGGCGTGGCCATGCTGGGCCTGGGCGGGCACAGCTGGCGTTGCGGCCATTGCGGCCGCATGGTCGCCAAGGATATCGACCTGGCGGCGGTCAAGGTGCCCACCGCCTATCTGTGCAGCATGTGCAACGGCCTGTCGGTGGTGCCGGAAGGCAAGTGACGCGGCGTTTCAGCCGCGCCCCTGCTGCAGCAGCTCGCGCGAGAAGCTGCGGTTGATGTGGATGATGGCCTCGACCGCATGGTCGTCAACGCACCGGCCGGTGCCCTGCAGGGTGGCCAGCGAGAAATTGAAGATGCGCGCCGGCACGTGCCAGCCCAGCCGCGGCGCCATGCGCTTGACCTCGCGCCAGACGAAGCCGTTGGCTTCCAGCGCCGAAACGAATTCCCCCGCATCACGGGCCATTTCCAGGCGGTCGGCGACCTCGTCCAGCGAGGAAGCCACGCGGGCGGCGATGCCGTCGACCTTGGCGGGAATGTATTGCGTCCCCATCTGATTGTTCCTCCGGTTCGTGCGCTGTTCCGCCGAACTCTCTTTACTCAACCCCATGCCCTCCAGCCTATACGGACTGCCTCCCGATTCGAATTACCCGGAAGGCGGTCCCATGACCCTGCATTGGTATGATTTGGGGCGTATACTGACAATAACCTTACGGCATTTGCCCTATGATCCACGGCATCCGATGTAAATGCCGCCTAATATTCGAACAATCTTATCGAATTTGGATCAGGCATCCACCCGATGACTCTCAGTCGGGGAAGCCGGCCATGGCGCGAACCTGGGCGGGAGAGTGGCCCGCCTCGCGCAGGGCCCGCAAGGTCAGCGCCCGGTCACGCTTCGCCAGCCGCCGCCCGTCGGCATCGGTGAGCAGGCGGTGGTGGCGCCACTCCGGCACCGGAAGCCCCAGCAGCGCCTGCAGCAGCCGGTGCAGGTGCGAAGCCAGCAGCAGGTCCTCGCCGCGGGTCACCAGGGTCACCCCCTGGATGGCGTCGTCGACGGTCACCGCCAGGTGATAGCTGGCCGGCGTGTCCTTGCGCGCCAGCACCACGTCGCCGAACATCTGCGGCTCGGCCGCCATGGGCCCGCGGTCGCGGTCGACCCAGGTCAGCGGCCCGGCCAGGGCGGCGGCACGGGCGACGTCGAGGCGCAGGGCGAAGGCCTCGCCCGCCGCCATCCGCTCGGCCGCCAGCGCATGGTCCAATCGCCGGCAGGTGCCGGGATAGGGCACGCCTTCGGGCCCGTGGGGGGCGTGGCCGGCGCGGGCGACCTCGTCTTGGATGTCGCGCCGGGTGCAGAAGCACGGATACAGCAGTCCCATGCCCTCCAGCCGGGCCAGGGCGGCGCGGTAGTCGTCGAAGTGCTCGGACTGGCGGCGCACCGGCTGCTCCCAGTCCAGACCCAGCCAGGCCAGGTCGGCCAGGATGGCCTCGGTGAAGGCGGGACGGCAGCGGCCGGGGTCGATGTCCTCGATACGCACCAGGAAACGCCCGCCCTCGGCCGCCCGGTGGGCGAACAACGCCGAGTGCGCGTGGCCGAGATGCATCTCGCCGGTCGGGCTGGGGGCGAAGCGGGTGCAGGTGGTCATGGCCGAACCGGGGTTGGTAAGCGGGGCGCAGAATACCATACTCTAGGCAGCCGTCCCGCTGTCCGGAGGAAGTCCCGATGTCCCTGCCCCGCCTGTCCGGCCCCAGTGCCGCCCCTGCATCCGGCGGCCCGGCGCGCCAGCTGGTGGTCATGCTGCACGGCGTAGGCTCCGACGGCCAGGACCTGATCGACCTGGCGCCCTTCGTCGCCGAGGCGCTGCCCGACGCCGCCTTCGTCGCCCCCAACGCCCCCTTCGCCTTCGACATGGCGACCGGCGGGCATCAGTGGTTCAGCCTGCAGGTGCGCAGCTCGGACGCCATCATCGGCGGCGTGCGCCAGGCGGCGCCGATCCTGGACGCCTATCTGGACGAGATGCTGGCCGAACACGGGCTGGGCGAGGACGCGCTGGCCCTTGTCGGCTTCTCGCAAGGGGCGATGATGGCGCTGCACGTGGCGCTGCGCCGGACCAAGCCGGTGGCGGCGGTGGTGGCCTATTCCGGCGCCCTGCCCGACCCCGAGGTCCTGCCCGCCGAGATCACTGCCCGGCCGCGGGTGCTGCTGGTCCACGGCGAGGAGGACCAGGTGGTCAACCCGCTGTGCCTGCCGCTGGCCGAACGCACCCTGGCCTCGGTGGGGGTGCCGGTGATGGCCGAGATGCGCAAGGGCCTGGGCCACGGCATTGACGGCCACGGGGCACGGCTGGGCCGCGAGTTCCTGCGCCAGGCCCTGGACCCCACGCCATGAGACTGCAGTTTCACCAAACCATAACGATAAGGGGGATGGATTCACCCGCAGGGATACTATATCTTGCGATAACCTGTCCTGGGAGAGGGGATTGGTAGCCTTGCACAGCTATCCCGCCCTGGTGCTGAACGCGGATTTCCGCCCGCTCAGCTATTTCCCGTTGTCCCTGTGGTCGTGGCAGGAGGCGATCAAGGCGGTGGTCGCCGAGCGGGTCAACGTCATCTCCGAATACGACACCGTCGTCCACTCGCCCAGCGCCTGCATGAACCTGCCCAGCGTGATTTCGCTGAAGGAATACATCCCGACGGCGCGGCGTCCCGCCTTCACCCGCTTCAACCTGTTCCTGCGCGACCGCTTCACCTGCCAGTACTGCGGCCAGACCCTGCCCGCCCACGACCTGACCTTCGACCACGTGGTGCCGCGTTCGCGCGGCGGGCGGACCACCTGGACCAACGTGGTCGCCGCCTGCGGCCCCTGCAACCTGAAAAAGGGCAGCCGGCTGCCGCGCGAGGCCGACATGCCGTTGCAGCGCGTGCCCCAGCAGCCGTCCACCTTCATGCTGCAGGAGCACGGCCGCTCGTTCCCGCCCAACTTCCTGCACCAGAGCTGGCGCGACTTCCTGTACTGGGACAGCGAGCTCGAGCCGTTCTAGAGGCCCGAGCTAGAACAGCAACCGCACCGCCTCGGCCCGTTCTGGCGGGGACAGGCGGGGATTGGTCAGCACGTAATGGACCGCGGTGCGGCCGTGGCCGTCGGCCCGATGTGGATCGCCACCCGCCTTCAGCGCCTGGGCGATGTCGGCCATGGAGCCAGTGGCGGCCGCCTTCATCAGCACGCCGGCCGGCTCGCCCACGGGCGGCGGCGGCAGGACCAGCGCCGCCATGGGGTCCTTGGCCACCTTCTCGGCCAGTCCCAGGTCGCCCGCCTTGTCGCGGGGCAGCGGGCAGTCGGTCAGCGGGCCGGCCAGCTGCTTCAGGCGCTTGGCGGCGGCCTCCAGCGCCGGGCGGTGGTGGGCGGCCACCCGGCAGGGAAAGCGCAGCCACACCTCGTCCAGCGGCCCGCCGGTGGAGCGGCGCGCAACCAGGTCATAGCCGTCCAGGCTGGGCAGCATGCCTGCCAGCATCAGCGCGTCGACCTTGCGCATCACCGTGGCGAAGCGGACGAAGGCAGCGGTCTCGCGCTTGAGCGAGCCGGTCTGGGGCGGGCCGGGCAGCAGTTCGAAATAGCTGGTCAGCCATTCGGCGCGGCCGGCCTTGGCGGCGTCGGCGGCGATCTCGTCTTCGGTGGGCAGGCGGCGGTCGATCTCGGCTTCGACGGTGTCGAGCAGCTTGCCGGCCCGCGCCGCGTTGCCGGCCAGCAGCGCCTGCAGGGCGTCGGCCAGCAGGTCCAGCTTGTCGGGAACCGCCTCGACCGGGCGGATGCCGTGGCCGTCGGCGACGCGGTTCATCTCCGACTGCAGGCGGACGAAGGGGGCGGCCGGCTCTTCCGCCGCGGCCCTGGCATCGGGACCGGGCGGACCCGGCTGGTGGGCAAGCACCCACAGGGCGGCGGCGGCGCCAAGCCCCAGCACCCCGCCCGCAACCGTCCATATGGTGGAACGTGCCGTCGCCATTCGCCGCCTCCTGTCGGCGGCGGATGGTAGCGCCGGCCCGCCCGCGAGTCACCTAGGCAGTTCGCTTACCAATACCTCGACCCGCCGGTTCTGCTGCCGGCCGGCCGGGGTGGTGTTGCTGGCGATGGGATAGTCCTCGCCCATGCCCTGGACGGCCAGCCGCTGGGGATCGATGCCGTCGCCGATCAGCACGTCGCGCACCGCTTCGGCGCGGCGCTGGGACAGCAAGCGGTTGGCCTCGGGCGTCCCGGTCGAATCGGTGAACCCTTCGATCACCGCATGGGCCTCGGGGCGCTGCTTCAGGTAGGTCGCCAGCGGCTGCAGCCGGTTGTAGGCCCCGGGTTTGAGTTGGGCCTTGCCGGTCTCGAACAAGACGTCGGTCAGGGTGAACACGGTGCCCTGGTTGGTCTGGCGGGCGCGCAGGCCTTCCAGTTCCTGTTCCAGGCGGGCCGAGCGCTGCTGGGCGTTTTCCAACTGCAGCTGGCTGCGCTGCTCGGCCAGGGCCTGGCGGCGGTCGACGGCGCCCGCGGCGTCGGCGCGCACCGGGGCGATATCGATGCGCGGATCGTTAACGTAGAGTTGGTGGTCGGTGGCGGCGCGTTCGCCTTATTTCGAGGCCGCCTCGGCGGCGGCCAGCGACTGCTCGGCGTCGTGCAGCGGCACCGGGGCATAGCGGGCCACGGCGGTGTCGGCGCGCGCCTGCTCCAGCTCCTGGCGCACGGTGGCCAGCCGGGCGGTTTCCACCGAGCTGCTGCACGAGGCCAGAACCAGCGCGACGAAGGCGACGGCAAGGGTTGGGCGCATGCGGCCCTCCATCAGCGGACGGGAACGGGGACGGTGCCGGGGACGGGGGCCGCGGCGGGCGGCGGCTGGGTGCGCAGAGCGCCGACGGCGCCCTCGACGTCGGCCAGGGCGGCGCGGGCCTGGGCGTCGTCGGCCTTGGCCTGGGCCAGCTGGGCGTTGACGATGGCCTGCTCGGCTAGGCGGTCGGCCTCGGCCGAGTGGCCGCCGGCGGCGGCGGTTTGGGCGGCGGCCAGCTTCTCGTGCGCCACCTGCATTTCCAGCGGGGCGGCACTGGCGGCCCCGGCTCCGGCGGCGGCGTCGACCACCTGGCCGGCCTGGGCCAGCGAGCGGGGCGGCGGTTCCGAGGCGCAGGCGGCAAGCAATGCGGCGGTTCCGACCGCTACGGCGGCGCGAAGCGACATGGGTCAATCTCCCTGGCTGCCGACAGGGAAACGAACGGACGGGTTGGATGGTTCCCTATTCCAGCGCCTGGCGCAGCGCGGCAGCGGCCGCCCACGGCGCCAGCGGCAGGGCCGCAGCCAGGATGGCGCCCAGGATCAGCAGGTGGGTGGTGGCCGGCAGCCCCTGGACCGCCGCGTCGATGGCCCCGACCCCGAAGATCAGCACCGGCACGTAGAGCGGCAGGATGAGCAGTGAAAGCAGCACGCCGCCGCGGCGCGCCCCCAGCACCAGGGCCGCACCGATGGCGCCGACCAGCGACAGGATGGGCGTGCCCAGCGCCATGGCCGCCAGCAGCGTGCCGAAACCGTCGGCGTTCATGTGCAGCAGCACCGCCAGCACCGGGGCGGCCACCATCAGCGGCAGGCCGGTAGTCAGCCAGTGGGCGACCACCTTGGCGATCACCACCACGCCGAGCGGCGCCGGGGTCAGCACCAGCAGCTCCAGGCTGCCGTCCTCGTAGTCGGCCTGGAACAGGCGGTCCAGCGACAGCATGGACGCCAGCAGGGCGGTGACCATCAGCACGCCGGCCGACACCCGTTCGAGGATGTTGGCCTCGGGGCCGATGCCGAAGGGAAACAGGATCACCGTCAGCACGAAGAAGGTGACCACCATGATGCTGTCCGACCCCTGGCGCAGCGCCAGGCGCAGGTCGCGGCGGACGATTTCGGCGAAGCGGCTCATTCGTCCTCCTCGTCGAACGGGTCGGCGGGGGCGAACCGGTCCAGGTGCAGTTCGTGGGCGCCGGGCAGGTCGATGTCGGCATGGGTCGACAGCACCACCATGCCGCCGCCGGCCCGATGCTCGGCCAGCACCGCTTCCAGGGTCTTGATCGACGCCTTGTCGAGCGCGGTCACCGGCTCGTCCAGAAGCCACAGCGGCGAGGGCGCGGCCAGCAGGCGCGCCAGGTTGGTGCGCCGCTTCTGACCGGCCGAAAGCATCTTGCCCGGCATGGTGGCCAGGTGGCCGAGGGCGAAGCGGGCCAGGGCGGCATCGACGGCGCGGCCGGCGGTCTCGGCCGAGGGGTGGTGCAGCGCGGCCCAGAAGCGCAGGTTCTCGGCCACCGTCAGCACCGGCTTGACCGCGTCATGATGGCCCAGATAGTGGGTGCGGGCGTTGTGCGCCTCGGGGTCGTCGGCCACCGCCTGGCCACCCCAAGCCAGCTGGCCGGCCGCCGGCTTCAGCAGCCCGGCCATGACGCGAAGCAGGCTCGACTTGCCCGACCCGTTCGGCCCCAGCAGCACGAGGGCCTCGCCGCCACCCACCGCGAAGTCCAGCCCGGCAAACACCACCCGCCCGCCGCGGATGCAGCCGAGCGAGGTGCCGGAGAATTGGGAAGCGCCCATGGTCATGGGCGGGAACATGGCAGAATGCGGGATGCTTGTTAAGGGGAGACGGCATTGACTCTCCCGCCGTCCCGCCGCAGGTTTGGCCCATGATGCTCGTCCATGCCACCACCGTCGAGATCGCCGGCACCGGCGTTTTGATCCGCGGGCCGTCGGGGGCGGGGAAATCGGACCTGGCGCTGCGGCTGATCGACGGCGGGGCCGGGCTGGTTGCCGACGACCAGACCGAGTTGTCGGTGCGGGGCAATCGGCTGGTGGCGCGCTGCCCTGACACCATCGCCGGCCTGCTCGAGGTGCGCGGCCTGGGACTGGTGCGGCTGCCGCACCTGGCCTGGGCGCCGGTGGGGCTGGTGGTCGAGCTGGTGGACGCAAATCTGGTGGAGCGCCTGCCCGAACCGGCCGCGGCCGAGTATCTGGGCATCCGCGTTCCGCTGGTCCGGCTGGCGGCGTTCGAGGCCTCGACCCCGGCGAAGGTTCGCCTTGCGGTGCCTTCGGCAACGCGAGATATTATGCGGTCGTGATGACCGACAATTCCCAGCCTCCCCCAGACCCAGCCCATGATTCCGCCCCCGCCGGGCGGCTGGTCATCGTCACCGGCATGTCCGGGGCGGGCAAGACCCTGGCGCTGAAGGCTCTCGAGGACCAGGGCTGGGAGGCGGTCGACAACCTGCCGCTGTCGCTGCTGTCCAGCCTGGTGCGCCCCGGCGACGGTGTGGCGCGGCCGCTGGCCATCGGCGTCGACATCCGCACCCGCGACTTCGGCGTCCAGCCGGTGCTCGAAGCCATCGACCGGCTGATGGCCGAACGGCACCTGGACGTGCGCCTGCTGTTCCTGGATTGCGACGACGACGTGCTGTGCCGGCGCTATACCGAGACCCGGCGCCGCCACCCCATGGCGGTGGACCGGCCGCTGCTGGATGGCATCCGCCACGAGCGCACGCTGATGAGCCCGCTGCGCTCGCGGGCCGAGATCATCGACACCACCGCCCTGCCGCCGGCCGAATTCAAGCGCGTGCTGGCCGGCCGCTTCGGCCTGGAAACCGATCGCGGGCTGGCGGTGTTCGTCACATCATTCGCCTACCGCAACGGCTTGCCGCGCGAGGCCGACCTGGTGTTCGACGCCCGCTTCCTGGCCAACCCGCATTATGTCGCCGAGCTCAAGCCCCTGACCGGGCGCGACCCGGCGGTTGCCGACTATGTCGCCGCCGACCCGGAATTCACCGGTTTCCTCGATTCCGTGCAGCGTCTGCTGGTACCGTTGTTGCCCCGGTTCGCCGCCGAGGGTAAGAGCTATCTGACGATCGCCGTCGGCTGCACCGGCGGACGCCATCGGTCGGTCGTCATCGCCGAGCGCCTGGCGGCCTGGTTGCGGGACCAGGGCAGCCGCGTCGAGCTTCGCCACCGCGAACTCGACGAGGGGGGATCATGAATAGGGGATCGCTATGATCGGATTGGTACTCGTCACCCACGGCAGGCTCGCCGACGAACTTGTCGCGGCGCTCGAGCACGTCGTGGGGCCGCAGCCCAACGTGGCCGCCGTGTGCATCGGTCCCGACGACGACATGGAACAGCGCCGCAACGACATCCTGGTCTCCGTCGCCCGCTGCGACGACGGCAACGGGGTGGTGGTGCTGACCGACATGTTCGGGGGTACGCCTTCCAACCTGGCCATCTCCATCATGGACAAGGCTAAGGTCGAAGTGATTGCCGGCGTCAATCTGCCTATGCTGATCAAGCTCGCCAGCGTGCGCCACTCGGAACCGCTGGCCGATGCCGTGGCGTCCGCCCAGGAAGCCGGGCGCAAGTACATCAACGTCGCCTCGAAGCTGCTGACCCAGGATCGCAAATGAACGCCGACGCCTCACAGCCCCAGTCCGGCGAAGAGATCAGCCGCAGCGCCACCATAGCCAACCGGCGCGGCCTGCACGCCCGCGCCGCCGCCAAGTTCGTCAAGCTGGCCGCCACCTTCGACGCCCAGGTGACGGTGGGCCACCGCGGCACCGAGGTGTCGGGCCTGTCCATCATGGGCCTGATGATGCTGGCCGCGGCACCCGGCTGCTGCATCGAGCTCAAGGCCCGCGGCAACGAGGCCGGGGCCGCCTTGGCCGCCCTGTGCGACCTGATCGACAAGAAGTTCGACGAGGATTGAACCTCGCGGACCCCAGGGACCGGAACACGTTCAGGAGAGAAATGAAGAACCGGGACGCCGACCTCGAGACCCGACTGTCCAATGTCATCCCTGCGGCCACGGGCGAGCTCGTGATCGAGGGCATGGGCGTGTCGCGCGGCATTGCCATCGGCACCGTCTACCTGCACGACGCCGGCTCCATATCGGTGCCCGAGCACCGCATTCCCGCCGGCCGCGTCGATGCCGAGCGCTCGCGCTTCGCCGAGGCCGCGGAGCGCGCCACCCGCCAGGTGGCCCAGTTGCGCGAAAAGGCCCGCGACCTCGGCGGCTCGGCCGGCGAGGAGCTGGGCTACCTGCTGGAAGCCTACGAGCAGATGCTGCACGGCTCGCGGCTGATGCGCGGCGTCGAGCGGCGCATCGAAAGCGAGCGCATCAACGCCGAGGCCGCCGTCCAGCAGGAGATCAACGAGATCGTCCGCGGCTTCGAGGCCATGCAGGATGCCTATCTGGCCGCTCGTGTCGCCGACATCCGCGACGTCGGACGGCGCCTGCTGCGCAACCTGACCAACACCCCCTATCGGCCGTTCTCGGTGCTGCCCAAGCACGCGGTGATCCTGGCCGACGAGCTGACACCGGCCGACACCGCGCTGCTCGACCCCAAGCTGGTCGCCGGCCTGGCCACCGTGCTGGGCGGCGCCGAAAGCCACACCGCCATCATGGCCCGCTCGCTGGGCCTGCCGGCGGCGCTGGGCGTGGCCGGGCTGCTGCGCGGCGTGCGCGGCGGCGAAACCGCCATCGTCGACGGCAGTGCCGGCGTGGTGGTGGTCAACCCGACGCCGCAGACCCTGGCCGCCTATCGGCGCAAGCGGGCCGAGCACCTGCGCATGCGCCGCGGCCTGGCGCGGCTGCGCGACGTGCCCGCCGTCACCCGCGACGGCGCGCGCATGATCTTGCAGGCCAACATCGAGCTGCCCACCGAAGTCGACGCCGTGATCAACGCCGGCGCCGAGGGCGTCGGCCTGCTGCGCAGCGAGTTCCTGTTCATGAACCGCGAGGACCTGCCCAGCGAGGACGAGCAGTACCAGGTGCTGAAGGAACTGGTCGAGCGCATGGACGGCCGCCAGCTCACGGTGCGCACCTTCGACGCCGGCGGCGACAAGCTGGCCCCGGCGCTCGGCTGCTCGGTCGGTCCCAACCCGTCGCTGGGCCTGCGCGCCATCCGCCTCGGCCTGGCCAAGCCCGAGGTGCTGGAGGCGCAGCTTTCGGCCATCGTGCGCGCCTCGGCCCACGGGCCGCTGCGCATCCTGGTGCCCATGGTCGCCACCGTCGAGGAGATGCGCGCCACCCGCCAGATGCTGGAACAGGTGATCCGCCGGCTGAAGAAGAAGGGCGCGGCCATGTCCGACCCGCCGCCGGCCCTGGGGGCGATGATCGAGATCCCCGGCGCCGCCCTGGCCGCCGATGCGCTGGCCTGGCATGCCGACTTCTTCGCCATCGGCACCAACGACCTGACCCAGTACACCCTGGCCATCGACCGCGCCGACGAGGCGGTGGCCCACCTCTACAACCCGCTGCACCCGGCGGTGCTGCGCCTGATCCAGTTCTCGACCGAGGCCGCCTTGCGCGCCCGCATCCCCGTCTGCGTCTGCGGCGAGATCGCCGGCGACCCGCGCTTCACCGCGCTGCTGATGGGCCTGGGCATCCGCGACCTGTCCATGTCGGCCAACAACATCCCGGTGGTCAAGCAGCGCATCCGCAGCCTGGACCTGGTGGCGGCGACCCGGCGGGCGCGCGTGATCATGGACCAGGCCGATTCGGCCCGCATCGCCCAGCTCCTGGACGGGTTCAACGCCGGCGAAACGTGAGATTTGAAGCCCTCTCCCGTTGGGAGAGGGAGACCAAGGGGTCATTCCCCCAGGAACTTGGCCACGGTCTGCAGGAAATTGGCGACCGAGATCGGCTTGGCGATATAGCCCTCGCAGCCGCCCTCGCGGATCTTTTCCTCGTCGCCCTTCATGGCAAAAGCGGTCACCGCGATCACCGGAATGGCCTTCAGTTCGGCATCGTCCTTGAGCATCTTGGTGATTTCCAGGCCCGAGATCTCGGGCAGCTGGATGTCCATCAAGATCAGGTCGGGACGGTGCTTGCGCGCCAGGTCCATGGCCTCGCGGCCGTCCTTGGTCTGCAGCGTGCCATAACCGTTGGCCTGCAGAAGGTCGTTGAACAACTTCATGTTCAAGTCGTTGTCTTCGACGATCAACACGGTCTTCGGCATCGGTTCCCCACGGGCCGCCCAAACGGCATCATAAATGCCACGGCATGATCCCCGTTTTGATGATCCAAGTCAAATCATGCCCAATTTGACCGTCATTGCCTGGACATCAGGCCGGCGGCGGCGACCAGCAGCCATCCGGCCATCAGGGAGATGCCGCCGGCAGGCGTCAGCAGTCCGGGCAGCACCGGGCCGGCCATCGCCTTGACGTACAGCGACCCGCAGAAAAGCACGATTCCCGCAGTGAGGGCAACACCCGCCATCCCTGAGAGGCGGATTGCCGAGGCGCGCAGCCGGTCGATCCCCAGCAAGGCCACGGCGTGCAACAACTGATAGCTGCTTGCCCGCTCGGCCAGCGCGGCCTCGTGGCCGGCCAGGCCGTGGGCGGCATAGGCCCCCATGGCCACCGCCATAAGTCCATTCACTCCGGCAACGACTAGCCAAATCCGCATAGTGTTGTCTCCTTGATCGGCGCGCGGGCCTGATCCACCATCTCAAGCATGCGCCGCGCCGTCCTCGCCATCTTCCTGCTGCTGGCCGCCCCCGCCTGGGCGCAGCCGGCGGGCACCGTCGTCCGCCTGCAGGGCCATGCCGATGCCCGTGCCGGCGAGACGGTCCGCGACCTGGCCGCCGGGGCCGCCGTCGAGGCCGGCGACGTGGTGCGCACCGGCGACCGCGCCCGGCTGCTGATCCGCTTCACCGACGGCACCGAAGTGACCCTGGGCGAGGACACCCGCCTGACGGTCGAGACTTATCTCTACGACGCCCAGGCCCACAGCGGCAACGCCAGCCTGGCGGTGGCGCGCGGCGCCTTCCTGCTGGACAGCGGCGTCCTGCCCAAGCTGCCCGGCCACCCGCTGACCGTCAAGCTGCCCACCGCGGTCATCGGCCTGCGCGGCACCCGCTTCTGGGGCGGGCCGCTGGACGGGCCGTGGAACGTGTTGCTGTTCGAGGGCGCGGTGACGGTGTCCAACGCCGCCGGTTCGGTCGATCTCACCATGCCGGGCGCCGGCACCGCGGTCGAGCGCGCCGACCATGTGCCCTCGACCCCGCTGCAATGGAGCGAGGAACGCATCGCGCGCGCGGTGGCGACCGTCACGTTCGAGCGCTGACCTCTACTTGAACACCACCGTCTTGGTGCCGTTGAGCAGCACCCGGTGCTCGACGTGCCAGCGCACGGCGCGGGCCAGCACCACGTTCTCGATGTCGCGGCCGATGGCCACCAGTTCGTCGGGAGTGCAGGTGTGGTCGACCCGCTCGACCGACTGCTCGATGATCGGGCCCTCGTCCAGGTCGGGGGTGACATAATGGGCGGTGGCGCCGATGATCTTGACCCCGCGGGCGTGCGCCTGGTGATAGGGCTTGGCCCCCTTGAAGCTGGGCAGGAACGAGTGGTGGATGTTGATGGCCTTGCCCTGCAGCCGGGTGCACATCTCGGTCGACAGGATCTGCATGTAGCGGGCCAGCACCACCAGGTCGGCGCCGGCGCGGTCGATGACCTCGAGCACGCGAGCCTCCTGGGCCGCCTTGTCGTGCTTGTCGACCCCCAGGTAGTGATAGGGAATGCCGTGCCACTCGACGATGGAGCGCATGTCGGGGTGGTTCGAGATCACCGCCGGGATGTCGACCTGAAGCTGGCCGGTGTGGTAGCGGTGCAGAAGATCGTTCAGGCAATGGCCGAACTTGGACACCAGGATCACCACCCGGGCCTTGCGGTTGGCATCGGCCAGGGTCCAGATCATCTGGAAGCGCTGGGCGACCATGGTGAACAGCTTTTCGAATTCCGCCCTCGCCGGGGTCATGGCGCCGGCGGTGAACACGATGCGCATGAAGAAGCGCCGCGACAGCGGGTCCCCGTACTGCGCGGCTTCGGTGATGAAGCAGTCGTGCTGGGTCAGGAAGCCCGAGACCGCGGCGACGATGCCCACCGTGTCCGGGCAGGTGATGGTCAGCACGAAGGTCTGCTTCTCGGCCACGGGTCCCCTCCTCGCTCCTCGCCTGGCTGGTGTTTAGCCGACCGGGAGCGTGTCGCCAAGACGCCAATCGTTCCCTTGCCTTTTTTCCCGGAATCGCCGATGGTCCGACGCCCGCCGGCGCCATCCGGTCGTTGCCGGGCCGCACCATCCATGGCCCAGTCGAGGAGCCGCACCATGGTCACCGTCTACTACAAGTCCGGCAACGCCCAGTGGAAGTACGAGCTCGACGACGCCGAACACGACCACATCATCAAGAACATCCTGGAAGATAATCCGGATGTGCAGGAGATGTTCGACGACTCGCTCGAGATCCTGCGCGACGTGTCGGCCATGGACGACGACGAGATGGACGAAGACGACGAGATCGACCAGACCATCGCCGTCGCCTATCTGTGGCACTACTTCAACAACCTCGCCGAGGGCGAGGAGCGCATCCAGGGCGACATCGTTCTGATCGAGGACGAGGACGGCGCCGGCCTGACCGTGCTGCCCGCCACGCATATCTCCGAGGACTAACCTTACCTTTCATAGCCGCGACCGACGCGCTATCCTAAGTAACGGAGGGTGGGCGCGCGAGAGGCGGCCATGGCCACACGTGCTTCCGCGGCGGCAGACGGCATCGCCGACCAGGCTCGGCGTGAGATCGCCGACCTGCACCGCCATATCGACGCCTTGCGCGACGAGCTTGAGCGTGGCCGGCTTGAAGGCCAGCAGGCCCTCCAGGCGGCGGCCAACGCCCATCTCGACGAAAAGCACCAGCTTCAACAGACCATCGATGCCCTGCGCCAGCAGCTCGACGCCCAGCGCGTCGGCGAGGCCGAGCGCATCCAGGCGGCGGTGAACGCCCGCGAGGCCGAGATCCGCCAGATGCAGGGCACCGTCCAGGCGCTGCGCGACCAGCTGGACCTGGCCGAGCGCCGCCGCGTCGACGACCTGGCGGCCGCCGCCCGCGGCCACGACGTCGAGGTCGACCAGATGAAGCGCACCATCGTCGCCCTGCGCGAGCAGCTGGAGGCCGGCCATGCATGACACCCATCCGACGCGTCGCGGCCACCGCCGCCGCGGCACCGACCGGCTGGTCCCCGGCAGCCCCGACTACCTGCTGGCGGTGTCCAACCGGCTGGCCGCCGCGGCCAACCTGACCGAGGCCATCGACGCGCTGGTGCAGATCATCACCCAGGCGCTGGCGGCCGAGCGCGGATCGGTGTTCCTCAACGACTTCGCCTCGGGCGAGCTGTATTCCCGCGTCCACGAGGGCAAGTTCACCCGCGAGATCCGCATCTTCAACAACACCGGCATTGCCGGTCACGTCTTCCACACCGGCAAGGCGGTGACCATCGCCGACGCCTATACCGACGCTCGCTTCAACAAGGCCGTCGACGCCCTGACCGGTTTCGTCACCAAGTCCGTCTTGTGCGTGCCGTTGCGCACGCTGAAGGGCGAGATCATCGGCGTCGCCCAGGTGCTCAACAAGAGCGACGGCACCTTCGATGCCGCCGACCTGCACCTGTTGGGCGCCATCGTCGGCCAGGCGGCGTTTGCGCTGGAGTCCATGCGCATGGTCGAGACCATCGACCGCGAGCGCCGCCAGGAGCTGGAATTCCTCAACGTGGTCTCGGAGATCAGCTCGGACCTGAAACTGGGCCCGCTGATCCAGAAGATCATCGGCACCATCACCCACATGCTGGATGCCGAGCGCTCGACCCTGTTCATCAACGACGAGAAGACCAACGAACTGTTCACCATGGTCGGCGAAGGCCTGGGCGCCACCCAGATCCGCCTGCCCAACCATGTCGGCATCGCCGGGACGGTGTTCACCACCCGCGAAACCGTCAACATCCCCTATGCCTATGCCGACCTGCGCTTCAATCCGGGCTTCGACCGCAAGACCGGGTTCTTCACCCGCTCGATCCTGTGCGTGCCGGTGATCAACAAGGACGGCAAGTGCATCGGCGTCACCCAGGTGCTCAACAAGAAGGGGGGCAGCTTCACCCACGAGGACGAGACCAGGCTGCGCGCCTTCGTCTCGCAGATCTCCATCGGGCTGGAAAACGCCAAGCTGTTCGACGACGTCCAGAACATCAAGAACTACAACGAGTCCATCCTGGAATCGATGACCAACGGGGTGGTCACCTTCGGCGCCGACGGCCGCATCGTCACCTGCAACAATGCCGGCAGCCGCATCCTTCGCCGCGGCCCCGAGGGCATGCTGGGCCGCACCGCGCGCGAGGTGTTCGCCGACGCCAACGCCTGGCTGGCCGAAAAGGTCGAGGCCGCCCGTGCCGACGTGATGATGGATGCCGCCCTCGAGGTCGAGGGCGAGCGCATCTCGGTCAATGTCAGCCTGCTGCCCCTGCAGGGCATCGACGGCAAGGCGCTGGGCGGCATGGTGATGATCGAGGACATCTCGTCCGAGAAGCGCATGAAGGCGACCATGAGCCGCTACATGGACCCCGCCCTGGCCGACCGCCTGCTGGCCGGCGGCGAGGCGATGATGGGCGGGCAGTCGTCGCGCGCCACCGTGTTGTTCTCGGACATCCGCAGCTTCACCACGCTGACCGAGGAACTGGGCCCGCAAGGCACGGTGTCTCTGCTCAACGAGTACTTCACCGTCATGGTCGACTGCATCACCAACGAAGGGGGCATGCTCGACAAGTTCATCGGCGACGCCATCATGGCGGTGTTCGGCACGCCTTTCCCGCACGAGGACGACGAGGACCGCGCGGTGCGCGCCGCCATCGCCATGATGCGCGACCTCGGCGCCTTCAACGAACACCGGGCCGCCGACGGCAAGAAGCCAGTGGACATCGGCATCGGCCTGAACACCGACCAGGTGGTGTCGGGCAACATCGGCAGCCCCAAGCGCATGGACTACACCGTCATCGGCGACGGGGTGAACCTGGCCTCGCGCCTGGAATCGGCCACCAAGCAGTACAAGGCCAAGATCTTGATCAGCGAGTTCACCCGCGCCCGGCTGAAGGGCACCTACCGCATGCGCGAGGTCGACCGGGTGGTGGTCAAGGGCAAGACCAAGCCGGTGGCGGTGTTCGAGGTCCTGGAATTCCATACCGACACCAGCTTCCCCAACATGAAGGGCGTGCTCGACACCTTCGCCTATGGGCTGAAGGCCTATCGCTCGGCCCGCTTCGACGAGGCGGAGAAGGCGTTCGCCGACGCGCTGGCGCTGCACCCGGGCGACGGCTGCTCGCAGGTCTACCTGGACCGCTGCAAGGTCTTGAAGGCAGACCCGCCGGGGCCGGACTGGGACGGCGTATGGGTGATGAAATCCAAGTGACCCTGCACCAATAGGCGTAAGGGCCGACCACCCTCCCCGTTCGTCAGGACGGCCCCGGATCAATCTGGCGGTCAATGTCGCCGCTGGCCGGCTTTTCGTATCCTTCCCCAAGCCAATCCGGGGGAGGAGAGCCCACCATGTTGACCAACCTGAAGATCGGACAGCGCCTTGCCATCCTGACCGCCGCCCTTACCGGCCTGATGCTGGCGGTGGCGTTTGCCGGCCTTTACGCGGCATCGGGCGCCAAGGAAGGCCTGCGCGCCGTCTATGCCGACAATACCGTCGCCGCCATCAAGCTGGCCGACGTACGCGACTCGCTGCAGCGCATCCGCGCCGTGGTGGTCGGCGGGGTCACCCACGAGGACCTGGACCAGGGCCGCAAGATCCTTGCGCGGCTGCCCGAGTTGGAGGCCCAGCTGGCGAACCGCTGGCAGGCCTATGCCGAAACGCCGCTGTCCGCCCAGGAGCGGGTGCTGGCGGAACGCTTCGTCGAGGCCAACGACGGCTTCACCAAGGCGCGCGCGCGCACCATCGAGCTCTATTCCACCGATCCCGCCGCCGGCAAGGCCAACATGCGCGCCAACGCCGGCGGCAAGATGGAGGCGGCGCTGTCGGTGCTCAACGAGCTGTTCGCCCTGCAGGAACGCGAAGCCCGCGAACAGTACGAGAGCACCGTCCGCAACTACAACACCGCCCTGGTGCTGAGCGGGCTGCTGGTGGCCGCCGGGCTGCTGGGCGGCGGGCTGCTGGCGGTGCTGATCGTGCGCTCCATCACCGGCTCGGTGGCCGGCATCGTCGGCACCATGATGCAGATGGCCGAGGGCGACCTGACGGTCAGTGTGGACGGCACGGGGCGGCGCGACGAGGTGGGCGACATCGCCCGCGCGCTGGCCACCTTCCAGGACAAGCTGCAGGCGGCCCACGCCGCCGAGGAACAGCGCCGCCAGGACGAGGAGGCCCGCGCCCGGCGCGCCCGTGCCATCGAGGAGCTGACCCGCGCCTTCGACCGCGAGGTCAAGGCCACCGTCGACGGCGTCGCCGCCGGGGCGGGTGAACTGCTGTCGACCGCCGCCGGCATGGCCGACCTGGCGCAGCTGTCGTCGGGCCAGGCCACCGCGGTGGCCTCGGCCACCGAGCAGGCGTCCATGAACGTGCAGACCGTCGCCACCGCCGCCACCGAACTGTCCAGCTCGGTCAGCGAGATCACCCGCCAGGTCGCCCAATCGGGCCAGATCGCCGACCGCGCCGTCGAGGCGGCCCGGCACAGCGACGAGCTGGTGCGCGGCCTGTCCGAGGCGGTCTCGCGCATCGGCACCGTGGTCGGGCTGATCAACGACATCGCCTCGCAGACCAACCTGCTGGCCTTGAACGCCACCATCGAGGCGGCACGGGCCGGCGACGCCGGCAAGGGCTTCGCCGTGGTCGCCAACGAGGTCAAGAGCCTGGCCAACCAGACCGCCAAGGCCACCGAGGAGATCACCAGCCAGATTTCCGGGGTCGAGGCCGCCACCGACCAGGCCGTGCACGCCATCCGCGACATCGTCGAGGTGATCGGCCAGATCAGCGAGAGCACGTCCGCCATCGCCGCCGCCGTCGAGGAACAGGGTGCCGCCACCGCGGAAATCGCCCGCTCGGCCGAACAGGCGGCCCAAGGCGCCGAGCACGTTGCCGGCAACGTGGTCGGCATCAGCACCGGCGCCGGCCAGACCGGCCGGGCCTCGCAGGCGGTGGCCGAACGGGCCGAAGACATGAACCGCCAGGCCGCAGACCTGCGCACCCGCATCGACCGCTTCCTGGCCGAAGTGCGGGCGGCCTGATCACCTCCACGTCACCCCCGGGCTTGTCCCGGGGGTCCCTGGATGCCCGGGCCAAGCCCGCGCATGACGATGAAGGCGCGGAAGAACCTATTTCAGATTCTTGATGAAATACGCCGCGACGTCGGCCGGCTTGACCTTGAAGTTCTTGGGCGGATCGCGGTTTTCCAGGGCGATGGCCACCAGCATGGCGTTCTCGATAGCGACGATGTTGGCGCGCACGATGCCGGTCGCCCCTTTGAGGCGCGGATAGTAGTTGGGGTCGGCCAGCTTCTCCTTGCGGGCCAGCTTTTCCAGCATGGCGGCCTCGTCCAGGCCATCGACCTCCTCGGCCTTGATCACCTTCCAGTCGGTCTGGCCGGCATTGCCGGCAAGATGGTCCTCGGGCGTGCCGTCCTCGACATAGCCCACCTTGTAGACGTTCTTGCCCAGCCCCACATCGGCGGCCCATTCGGACAGCGCCTTGCTGGTGGCGACATACAGGGTACCCATGGATCCAAGCCTCCCGAAAAGCCGAAGGGCCGCCGGCGGACCGGCGACCCTTCGCATTCCAACACCAACCCGAGCGACTTAGCGCTTCGAGAACTGGGTGCTGCGGCGCGCCTTGTGCTTGCCGTACTTCTTGCGCTCGACGACGCGGGGGTCGCGGGTCAGGAAGCCGCCGGCCTTCAGCGCCGGGCGCAGGGCCGGGTCGAAGAAGGTCAGGGCGCGGCTGATGCCGTGACGCAGCGCGCCGGCCTGGCCGGACAGGCCACCACCGGTGACGGTGCAGACCACGTCGAACTGGTTCTCGACGCGGGCAGCCTCGAACGGCTGGTTGATCAGCATGCGCAGCACCGGGCGGGCGAAGTACACCGGCAGGTCGCGGCCGTTGACGGTGATCTTGCCGTTGCCCGGCTTGACCCACACGCGGGCGACGGCGTTCTTGCGCTTGCCGGTGGCGTACGAGCGGCCCTGGGCATCGACCTTGCGCTCGTGCACGGGCTGGCCCTGCGCGGGCGAAGCCGCCTTGAGGTCGGCCAGGCTGGAGAGATCGGCCATGGGATTACCTCTTGTTCTTCGGGTTCATCGCGGCCACGTCGACCACCTCGGGCTGCTGAGCCTCGTGCGGGTGGCTGGGGCCGGCATAGACGCGCAGGTTCTTCATCTGCTGACGGCCCAGAGGCCCGCGAGTGATCATGCGCTCGACCGCCTTCATGATGACGCGCTCGGGGAAGCGGCCGCCCAGCAACTGGCCCATGGTGCGGTCCTTGATGCCGCCCGGATGGCCCGTGTGCCAGTAGAAGCGCTTGTCGGCCAGCTTGTTGCCGGTCAGCTTCACCTTCTCGGCGTTGATGACGATGACGTTGTCGCCCATGTCCACATGGGGGGTGTAGGTCGGCAGATGCTTGCCGCGCAGGCGCATCGAGATGATGCTGGCCAGGCGGCCGAGCACGACGCCGTCCGCGTCGATCACGACCCACTTCTTCTGAACTTCGGACGGTTTGGCGTTATAGGTCTTCATGGCACCCAATGGCGAAACCTGTTGAAACGGCGACCCACTCCGGGCCCCGTCTGAGGGCGCGGAGTATGCCACAGGGCGCTCGCGAGTCAACGGGAAAAATGTCGTTTAAAAACAGATGGTTACGGACGCGGTATAATAATACCTTTCCGGAGTGCCGCAGATCGACAGGGCTGGCGGCTGTGGGGCGCACCTAATGTGGCAGCGACGCGCGGATTGCCGAGTGGATATCGGGCAAGCTCGGCCGCCGGGCGGCGGCCTGATCAGGTGCGGTTGGGCGCCAGGCGGAATTCCACCAGCCCGTCCAGCCCGGCCAGCGCGTCGGCCAGCTGGCTGGGGTCGTGCAGGGCATGCGAGCGCAGCGTCATCTGGTAGCCGAAGCGCTGGCCGGCCTCGGTCATCTCGACGCTCCAATCGCTCACGTCGTAGCCCAGTTCGGCCAGCACCTTGCGCAGGGTCTCGGTGTTGGGGGCCTTGTCCTGGGGAAAAATCAGCGACAGGTTGATGGCGGTCTCGTGCGGCAGGGCGTTCTCGATGCTGCGCACGCCGCTCATCAGGAACACGGTCAGCGCCGCCGCCACCATGGCGGCGCCATAGAACCCCACCCCGATGGCCACGCCGATGGCCGCGGTCAGCCAGATGGACGCCGCCGTCGACAGCCCGCGGATCGAGAAGCCCTCCTTCATGATGACGCCGGCGCCAAGAAAGCCGATGCCGGTCATGATGCCTTGAATCACCCGGGTCGGATCGGCGGCGGCCGTGGTGTTGCTCATGCCGCCGAACCACATCTGCGGAAAGCCGTTGACCACCGTCAGCAAGGTGGCGCCGATGCACACCAGGGCATAGGTGCGCATGCCGGCGGCGCGGCCGTGATAGGACCGCTCGTAGCCGATCAGCACGCCGACGGCCAGCGCCCCCAGCAGGTGGAGCAGGATGACGAAGTTGGTCTGCAGCTCAGGCGCCGACCAGTAGGACGCCAGGACCTCGTGCATGTGCCGCCCCCGCTGATTGGAACGGCCCATTTTCGCGCCAGCGTATGAACAAACCGTTGCCCGCCCGGCCGGTCTTGACGCGCCCGCCCGCCTGATCCAGCCTATGCGAAGGTCATGGAGGACGACGATGAAGACGGTGGCGGCGATCTCGTTCCGCGACAACCACAGCCTCAGCATGGACGTCGAGGGGGTCAGCGGCATCGACATGGGCGTGCCCATGCGCATGGACGACGGCACCTGGTTCTGCGAAATGCTGATCCGCACCGACCACGGCGTCGTCGCCGTCCAACTGGTCGCCGACAGCCCCGAAAAGCTGACCGTCAACCACGACTTCCCGACCTGAAACTCCTCCCTCGCCCAGCGGGAGAGGGGCGGGGTGAGGGAGAGTTGTCGGTTACGGAAAAGTCTCCGGGGGCGGACGCTTCACCCCCTCACCCAAACCCTCTCCCTCGAGGGAGAGGGCTTCTCAAGCGCTACAGCAGGCTTCTCAGCACGGTGTGCAGGATGCCGCCGTTGAGCATGTAGTCCAGCTCGTCGACGGTGTCGATGCGCAGGCGCACCGGCACGCTCTGGCTGCCACCGTCCTTGCGGGTGATGCGCAAGGTGACGTCGTGGCGGGGGCGGATGCCGGCCAGGCCGGTAACGTCGAAGGTCTCTGTGCCGTCGAGGCCCAAGGTCTTGCGGGTGGTGCCGTCCTTGAACTGCAGGGGCAGCACGCCCATACCCACCAGGTTGGAGCGGTGGATGCGCTCGAAGCTTTCGGCGATCACCGCCTTGACGCCCAAGAGGGTGGTGCCCTTGGCCGCCCAGTCGCGCGACGATCCGGTGCCGTATTCGGCACCGGCGACGATCACCAGCGGCGTGCCCTCGGCCTTGTAGCGCATGGCGGCGTCGAAGATGGCCACGGGCTCGCCCTCGCCCAGGTACCGGGTCCAGCCGCCCTCGGTGCCGGGCGCCATCTCGTTTTTCAGGCGCACGTTGGCGAAGGTGCCCCGCGTCATCACCTCGTCGTGGCCGCGCCGGGCGCCATAGCTGTTGAACTCGGCCGGCGCCACCCCGTGGTCGATCAGCCACAGGCCGGCGGGGCCGTCCTTCCTGATGTTGCCGGCCGGGCTGATGTGGTCGGTGGTGATGGAATCGCCCAGGATGGCCAGCGCGCGGGCCCCGGTGACGTCGGCCAGCGCCTTGGCCGGCGCGCGGGCCATGCCGTCGAAATAGGGCGGGTTCTTGATGTAGGTCGAAGCCGGATCCCATCCATAGGTGCGCCCGCCGGTCACCTGGATCTGGCGCCACGGCTCGGGCCCCTCGAACACGTTGGCGTAGCGGGTGCGGAACATGTCGGCCGACAGCGCCGCCAAGGCGGCGCGCACCTCGTCGGAGGTGGGCCACACGTCTTTCAGGAACACCGGCCGGCCGTCCGAGCCGGTGCCCAGCGGTTCGGCGGTCAGGTCGCGGGCGATGGTGCCGGCGATGGCATAGGCGACCACCAGGGGCGGGCTGGCCAGGTAGTTGGCCTTGACGTGGGGACTGATGCGGCCCTCGAAGTTGCGGTTGCCCGACAGCACCGCGGCGACCACCAGGCCGTTGCCGTCGACTGCCTGGGCGACCGGCTCATCCAGCGGTCCCGAATTGCCGATGCAGGTCGTGCAGCCATAGCCGGCGAGGGTGAAACCCAGCGCGTCCAGGTGCTGCTGCAGCCCCGACGCCGCCAGGTAGTCGGTGACCACCTGCGAGCCCGGCGCCAGCGAGGTCTTGACCCACGGCTTGGGCGCCAGGCCCCTCTCGTGCACCTTCTTGGCCAGCAGTCCGGCCGCCAGCATGACCCCGGGGTTCGAGGTGTTGGTGCAGCTGGTGATGGCGGCGATGACCACGTCGCCATGGCCCAGGCTGCCGCGGCCATCCGACAATTCCGCCCGGCAGGCGGGATCGGCCTTGGGCGCGATGGCGGGCAGCAGATGGGCGAAGTTGGCCCCCACCGCGCCCAGGGCCACCCGATCCTGGGGCCGGCGCGGGCCGGCCAGCGACGGCTCGACCGTGCCCAGGTCCAGTTCCAAGACGTCGGTGAACACCGGCTCTGGCGTCGACGCGTCACGCCACAGCCCTTGCGCCTTGGCGTAGGCTTCGACCAGGGCGACGCGGGCTGGGTCGCGCCCGGTGAAGGCGAGATAGCGGATGGTCTCGGCGTCGATGGGGAAGAAGCCGCAGGTGGCCCCGTATTCGGGCGCCATGTTGGCGATGGTCAGCCGGTCGGCCAGGGCCAGGGTGTCGAGGCCGGGGCCGCAGAATTCGACGAAGCTGCCGACCACGCCGCGCTTGCGCAAGGCCTGGGTGACGGTCAGCACCAGGTCGGTGGCGGTCACCCCTTCGCGCAAGGCGCCGATCAGGCGGAAGCCGATCACCTCGGGGATCATCATCGAGATGGGCTGGCCCAGCATGGCCGCCTCGGCCTCGATACCGCCCACCCCCCAGCCCAGCACCGCCAGCCCGTTGACCATGGTGGTGTGGCTGTCGGTGCCCACCAGCGTGTCGGGATAGGCGATGCCGTCCTTGGTCCACACCACCTGGGCCAGGTACTCGCAGTTGACCTGATGGCAGATGCCGGTGCCGGGCGGCACCACGCGGAAGTTGTCGAAGGCGGCCTGGCCCCATTTGAGGAAGGCGTAGCGCTCGCCGTTGCGGTGGAACTCGCACTCCATGTTGCGGGCGGCGGCGTCCGTGGTGCCCCACACGTCGACCATCACCGAGTGGTCGATGACCAGGTCGACGGGCGACAGCGGATTGATGCGCGCCGGGTCGCCGCCGAGGCGCGCAACGGCATCGCGCATGGCCGCCAGGTCGACGATGGCGGGCACGCCGGTGAAGTCCTGCATCAACACCCGGGCCGGGCGATAGGCAATCTCGCATTCCGAGCCGCGGTCCTCGAGCCACCGGGCCATGGCGTCCAGGTCGCCGACGGTCACCGTGCGGCCGTTCTCATGGCGCAGCAGGTTTTCCAGCAGCACTTTCAGCGAGAACGGCAGCCGCGACAGGTCGCCCAGGCGGGCCTCGGCCGCCGGGATGCTGAAATAGTCGTAGGACGCGCTCCCGACCGACAGGGTGCGACGGGTCTTCAAGCTGTCGTGCCCGGCCATGACCGATCTCCCAGGTTGCCTCTCTCCATATGGATGGCCGGAGGCGGGATGGGAATGGTCAGTGCATCAGGAACAATCCGTCGTTCTGGTGCTGCACCTCCGCGGTGCCGGCCGACTGGTCGATGGAGGCGGTCTGGCTGACGGTGCCGCCGCTGGTGTGCGCGCTCTGGTCGATGCTGGCGGACTGGGTGGTCGACGAGGCGCCGGTGCCGTTGCCGGTGTCGACCGGCATGACGCCCGCCTGGGGCGGCAGGGCGAAGGCCACCGCCTTCTGCACCACCGAGGCCACCTGGTCGACGCTGCCGCCGGTGCTTTGCGCCACCTGGTGGATGGCGGCGCTCTGGTCGATGTGGCCGCCCTGGGTGGTGGCGTTCTGCAGGATGTTGGCGATCTGGTCGACGTTGCCGTGGCCCAGGGCGCGCTGGACGATGGCGGCGGTCTGGTGGATGTCGCCGCCGGTCAGGGCCTGGTCGTTGCCTTCCAGGCGGAACTGGGTCAGCAGGTCGGCGATGGGGCGCAGGTCGCCGCTCTGCTGCACCGAGTGGTCGGGGCTGAGCGCGAACGCTGCCGCCGCCTTGCCCGCCACCGTGCCGGGCCCGGCGAAGCCCACGTCGGAAAGGGCAGTGGGCGTCACCTGGCTGGTCAGCACGTGGTTGCCGAAGCCGTCGACCACGGTGACCGTCTCGGTGCCCTCGAACTGCAGGTGGACCCGGTTGTCGTAGACCAGCTCGCCGTTGGCCAGCCGCAGGTGGCCGTCGTCGATCAGGGTCACCGTGTCGTTGCCGTCGCCCATGGCGAAGCGGAAGGTGTTGCCGTCGACACTGCGCAACGCGGCCGCGTCCATGGTCACGTGGCTGTCGGAACCGGGCAGGTCCTGCAGCCCCTCGACCCGGTTCAGGGTCGCGGCATTG
>JBLNBU010000185.1:0-7787 GCA_050260215.1 Actinomycetota bacterium
TGGACGGCATCGGCCCCGACGACTTGGGGATCGAGCGCCTTGCCGGCCGCATCGCCGAGGGCCGGGTGACCGAGGTGATCCTGGCCACGCCGGCCACGGTCGAGGGCCAGACCACCGCCCACTACATCGCCGACCGCCTGGCCGGCTGCGGCGTCTCCGTCTCCGGCCTGGCCCACGGCGTGCCGGTGGGCGGCGAGCTGGACTACCTGGACGACGGCACCATCAGCATGGCCTTGCGCGCCAGGCGCAGCTTCTGATCACACGCCGTCATGCCCGCGCAGGCGGGCATCCAGGAGTCGCGGAAAGGCCGGTCGGCGCACCCCCTGGATCCCCGCTTTCGCGGGGATGACGGGTGAAGACGCGCTCAGCCGCCCAGCCGCTGCTTGTAGTCGATCAGCTGCCGCTCGGCGGCGTCGAAGGCGTCGCGCAGGGTCTTGTAGACGTCGGGGCTCGCATATTTCTCGAACGGGTGGTGCGGCTCGCGGCTGACGGCCAGCGTGCCGCCGGGCACGCCCAGCTCGATGTGGACCTCCAGCAAGTTGCCCTTGCGGTGCTGGTGGTGCGGCCGCTCGACGGCGACGCGGCAGCTGGTCAGGCGGTCGTACAGCTTGTCCAGCTTGGCGGCGCGTTCGCGGATGGCGGATTCGAGGGCGTCGGAGGGTTCAAGGTTGTGGAAACGGATCTCGAGGGGAATTTCCATGATGCATCCCTCGTCGTTGTTGAGACGGTCGATCACGGTCTATCCTAGCAGAAGTGATGGCTGGTCCGGGGATTTGTAGGGTGATGGTACAGAAGGGGCGGCTATGCCGAACGAGCACGGCTTGAGCCTGGCCGAGGCGTTTTCCCAGGCCATGGCGGCATGGGAGGCCGGCAAGGCGGGCGAGGCCCGCCGCCTGGCCCGGCTGATCGTCGAGCAGCGGCCCACCTTCGGCGGCGCCCACTACCTGCTGGGGCTGATGGCCTTGGACCAGGGCCACGCCCGGCGCGCCTCGGAACACCTGGCCGAGGCGGTGGCGCTGGACCCCGACCAACCGGCGCCGCGCCTGGCCATGGGCCGGGCGCAGGAGGTGCTGGGCAACCTGAAGACTGCCATCTTGCACTATCGCGCCATCGTCGGTGCCGACCCCGATCACGTCGAGGCCAACGCGCGGCTGGCCGAGCTGCTGCGTCGCACCGGCCGGGCCGACGATGCCCTGGCCCATTGCCGTCGCGCCGTCGCCGCCAATCCCCGCCACGCCGAGGCGCTCAACACCCTGGGCGCGCTCTTGCACGAGCGGGGCGACAACGCCGAGGCGGCCGGCGCGCTGCGCCATGCCCTGGAAATCCGTCCCGACTGGCCGGCGGCGCTCAACAACTACGGCACGGTGCTGCGCGCCCTGGGGCGGCCGGCCGAGGCCATTCCTTTCCTGGAAGGCGCCGTCGACATGCGCCGCCAGCACGCCCCCACCCGGGCCAACCTGGCCGGCGCGCTCCGCGAGCTGGGCCGCCTGGACGAGGCGGTGCGCCAGGCCGAGCGGGCGGTCAAGCACGATGGCCGCTCGGCGCCGGCCTGGCTGGAACTGGGGCTCGCCCGCCAGGCCAAGGGGTTCCTGGACGGGGCGGCGGCCGCCTTCGACCGTGCGGTGTCGGCCGATCCCACCGCCACCGGCGCCCATTGGCTGCTGGCCGAGGCCCGCCGGGGGCTGGGCCAGACCGAGCGCGCCGCCTTTCATTACCGCAAGTGCATGCAGCTCGACCCCGCCGACCGCGTCGGCGCCGCCCTCGGGCTGGCCCTGTGCGGGGCCGCCCCGGCCCCCGACAAGGCCCCCGAGGCCTATGTGCGCCAGCTGTTCGACGACTATGCCGACAAGTTCGATTCCGCCCTGGTCGAGCGCCTGGACTACCGCGCCCCCGACCTGCTGGCCGACGCCCTTGCCCGCGTGCTGGGGCCGGCCGAGGGGCTGGCGGTGCTCGACGCCGGCTGCGGAACCGGCCTGATGGGGCCGGTGCTGAAGCCCCGGGCGCGGCGGCTGGACGGCGTCGATCTGTCGCCGGCCATGGTGGCCAAGGCGGGCGCCCGCGGCCTTTACGACGAGGTGCGGGTGGCCGAACTGGTCGGCGACCTGGTCGCCCACCCCGGCACCTACGACCTCGTGGTGGCCGCCGACGTGCTGGTCTATGTGGGCGACCTGGCGCCGGTAATGGCGGCGGCCGCGGCGGCGCTGGTCGCGGGCGGCTGTTTCGCCTTCACCGTCGAGCGTGACGACCTGGCCGACGGCTTCCGCCTGGGGCCGAAAAGCCGCTATGCCCATGCCCCGCATTATGTGCGCGCCCGCGCTGAGGCGGCCGGCTTCGAACTGGCGGTGGTCGAGCCGGCGGCGACCCGGCGCGAGGCCGGTGTCGAGGTGCCCGGGCTGGTGGTGGTGGCGCGTCGGCGTTGAAAGGGTTTTGAACCGTTCGTGCTTCACGGCATGATTGGGTCATGCAGCTTGCCGAAGCACGCCCGCCGGTGACCGGCCATCCGGCCGAGGACCTCGATCTCGTCGCCGAGATGACCGAGGACTTCGCCCGTTCGCGCGACATCGAGGACACCCTGCGCCGCGGCCTGGAGCGCATTACCGCGCGGATCGGCGCCGAGGCGGCGTCGCTGTTCCTGCTCGATGCCGACAGCGGCAACCTGGTGTGCCGGGCCTGCGTCGGCCCCGCCGACGTCACCGGCCTGCGCCTGCCGCCGGGCAACGGCATCGTCTGGCGCACCGTCGACGAGAACAAGCCGCAGATGGTGCGCGACACCAGCGCCGACCCCGACTTCACCCCCATGGTCGACCGGGCGACCGGTTTTTCCACCCGCTCGATCCTGTGTGCGCCGCTGTCGGTGCGCGACGAGCGCCTGGGCGCCATCGAGCTGTTCAACAAGCACGCCTCCAACAGCTTCCACGACGCCGACCGCCGCCTGCTGCAGGCGCTGGCCTCGTCGGCAGCCCTGGCGCTGATCAATGCCCGCCTGGTCGCCTCGGTGGCCGAGCAGGAGGCGTTGAAGCGCGAACTGGCCCTGGCCGGCGACATCCAGCGCGCCATGCTGCCCGGGCCGCAGTCCGCGGACTCGCCGGTGCACGGGCTGAACCTGCCGGCGCGCGGCGTCTCGGGCGATTTCTACGAGATCCTGCCGCTGGCCGACGGCCGCATCGCCTTCGCCATCGCCGACGTCTCGGGCAAGGGCATGAATGCCGCCCTGTTGATGGCCAAGACCGCCAGCCTGTTCCGCTGCCTGGCGAAAAGGGTCGAGGGGCCGGGCCCGCTGCTGGCCGCCATCGACGCCGAACTGCACGAGACCGGGCATGCGGGCATGTTCGTCACCATGGTGGCCGGCGTGCTGGATCCGGCCTCGGGCCGGGTGGTGCTGGCCAATGCCGGCCACGAGCCGCCGCTGCTGTGGCAGGACGGCCGCTTCACCGCGCTCACCGAGGGCATGCCGCCCCTGGGCGTGCTGCCCGGCCTGTTCGACGCCGGCTGTCCCGAAAGCTCGGTCGACCTGGACGGCGGCACCTTGTATCTGTTCACCGACGGCCTGACCGAGGCGCGCACCACCGGCGGCGGCATGCTGGGCGGCGACGGGGTCCAGCGCCTGCTGGCCGCCAATGCCGGCCTGCCGGCCGCCAGCCGCCTGGCCGAGGTGGTGCACGCCATCGACGACGAATGCTCGTTGCGCGACGACGTCACCATCGTGGCGGTGGAGGACCGGCGATGACCGGCACCGGCTTCGAGCGGCGCTTTCCCGCCCGCCCCGAGACGCTGTCCGAGATCCGCGCCGCGGTGGCGTGGACGGCGCGCCAGCTGGGCTGCTGCGAGGTGACCACCCACGACGTCGTCCTGGCGGTGGACGAGGCGTGCCAGAACATCATCCGCCATGCCTATTGCGGCGGCGACGGCGACATCGTCCTGCAACTGACCAAGGACGGCGGCCACCTGGTGGTGCGGCTGATCGACTTCGCCCCGCCGGTGGACGCCGGCCGGGTGCGCGGCCGCCCGCTAGACGAGGTGCGTCCCGGCGGCCTGGGCGTGCACCTGATACGCTCGGTGATGGACGAGGTGGCGTTCCTGACGCCGCCCGACGGCGCCGGCAACCTGCTGCAGATGACCAAACGGATCGGAACCCCATGAACCTGGAAACCAGAGAAGCCGCAGGCGCCGTCGTGGTGTCGCTGGGCGGCGAGGTCGACCTCCAGCACAGCCCGCGGCTGCGCAAGACCCTGATGGACCTGATGCTGGAAGGCCGTGCCGTGGTCGTCGACATGGCCGCGGTGGCCTATATCGACAGCTCCGGCATCGCCAGCCTGGTCGAGGCCTACCAGATGGCTCGCAAGAACGGTACCCGCTTCATCCTGGCCGCGGTCAGCGAGCCGGCCAGGCGCGTGCTGCAGCTGGCCCGCCTGGACCGGGTGTTCGCCCTGGCCGACACCGTCGAGGCGGCGCTGGCCTGATGATCGCGACCGCGGCGAGATGGCTCGAACGACTGGGACGCTACGCCGTGCGTGGCGTGGCCGAGTTCGGCTTCGGCGCCGCCCTGTTCGGCGAAAGCCTGTTCTGGCTGGCCATGGGCCGGCGGCGCCGCCAGCCGGTGCGCCTGGCGGCCATGGTCGCCCAGGGCATGGAGATCGGCATCGGGGCGCTGCCCATCGTCACCGTGCTGGCCGGCACCATCGGCGTCATGCTGGCCATCCAGGGCATCTACACGCTGAGGACCTTCGGCGCCGAATCGCGCGTCACGCTGGGCATCGCGCTGTCGACGGTGCGCGAGTTCTCGCCGCTGATCACCGGCATCCTGGTGGCCGGGCGCTCGGGCAGCGCGCTGGCGGCCCGGCTGGGCACCATGCGCATCAACCAGGAAATCGATTCGCTCACCGTCATGGGCATCTCGCCGGTGCGCTTCCTGGTGGTGCCCGCCCTGGTGGCCATGTCGGTGATGCTGCCGCTGCTGACCTTGTGGGCCGACTTCGTCTCGCTGTTCGCCGCCGGCCTTTACGTGGCGCCGCAGCTGGGCAGCACCATGGGCGCCTATATGGAAGAGGTGCGCTCGCTGCTCAAACTCAACGACCTGCTGCACGGCCTGGGCAAGAGCTGCATCTTTGCCGTGCTGGTCACCATCGTCGGCGTGCTGAACGGCGCCTCGGTCACCGGCGGCGCCGAGGGTGTCGGGCGCATGACCACCCGTTCGGTCGTCCACGCCATCTCGGCCATCGTCATCACCGACATGGTGTTTGCCTTCGTGGTGACGCGATGAAAAAGAAATTCTTGCCACGAAGGCACGACCGACTGAAGGAACACGAAGGAAGATCCATATTTCTTCGTTCGCCTTCGTGTCTTCGTGCCTTCGTGGTGAATAGTCTGGTTCCCACCCATGTATAGCGTCGAGGTCCGCAATCTGGTCACCCATTACGGCGACCGCCAGATCCTGAAAAACGTCGACCTCACCGTCGAGGACGGCGAGATCATGGTGATCATGGGCGGCTCGGGGTCGGGCAAGACCACCCTGCTCAACCACCTCCTGGGCCTCTTGCGGCCCACCTCGGGGTCGGTGCGCATCCTGGGCAAGGACATCAATTCGCTCGACCCCATGGCCATGCAGGACCTGCGCACGCGCATGGGCGTGGCCTTCCAGTCGGGCGCCTTGTTCTCGTCGATGACGGTGGGCGAGAACATCGCCCTGCCGCTGCGCGAACACACATCGCTGGACGCCACCACCATCGGCATCATGACGCGGCTCAAGCTCGAAGTGGTCAGCCTGGCCGGGTTCGAGGGGCTGATGCCGTCCGAGCTGTCGGGCGGCATGATCAAGCGCGCCGCCCTGGCGCGCGCCATCGTCATGGACCCGAAGCTGTTGTTCTGCGACGAGCCGTCGGCGGGGCTGGACCCGGTGGTGGCGTCGTCCATCGACGACCTGATCTTGCGCCTGCGCGACGCCATGGGCATGAGCATCGTCGTGGTGACCCACGACCTGGATTCGGCCTTCAAGATCGCCGACCGCATCTGCGTGCTCGACAAGGGAGAGGTTTTGGCGCTCGATACGGTCGAGGCGATCCGGGCCAGCAGCCATCCGCGGATCCAGAACCTGCTCAACCGCCGCACCGAGGAAGCCGAGCTGGATCCCGACGCCTATTTGCGCCGGTTGCTGGGCGAGAAGGAGAAGAAGGGGGGCGCACCGCGGCCATGAAGGACGTTCGGATCAACTACGTCATCGTCGGCGCCTTCGTGCTGACCATGCTGGTGGCGCTGGTGGTCACGGTGGCCATCCTCACCGGGCGCACCGGCTCGACCGACGTGTACTACACCCACCTGCCCAACGTGAACGGGCTGAAATACGGCACCAAGGTCACCTACGAGGGCTTCCCCGTCGGCCAGGTCGAGGAAATCAACCCGCTGCGCACCCAGGGCCGCACCAGCTTCCAGGTCAAGCTGTCGGTGCAGCAGGGCTGGCTGATCCCGGTGGATTCCACCGCGCGGGTGGCGGCGTCGGGGCTTCTGGCGGCGGTGGCGGTCGACATCAAGGGCGGCGGCGCCGACAGCTTCCTGGCGCCCGGCTCGGAGATCCCCAGCGGTCCGGCCGCCAACATCTTCGCGGTGATGAACGACGTCGCCGGCCAGGTCGCCGACCTCAACCAGAATGCCTTGAAGCCGCTGCTGGCCACCTTGAACGAGCGGGTCGATTCCCTGGGCCGCGTGCTGGAAAAGCAGGCGCCCGAGCTGATGGCCAACCTGGTCACCGTGACCACGGACCTGGCGCAGAAGACGCCGAAGATCACCGCCGACGTCCAGCGCATGACCGGGACGCTGTCGGACAAGGTCGTCAACGACGCCAATGCCGAGCGCATCCGCGCCACCCTGGACGGTGCCGCCCAGCTGTCGGCCGGCCTGGCCGACAGCCGCAAGAAGCTGGACGCGACCCTGGCGTCTCTGGACAAGGTGATCTCGGGCAACCGCGACAACCTCGACCAGTCGATCAAGGACCTGCGCCACACCCTGGCGACGGTGGCGCGCAACATTGATTCGGTCGCCTACAACCTGGACGGCACCAGCCGGAACCTCAACGAGTTCAGCCGGCAGCTGCGCGAAAACCCGGGCGTCATCATCGGCGGCACCCGGCGCGGCGAGGACGGCCCGTCGCGGCGGTGAAAATGGGGGGCACCATGAACAGGGCCGGCATCGTCCTTTTACTTCTGCTCCTGTCGGCCTGCGCCGTGGCGCCGGCGCCCAAGGATGCGTTCTACCGCCTGGACGTGGCCCAGCCCGCCCAGCATTTCGACCGCCCGCCGCTGCCCGGCGTGCTCGAGGTCGACCGCCTCGAGGCCGACGGTGCGGTCGCCGAGCGGGCGCTGGCCTTCGAGACCCGGCCGGGCGGGCCCGTCGAGCGTTATCGCTACGATTTCTGGAGCGAACAGCCCGGCATCTTGCTGCAGGACCGCATCGCCGCCTATTTGCGCGCCGCCAATGCCGCCGGCCGGGTGGTCACGCCCGAGCTGCGCGTGCCCCCCGACTGGACGCTGCGCGGCAAGATCCGCCGCTTCGAGCAGGTGGCCGGGGCCGGCAAGGTGGCGGTCGAGCTGCAGCTGGCGGTGGTCAGCGCGCGCGACGGCAGCCTGGTGCTGATGGACACCTACCGGGTCGAGGCACCCTCCGGCAGCGACGTGGAATCGATGGTGGGCGCCATCGGTGCGGCCACCTCGGACGTGTTGGCCCGGGTCGTCGCCGCGCTGGGCCCCGCCCCCCGGGTGGTGCCGCAGCGCGGAGGCACCGCCGGGGGCCCGCGCGGC
>JBLNBU010000186.1:0-4440 GCA_050260215.1 Actinomycetota bacterium
TCCAGCCGCCGCTGCGAGCCATAGGGCAGGGCGCCCGCCTCCTCGTCGGCGTGGCCGGTCAGGCCGACCTTGTCCAGCCAGTGGCGCGCCCGCTCCACCGCCGCCCGCTCGGCGTCGCGATAGCGCTTGAAGCCCAGGAGGCCGGCAAAAGACATGGCCGAGGCGGCCATCAACGGGCCGTGCTGGGCGACGATCAGGTTTTCCAGCACGGTCATGCGCGGGAACAGGCGGATGTTCTGGAAGGTGCGCGCCACGCCCCCTTCGGCGGCGATGGTGTGGTCCTGCATGCGCTCCAACAGCTTGGGCCCCGACGGGTGGTGCAGGGTCAGCCGTCCGACCTGCGGCTTGTAGAAGCCGGTGATGCAGTTGAACAGCGTGGTCTTGCCGGCGCCGTTGGGCCCGATCACTGCGGTGATGTCGCGCGCGAACGCGGAAAACGACAGGTCGTTGACGGCGAACAGGCCGCCGAAGCGCATGGACAGGTGCTCGACGTCCAGCAAGGGCGCGGTCATGGCCCGGCCCCCAATCGAACGGTGGGCGAGCGGGTCGACAGCAGGCCCGACGGCTTCCACAGCATGATCAGCACCATGGCGCCGCCGAAGGCCAGCATGCGGTACTGCTGCAACTCGCGGAACCATTCGGGCAGGCCGACCAGCAGCACCGCGGCCAGCACGATGCCGATCTGGCTGCCCATGCCGCCCAGCACGACGATGGCCAGGATCACCGCCGACTCGATGAAGGTGAAGCTTTCCGGGCTGATGAAGCCCTGGCGGGTGGCGAAGAACGACCCGGCGAAACCGGCGAACATGGCTCCCGTCGCGAAGGCCGACAGCTTGATGTTGGTGGGGTTCAGGCCCAGCGAGCGGCAGGCGATCTCGTCCTCGCGCAAGGCCTCCCAGGCGCGTCCCACCGGCAGGCGGCGCAGGCGCAAGGTGACCAGGTTGGTGGCCAGCGCCAGCGCCAGGATCAGGAAGTACAGGAACACCACCCGGTGGTCGGCGCTGTAGTCCAGGCCGAAGAACTCGGCGAAGGTCTGCCGGCCCTCGGGCGCATAGGCCTTGAACGGCAGGCCGAAGAAGCTGGGCCGCTCGATGCCGGAGATGCCGTTGGGGCCGTTGGTGACGTCCTGCCAGTTGATCAGGATGACGCGGATGATCTCGCCGAAGCCCAGGGTGACGATGGCCAGATAGTCGCCGCGCAGGCGCAGCACCGGAAAGCCCAGCGCGATGCCGAAGCAGGCGGCGAACACCCCGGCCAGCGGCAGGCACAGCCAGAACGACAGCCCGAAGGTTTGCGACAGCAGGGCGTAGGAATAGGCGCCGACCGCATAGAAGGCGACGAAGCCCAGGTCCAGAAGGCCCGCCAGCCCCACCACCACGTTCAGGCCCCAGCCCAGCATGACGTAGATCAGCACCAGCGTCGCCTTGTCGACCAGGTTGCGGTCGGCAAACGGCAGGAAGGGCATGACCACGGCAAACGCGGCCATGGCCCAGCCCGCAATGATGCGCAGGTCGCGGGGGCCGCGGGAAACAGTCAGGGACGGCAGGCGGGCCAGGCGCAACAGGTTCAGGGCCAGGCGGCCGACGAACACCGCCGCCGCCCCCCAGGCGACCCAGTCGAAGCGGGTGGCCAGCGACAGGCCGTTGGCGCTGTCGACCAGGCGGAAGCCCAGCATGGGCAGGCCCAGCGCGGCGGCGACCACGGCCCCGGCCAGGGCGTCGAGCAGGATCGGGCGCAGGCCGGGCTGGCCGCCCATGTCAGATCTTCTCCACTTCCGGCCGCCCCAGCAGGCCGGTGGGGCGGAACAGCAGTACCAGCACCAGGATGGCGAAGGTGGCGACGTCCTTGTACTCGATGGAGAAATAGCCCGACCAGAACGCCTCGATCAGGCCGATCAGCAGCCCGCCCAGCATGGCGCCGGGCAGCGAGCCGATGCCGCCCAGCACCGCGGCGGTGAAGGCTTTGATGCCGGCGACGAAGCCGATGTAGAAGTCGATGACGCCGTAGTACAGCGTTACCATCAGCCCGGCCACCGCGGCCAGGGCCGCACCCATGACGAAGGTCGCTGAGATGATGCGGTCGACGTCGATGCCCAACAGCGCCGCCATCTTCATGTCCTGCTCGGTGGCGCGCTGAGCCCGGCCCAGCGGCGTGCGCGCGATCAGCCAGGTGAAGGCGGCCATCAGGGCCAGCGTCAGCACCACGATGGCGATCTGCAGGTAGGACAGGTTGACGTCGAAGTCGCCGCCTTGCATCAGGGTGATGCCGCCCTGGATCACCGGCGGCAGCGGCTTGACCCGCGCGCCTTGCGTGATCTGCGAGAAGTTCTGCAGCACGATCGACATGCCGATGGCCGAAATCAGCGGTGCCAGCCTTGGTGCGCCGCGAAGCGGGCGATAGGCGATGCGCTCGACCGCCCAGCCCCACAGGGCGGTGAACGCCATGGTCGCCAGCAGCGCCACCATCAACCCCACCGCGACCGAGCCGCCGCCGATGGTGGTCGCCGCCAGGTAGGCGATCAGGGCGATGAAGGCGCCCAGCATGTAGATCTCGCCATGGGCGAAGTTGATCATCCCGATGATGCCGTACACCATCGTGTAGCCGATCGCGATGAGCGCGTAGATGGCGCCCAGCGTGATCCCGTTGATCAGTTGCTGGAGGAAATACTCCATTCACCCGTCCCTGTGCGGCCCGCTTCTTGGCGGCGGGAACCTGCCCAGCACCCTACTCGCCGGGGGCGCGGTGTCAACGGGGATGAAGGCCTCCGCCCCCTGGCAATTTGCGGACCGGCGCGTGCAAGGGTACACTGCCCGCCGGCAGGGCCTTTGGGGGACGATCATGGGTCAAGGCGACGACGTCATCCGCATCCGCATCGACACCACCTGGGCGATGCTGGACTTCATCCGCCTGCTGGCGGCCCAGGCGGCCGAGGGCGAGACCCGGGCACCCGCCAACCCGGCGCAGACGGCGATCTTCCGGGAACTGGCGCCCTATCGCCTGGTCGAGTACGACTATGTGGATCCGGGCATCGGCACGGTGGAGTCGGTGCTGGTGGGCTTTCCCAATGGCGCCCTGTTCGCCGCCGGCGAGGATATCCCCGAGGCCGAGGTCGGCGACCTGATCGTCAACCACGTCGACGACGAACCGGTGCTGCCGGCCATCTACGTCTACGTGGTGCTGTCCCATCCGGCTTCGCCGGAGGCCATTTCCGACTATCTCGACGCGCTGTCGAACCACCTGGGCCAGCCGGTTGTGGCGGCGGCCCGCGTCGACGGCACCCTGGCCGCCTTCATCCACGGCGCCAGCGAGAACGGCGACGGCTTCGGCCGCCTGCGCGCCGCCGCCGCCCACTGTGCCGCCGAGTCGGCGCGCCATCTGGACAAGGCCAGGCTGACCAACGCCTTCGCCGCCAACTGCCAGCGGGCCGATGGCATCGCCTATGCCCGGCTGACCTATGCCTATGACAGCCATGTGCTGGAATTCGCCGGTCCCGACGAGCGCAACGATTTCCTGTCGTGGTCGCGCCAGCTGTGCCGCTGGCTCGATACCCAGCCCGGCTCGGCCGAGGACCTGGGCTTTCCCGAGGCCACCCGCCCGGCCCAGATCGCCCGCGTCCCCGAAGACGACATCCCCGTCGCCCGCCTGGCGCCGCCGTCATCCTTTGGCGGCGGCAAGGCGTGGAAGGCCTTCGCCGAGGGAGCGCCCCCCGGCGCCGAACAGGGCGCGCGCGACTACTGGGCCTATGTACGCGAGACCCTGGAGGCGATGGCGGGGGAGTAGGCTGGCTTCTCGTCACCCTCGGGCTTGCCCCGAGGGTCCAGGGGGACACCCTATCCCCGCAGGGCCGTGTCGATGGTGGCCAGCAGGGTGTCGACCTCGAAAGGCTTTTCCAGGACGGCGACGGCGCCCAGGCGGCGGGCGGTTTCCAGGCCCTGGGCCTTTTCCATGCGCGCCGAGCCGCCCGAGATGGCAACGATGCGGGCGTCGGGCTGCATGGTCTGCAGTTCCAGGATCGCCTGGATGCCGTCCATTTCCGGCATGATGATGTCGGTGACGATCAGGTCGAAGCGGGCGCCGCCGGCGACCAGCTCGACGGCTTCCAGCCCGTTGCCCGCGGTGGTGACGTCGTGGCCCGCGGCGCACAGCACGTCGACAAGCGAGTCGCGCATCAGCCTGGTGTCTTCGACGATGAGGATACGGCTCATTGCGCCCCCTTGTGCCCAGTCCCATCACTGATAACGGCAAACGCCGGCTCCCGCAAGGGATCCGCAGGCGCATCCGCCAGAGGCAGCAACAGCCGGAAGGTGGTGCCGCGCCCCAGTTCGCTGTCGACGGCGATGCCGCCGTGCAGCGTCTTGACGATGCCTTGGACCACCGACAAGCCCAGGCCGGTGCCCTGGCCCACGGGCTTGGTGGTGAAGAACGGGTCGAAGATCTTGG
>JBLNBU010000187.1:0-17228 GCA_050260215.1 Actinomycetota bacterium
GCCGTCGCGCAAGAGCGACAACATCACCACCGGGCGCATCTATTCCGACGTCATCGCCAAGGAACGCCGCGGCGACTACCTGGGCGCCACCGTCCAGGTGATTCCGCACGTCACCAACGCCATCAAGGACTTCATCCTGTCGGACATCACCGACGAGGATTTCTGCCTGTGCGAGATCGGCGGCACCGTCGGCGACATCGAAAGCCTGCCGTTCCTGGAAGCCATCCGCCAGCTGGCCAACGAGCTGGGGCGCGAGCGGGTGATGTTCATCCACCTGACCTTGCTGCCCTACATCCCGACCGCCGGCGAGCTGAAGACCAAGCCGACCCAGCATTCGGTCAAGGAACTGCTGTCGGTCGGCATCCAGCCCGACCTGCTGATGTGCCGCGCCGAGCGGCCGATTCCCGACGGCGAGCGCAAGAAAATCGCGCTGTTCTGCAACGTCGGCTATGACGCGGTGATCCCGGCGCTGGACGTCGACACCATCTACAACGTGCCGATCAGCTACCACGAGCAGGGGCTGGACGAGCAGGTCTGCCGCCATTTCCGCATCGATTCGGCCAAGCCCAAGCTGGGGCGGTGGGAGACCATCGTCGAGCGCATCCGCCAGCCCGAGGGCGAGGTGACCATCGCCGTGGTCGGCAAGTACACCAGCCTGCTGGATTCGTACAAGTCACTGGCCGAGGCCCTGACCCACGGCGGCATCGCCAACAGCGTCAAGGTCCGCCTGAACTGGATCGACAGCGAGATCTTCGAGCGCGAGGACACCGTCCACTACCTCGAGCCTTGCCACGGCATTCTGGTGCCCGGCGGCTTCGGCGAGCGTGGGGCAGGGGGAAAGATCGAGGCGGTGCGCTTCGCCCGCGAACGCCTGGTCCCCTATTTCGGCATCTGCTTCGGCATGCAGATGGCGGTGATCGAGACCGCGCGCAACCTGGTGGGCCTGAAGGGCGCCAGCTCGACCGAGTTCGGGCCGTGCGAGCACCCGGTGGTCGGCCTGATGACTGAGTGGCTGAAGGGCAACATGCTGGAGAAGCGCAAGGCCGACGGCGACATGGGCGGCACGCTGCGCCTGGGTTCCTATGACTGCGAGCTGAAGTCCGGCAGCCGCGTGCGCGAGATCTATGGCGTCGAGCGCATCGCCGAGCGCCATCGCCACCGCTACGAAGTCAACCTGGAATACCGTTCGGTCCTGGAAAAGGCGGGGCTGTCGTTCTCGGGCCTGTCGCCCGACGGCGTCCTGCCCGAGATCGTCGAGATCCCCAGCCATCCGTGGTTCGTCGGCGTCCAGTTCCACCCCGAACTGAAGTCCAAGCCCTTCGACCCGCACCCGCTGTTCACCAGTTTCATCGCCGCCGCGGTGCGGCAGTCGCGACTCGTCTGATCGGGAGACGCCCGTGCCACATCACGTCGCCGTCGGCAAGGTCATCCTGGGCAACGACCTGCCGCTGGTGCTGATTGCCGGGCCGTGCCAGATGGAAAGCTGGGCGCACGCGCTGGAATGCGCCGGCGCGCTGAAGGAAATGGCCGAGAAGGCCGGCATCGGCCTGATCTACAAGTCGTCCTTCGACAAGGCCAACCGCACTTCGCTGTCGGGGCGGCGCGGCATCGGGCTGAAGGACAGCCTGCCCATCTTCGCCGAGATCCGCGAAAGCCTGGGCCTGCCGGTGCTGACCGACATCCACACCGAGGAGCAGTGCGGTCCCGTCGCCAAGGCGGTCGACGTGCTGCAGATCCCCGCCTTCCTGTGCCGGCAGACCGACCTGCTGGTCGCCGCCGGGCGCACCGGGGCCGCGGTCAACGTCAAGAAGGGCCAGTTCCTGGCGCCGTCGCAGATGGCCAACGTCGCCGCCAAGGTGGAAAGCACCGGAAACTCGCGCATCTTGCTCACCGAGCGCGGCTCGTCCTTCGGCTATGGCGACCTGATCGCCGACATGCGCGCCCTGCCGATCATGGCCGCCACCGGCTTTCCCGTCGTGATGGACGCCACCCACGCGGTGCAAAGCCCGGGCGGGCAGGGGGCGTCGTCCGGCGGCGACCGCCGCTTCGCGCCCGTGCTGGCCCGCGCCGCGGTGGCGGTGGGGGTGGCCGCGGTGTTCATCGAATGCCATCCCGATCCCGACAAGGCCCCGTCCGACGGGCCCAACATGATCCCGCTCGCCGACATGCCCGAGTTGATCGCCACCTTGCAGGTCTTCGACCGGGCGGCGAAGGCACGTCCCATCACCGTGACAGACCGTTAGAAGTCAGGGGAGAACCAACATGACCGCAATCATCGACATCCACGCCCGCGAAATCCTGGACTCGCGCGGCAATCCCACCGTCGAGGTCGACGTGGTGCTGGAAAGCGGCACCATGGGCCGCGCCGCGGTGCCGTCGGGCGCCTCGACCGGCGTGCACGAAGCCGTCGAGCTGCGCGACGGCGACAAGAAGCGCTTCGGCGGCAAGGGCGTGCTGAAGGCCATCGACGCCGTCAACGGCGAGATCTATGACGCCCTGTCCGGCATGGACGCCGACGACCAGGTGGTCATCGACAAGACCATGATCGACCTGGACGGCACCCCCAACAAGAGCCGCCTGGGCGCCAACGCCATCCTGGGCGTGTCGCTGGCCGTGGCCAAGGCCGCCGCCGACGAGGCCGGCCTGCCGCTGTACCGCTATGTGGGCGGAGCGTTCGCCTCCATCCTGCCGGTGCCGATGATGAACATCATCAACGGCGGGGCGCACGCCGACAACCCGATCGACATCCAGGAATTCATGATCATGCCGGTGGGCGCGCCCAGCTGCGCCGACGCCATCCGCATGGGCGCCGAGGTGTTCGCCGCGCTGAAGGGGCAGCTGAAGGCCGCCGGCCACAACACCAACGTCGGTGACGAGGGTGGCTTCGCCCCCAACCTGAAGTCGGCCGAGGCGGCACTCGACTTCATCATGCAGTCCATCGAGAAGGCCGGCTACAAGCCGGGCGAGGACGTGATGCTGGCGCTCGACTGCGCCTCGTCCGAGTTCTTCAAGGACGGCAAGTACGTCATGGAAGGTGCCAAGAAGACCTTCGACCAGAAGGGCCTGGTCAAGTTCTACTCCAAGTTGGTCGCCAACTACCCGATCATCTCCATCGAGGACGGCTGCGCCGAGGACGACATCGAGGGCTGGAGCCTGCTGACCGACGCCCTGGGCGCCAAGGTCCAGCTGGTCGGCGACGACCTGTTCGTCACCAACCCCGAGCGCCTGGCCATGGGCATCGACAAGGGCCTGGCCAACTCGATCCTGGTCAAGGTCAACCAGATCGGCTCCCTGTCCGAGACCCTGGAAGCCGTCGACATGGCCCACAAGGCCGGCTACACCGCGGTGATGAGCCATCGCTCGGGCGAGACCGAGGACTCGACCATCGCCGACCTGGCGGTCGCCACCAACTGCGGCCAGATCAAGACCGGCTCGCTGTCGCGCTCGGACCGCCTGGCCAAGTACAACCAGCTGATCCGCATCGAGGAACAGCTGGGCGCGGCCGCCCGCTACGCCGGCAAGGGCATCGTGCGCCGCTAACCGCCCGCCGTTTCCGGCCGCCAAGGACAGACCCCCGGGCCGCGAGGTCCGGGGGTTTTTCGTTGCGCGCGGCCCCTCTCGCGCCGGGAGGGGGGGATGGTTGCACAAAATTCACCCTTTCCATGCTATCCTGCAGGTCGCGGTTTCCAGAACGGAGGACGCGTCATGGTGGATGGGATCGACACCTCGGCTTCGGGGATCGCCCAGAAAATGATGGCGGCGAAGAAGCAGGCCGATGCGGCGATCAAGGATCTGCTCGACAAGGCCAAGGGTGATCCGCGGGTAGCCCAGGCGCAGGCCGCGCTGGGCAACATGAAGGACGCCACCGCGCAATTGCGCAGCCAGCGCCGCGCCCAGGCGGCGGCCAAGGTCGAGCGGCTCAAGCAGGAACTGCAGATGCTGCGCCAGATGGGCGGCGACCCCAAGCAGGTGGCGCGCGCCGCCGCCCGCATTGCCCGCGAGCTGGCGGCCGCTGCCAAGGAATACGCCGCCGCAGGCGGTGCCCCGCAGCCGCCGGCTGAGTCCGAGGCCGCCACCGGCATCGACAAGATCAAGGCCCAGGCGGCCGAGATCGAGCGGCGCGGGGCAGAGCTGGATGCCGACCACAAGTTCGCCGCCGAGGTGCGCGGCCTGTTCGCCCAGGCCCGCAGCCTGGTCGAGCAGCAGCGTCGCCGCGCCCAGCAGGACAAGGGCAAGGACGGCGAGCTGGACCGCCTGTCGGCCGAGGTCGCCGATGCCGGCCGCGGCATCGACCAGGCCCTGGGCGCGACGGGGGATGTGGGCCCGCTGGCCCTGCCGCTGGATGTTTGAGGGACCGGTGCCCCCCGCCATTGCGGCGTAGCCTAACCATGTTCCGCGCAACGGAACATGGTCTAGCTGGCGAAAAGCGACTCTTGAGGCGGAGCGGCGCGGCGGTGTAGGGTCCGCGCTCGAATGAAACCCTGCCGGGATGCCGAACCATGACCTCGACCCGCCTGCTTGCCGTGCTGCTGCTGCCGCTGGCGCTGTCCGCCTGCGGGGTGCCCGACCTGGTCGCCTATACCGTCAAGGAAGTGGAGAAGAGCCGCGAGCAGGGCCGCACCATGGCCCAGCAGCCGGCACCTGCGGCCCAGCCGGTCTTTGTCGCCCGCCAGCCGGCGGAAGAACCGCCGCCGCCGGTCGCCGCCTCCGGCGGGGTGGTGCCGCCGCGCGAAAGCGTGACGGTGGAGACGCTGAAGTAGGGGTTAGCGCGTCTCACGCACCTCGCGCCGGGCTTCGCTGCCCAGCACCGCCTTGACGGTCAGGCCGCGGTCCTCGTCTTCGTCCAGCAGGATGTCGTGGCGCTTGTCGGGGCAGGTCTCGGCCACGCGCATCAGCCGTTCGATCTCGGCGTCCATGCGGGCGATGCCGGCCAGCAGCTCGGGCGAGGCCGGGTGGTCCTCGATCTTGGCGGCGAAGCGGCGCACGTTGTCGCCCAGCGCGCGCATCTGCCGCAGATGGTCGCGCAACGACCGCGGCCGGCGCAGGAAGGCGCGGTAGCAGGCGCGGATGTCCTTGATGAATTTGACCACCAGGCCCGACAGGAACGGATCGGCCCCGCCGAGAAGCGCGTTGAAGCGGGCCGCCGAGATGCGCAGCGCCACCGACTGCTCGACCGCCACCGCGCTGGCGGTGCGGTTGGATCCGTCGAGCACCGCCATCTCGCCGAAGACTTCGCCGGGCTGGATCACGTCCAGCTCGACCGCCTGGCCGCCGGCGACTTGGCGGATCGACACCATGCCGCTTTGCAGCAGGTAGGCGCTGTCGGCGCTTTCGCCCTGGGTGAAGATCGCCGCGCCCGGTGGCAACGCCACCAAGTCGGAATCGGCGGTCCGGTTTGCCGGTGCGTTCATGGCGGTCGCCCTCCCATTCCCCCGCGACCACTGTGCCGCACCGCCCATGGGTTGGGCAACCCCGGTCAATCGGCGGGGAAGTCTATGCCTTGCGCCAGGGGTAGGTCGCGACCGTAGTTGATGGTGTTGGTGGCCCGGCGCATATAGGCCTTCCACGCGTCCGACCCCGATTCGCGGCCGCCGCCGGTGTCCTTCTCGCCGCCGAACGCACCGCCGATTTCTGCCCCGGACGGGCCGATGTTGACGTTGGCGATGCCGCAATCGCTGCCGGCGATGAACGCCTCGGCCTCGCGCACATCGGTGGTGAAGATGGACGACGACAGCCCGTGGGCGACGGCATTGTTGATGGCGATGGCCTCGTCCAGGTCGTACCAGGGCACCACGTAGAGGATGGGCACGAAGGTCTCGCGGCACACCACCGCCGTCTGCGCCGGCATGCGCACCACCGCCGGGCGATGATAGAAGGCGTCGGGCCAGCCGCCCACCGCCAGGCGCTCGCCTCCGGTCACCGCGCCGCCTTCGGCCCGGGCCTTGGCCAGTGCCGCTTCCATGGCCGCCGAGGCCGCCCCGTCGATCAGCGGGCCCACCGCCGTCTGCGGCCGGCGCGGGTCGCCGACCCGCAGGCGGGCGAAGGCGGCGCCCAGGCGTTCGGCCATGCGTTCGACCAGGGTGTGGTGGACCAACAGGCGCCGCAGGGTGGTGCAGCGCTGCCCGGCGGTGCCGGCGGCGGCGAACACGGCGGCGCGCACGGTCAGCTCCAGGTCGGCCGACGGGCAGACCACGGCGGCGTTGTTGCCGCCCAGTTCCAGCAGCGAGCGCCCCAGGCGCGCCGCCACCAGCGGGGCCAGCTCCCGGCCCATGGCGGTCGATCCGGTGGCCGAGAACAGCGCCACCCGGGGATCCTCGGCCAAGGCGCGGGCGGCGTCACGGCCGCCCACCAGCACCTCGACCAGGCCGTCGGGGACGCCGCCGAAGCGCCGGGCGGCGCGCTCGAACAGGGCCTGGCAGGCCAGGGCGCTGAGCGGCGTCTTCTCGGACGGCTTCCATACCACCGCGTCGCCGCACACCAGGGCCAGCGCGGCGTTCCATGCCCACACCGCCACGGGGAAGTTGAAGGCGGTGATCACGCCCACCACCCCCAGCGGGTGCCAGGTCTCCATCATGCGGTGATGCGCCCGCTCCGAGGCGATGGTGAGGCCGTGGAGCTGGCGGGACAGTCCGACGGCGAAGTCGCAGATGTCGATCATCTCCTGCACCTCGCCCAGGCCCTCCTGGATGATCTTGCCGGCCTCGACGGTGACCAGCAGGCCCAGGTCGTCCCTGGCGCGGCGCAGCTCTTCGCCCAGCAGGCGGACCAGCTCGCCGCGGCGGGGCGCAGGCACCTGGCGCCACTGGCGGAACGCGTCCTCGGCACGGGCGACGGCGGCGGCGGGGTCGCCGGGGGCGACGCGGGCGATCTCGGCGCCGTGCACGGGGGAACGCACCGGCATGTCGCCGACGGGCGCGGCCAGCCCGAGGCGGGCCAGCAGGGGAACGACGTCCATGACGAGACCTCCGCAACGGATGTCCCTGTTACGTGGCGATGCCTCGGCCGACCTGAAAGCGTGCGTACTTTCGGCGAGGGCATCCTAACCCGGTCGGACGCCTGCCTTAGTCAATGCCCTTGATGAAGGCGACCACCTGGCCGCGCAGCGATGCCGCCCGCGAGGTCAGCTGCACCGCCATGGCGGCGACGTCTTCGGCGGCGGCGCGCGAGCCGCTGGCGGCCTGGTCCACGTGACGGACGTGGTCGGTCACCTGGCGCGAGCCGGCGGCAGCCTCGGCGATGCTGGTGACGATGCTGCGGGCCGCCCCATCCTGCTGGTCGACGGCGGCCGAGATGGTGGTAGCGATGCCGTTGATGCGCTCGATGGTGTCGCGAATGCCGCCGATGGCCGCCACCGCGTCGCGGGTGGCCGACTGCACCGTGGCGACCTGCTGGCTGATTTCCTCGGTGGCCCGGGCGGTCTGGTTGGCCAGGGTCTTGACCTCGCCGGCGACCACGGCAAAGCCCTTGCCCGCCTCGCCGGCACGCGCCGCCTCGATGGTGGCGTTCAACGCCAGCAGGTTGGTCTGGGAGGCGATGTCGTTGATCAACTGCACCACCGCGCCGATGCGGGCGGCGGCATCGGACAGGCCCTGGACCAGCTGGTTGGTGTGCTCGGCCTGGGTGGCGGCGCCGGCGGCGATTGCGGCCGACTGGGTGACCTCGCGGCCGATCTCGGCGATGGACTGCTGCAACTGGACTGTGGCCGAGGCTACCGTTTCCACATGGGCGCTGGCGCGCTCCGAGGCATTGGCGGCCCCGCCGGCTTCGGCGGCGACCGCGTGGGCGTTGTCGGCCAGCTGCTTGGCGCGCACCTGCATGTCCTGCGACGCGGTGGCGACGTCGGAGGCGACGCCCTGGATGTCGTCGTTGAGGCGCGACGCCAGCTGGGCCAGCAGCACGGCGCGGCGGCCGGCGGCCTCGCGTTCCATGGCCTCGCGCTCGGCCTGCAGCCGGCCGACCTCGGCCAGGCTGTCGCGGAACACGGTCAGTGCACGGGCCATGCGGGCGATCTCGTCGTTGCCGGTGGCCGCGGGCAGGGGGGTGTCCAGGCGCCCGCCGGCCAGTTCGCTCATGGCGCCGGTCATCTGGCCCAGCGGGCGGGTGACGAAGCGCACGGTGAAGGCCAGGATGGCGGCGAAGCTGGCGATCACCGCGATGATCGAGGTGGCCAGGCTGGCGGTTTTCGATCGCTCGAAGCCACTGATGCGGTTGTCGAGCAGCAGGTCGAGCTCGGCGCCGGCGGCCTTGCGCAGGCCGTGCAGCTGGTCCTCGGCCGTGGCGGCGGCCGACAGGATGTCGCCGCGGGCCAGCTTGGGTCCCTCGGCGCCCAGCATGCCGGTGCGGTAAAGGTCGAGCACGGCGGCCAGGGTGCGGCCCAACTGGTCCACGGACGCCGCCAACCGGGGCTTCAGGTTACCGGCCGGGTTCTCGCGGAAGGCCACCTGCAGGCCAGACTGCACCGCCTGCAGGTTGCTGCGGATGGCGCCCTCGGCCAGGAAATAGGCGATGCGGGCGTCGGTGTCGACGCTGCCGCGCTCGGCGGCGGCAGCCAGGCCCTCGGCCATCTCGGCCAGGCGCTGGCCGATCTCGGGCAGGCGCACCACCACCGCGTCCATCACGTAGTACGAATCGAGGTCGGGATCGAGGATCAGGTTCGAAGTGTCGCCCACCTGGGCCGCCAGGGCGCGGGTGGCCTCGGCCATGTCGCGGCCGCTGGCGCCGGCCGCGGATGCAGCCAGCGCCTGGGCCTGGTCGGCGGCCTTCAGGGTCTCGGCCAGGGCGGTATCGAGTGCGGCCACCTGACTGAGGCCCGCTGCCGCCTGGGCCAGGGTGCCGGCGCCCAGCCGCGCCCGCGACAGCCCGTGTTCAGCGTCGGCGATGCGGTGCAGCACGCCGTTGCCCAGACGCTCCTTGGCGGCAAAGTCGATGGCCACGTTCTTCTCGGACATCATCTGGGTCAGCAGCAGCCCGATCGGGATGATCATCAGCGCCGACACCAGCCCCAATTTGTGCGGGATCGTGAACCGTCCGAGCATCTGCCACCTGTCTGTTCGATATAGTCCAAGCGGGTTAGTACTACCATCCGCAACCGTCGACAGGTGCCCGCAAATTGTGCATGGGTGGGTCGTGGGTAGGTGTGGCTAAAAAATGGGCATGCAGCAGGCATGAAAAAGCCCCCCGCCCGCAAGGGGCAGGGGGCCGTTCATGTCCTTCGGGGACGCCGGGAGCGTCCCGCCGGGTCTACGCGTCCTAGCCCAGATTGGCCGCGACGAAGTCCCAGTTGACCAGGTTGTCCAGGAAGGCCTGGACGAAGTCGGGGCGGCGGTTCTGGTAGTCGAGATAGTAGGCGTGTTCCCACACGTCGACGGTCAGCAGCGCCTTCTTGCCGTGGGCCATGGGCAGGTCGGCGTTGGCGGTCTTCATGATCTCGAGCTTGCCGTTCGATTCGACCAGCCAGGCCCAACCGGAGCCGAACTGGGTGACGGCGGCGTTCTTGAAGTCCTCCTTGAACTTGTCGAAGCCGCCGAGATCGGCGTCGATGCGCGCCGCCAGCTTGCCGCCCGGCTTGCCGCCGCCGCCCTTCTTCATGCAGTTCCAGAAGAAGGTGTGGTTCCACACCTGGGCGGCGTTGTTGAAGATGCCCTGCTTGGCCGGCAGGTCGGCGCTTGCGGCCTTGATCACCTCTTCAAGGGACTGGCTCGCCAGGGCGGTGTCCTTGGTCAGGTTGTTGAGGTTGGTGACATAGGCCGCGTGGTGCTTGCCGTGGTGGAACTCGAGGGTGCGCGCCGAGACATAGGGCTCGAGCGCGTCGTTGGCGAAGGGCAGGGGCGGAAGCTCGAATGCCATGATCAACCTCGTCAATGATTTGCCGGTGCGTTTGGAAACGGTCTAAATCCGCTGACAAAGATAGGATGGGACGTACCACTTGTGAAGAGGGCATTTCCCCCTTTTAGGGCGCGAAGGACAGTGTCCGGTCGCCCACTGCCAGACGGGCGGCCTCCAGGCCGCTGGTGATGGCCGCCTCGATGGTACAGGGCCACGGGGATTCGATCCAGTCGCCCGCAAGGAATAGGTTCGGATGGCGGGTGGCGTGGCCGGGCCGGCGGGCCACCGCCTGCGGGGTGTGGGCCAGGGTGGCGCGGCGTTCCTTCAGGATGCGCACCGGCGGCTGGGGCGAGCCGGGGCGGCCCAGCACGCGGGCCACCTCGGCCCACAGCAGGGCGGCGATGTCGTCTGCCGGGCGGTCGGCCAGGGCGTCGGCGGCCGAGACGGTCACCGAGATCACGTCCTCGCGCAGCGACAGCCACTGCGAGGTGCCCCCCGACAGCGCCAGGAACGGCTTGCCGCCGGGCAGGCAGGTGCCTTCGCCGACCAGGAAATGAGCGTTGACGATGGCGCGCGTCGGCATGGCCGGCACCTCGCCAGGCAGCACCGAGGCGATGGCCCAGGGCGGCAGCGCCAGCACCACCCGGTCGTTGGGCGACAGCGCCTGGGTGGTGTCGTCGAACACCAGGGCGTCGCGGCCGGCGGCCAGCAGGCGCCGCCCGGTGCGCATTTCGGCGCCGAACGCCCCCAGGGTGGCGACGGCCGGGGCGACGAAGGCGCTGGACAGGCCGGCGGGGAACAGCCAGGGCGTCAGGGCCTTGGGCCCGCGCAGCAGCACCCGGCGCAGCACGCGGGCGAACATCCGCGCCGAGGCGTCCTCGGGCGGGGTGTTCATGATCGCCTCGCACAGCGGCAGCCAGGTCCCCTTGTATGAGCGGGTGGGACCCAGCCGCATGGCGACGGTTTCGGCCTCGGGCGTCCACGGCAGGCCGAGCGCGGCGAACAGTTCCAGCACGCCCACCGGCAGCCGGTTGGCCTGGACCACCCATGACTTGCCGGTGCCGAGGTCGAGGAAGGGGAAGGCGGGCGGGGCCGGTACCATGGCCTCGTCGCCACCGATGGCGCGGGCATAGGCCAGTGCGGTCCGGTTGGCCCCCAGCACCAGGTGGGTGCCGTTGTCGATCACCCGGTCCAGGCGGGCGTCGCGGAACGAACGGCAACGGCCGCCGGCATGTCCGGCCGCCTCGTGAACGGCGACGCGGACGCCGGCACGGGCGGCCGCCACCGCGCAGGCCAGCCCGGCAAGGCCGGCGCCGACGACGTGCAGTGTCCCCTTCACGGCCGGGGGAAGCCCGAAATCATGCCGCCGGCGAAGGCAGCCAGATAGTCGAGCGGCCCCAGCTTGATCGACGTTGCCAGCGGGTCGCCGGCGCGCAGCAGTTCGGACAGGCGGTCGGCGACGCGCAGGATGACGGCCACCTCCATGCGCAGGTGGCGGCTCTTGATCTGGCCGGGCAGGGGGCGGGCCAACTCGATCAGCCCGTCGGTGGCGTCCAGCGTCATGTCGAGGACGCGGCGCAGTTCGGGCGGGGTGCGACCGCCGCCCAGGACCTGGTTGGACAGGCCGGCGCCGAACAGCCAGTCGCGCGGAATGTAGACCCGTGCCAGGGCCTTCCAGTCCTTGCCGCAGTCCTGCAGGTGGTTGAGCACCTGAAGTGCCGCGCACAGGGCGTCGCCGGCGGGCCAGGTGGACCGGTCCTCGCCGTGGAGGTCGAGCAGGAAGCGCCCGACCGGGGCCGCCGAGAAGCGGCAATAGGTCATCAGGTCGCCCCAGTCGCGGCAGTGGTCGGTGACCGCGTCCCGGCGGAAGGCCTGCAACAGCTCGGACGCGTGCTTGAGGAGCTGGGGATCGGCGCCCACGGCCTGGCGGTAGGCCAGTGCGTTGCCGACATCGGGGCCGGCGTCGGCGCCGTCAAGCAGGGCGGCATCGATCGCGTCGAGGCGGGCGATCTTTTCTTCGGGCGACAGGGTGGGGCTGTCGGCGATGTCGTCGGCGTGGCGGGCGCAGTGGTAATAGGCCATCACCGTGCCGCGCAGATGGGCGGGCAGCAGCACCGAGGCGACGGGGAAGTTCTCTTGGTTCGCGGTCTTGCTGGGGGCGGCCATGGCTGCGGCGCGGGACAACGAACGCTCCTCGGATTGGTGCGGCGCGAAGAAGGGGTCTATATATGACACGCCCATTTCGCGCCTGCCAGGGGAAACCCCGCCGCCATGCCCGCCGATGCCCCCGCCTCCCATGCCGCGGAGCACGTGCGCCGCTTCGACCGCGAGCGCTATGCCACCGCCCTGTTCGCGCCGCCGGGCCCGCGTGACGGGCTGATGGTCCTGTACGCCTTCAACCTGGAGGTCGCCCGGGTGCGCGAGCAGGTGCGCGAGCCCATGGCCGGCCTGATCCGCCTGCAGTGGTGGCGCGACGTCATCGCCGAGGCCCGCGCCGGCGGCACCGAGCGGGGACACCCCATTGCCGGCCCCCTGGCCGGGCTGATCCGCGCCCACGACCTGCCCATTGAGCCGTTCGAGCGGCTGCTGGCCGCCCGCGAGCTGGACCTGCGGCCCGACCCACCCGCCGATCTGGCGGCGGCCGAGGACTATGCCGACGCCACCTCGGCGAGCCTGGTCGAACTTGCGTTGCGGGTGCTGGGTACCAACAGCGACGCGGCCCGTCCGGTGGGCGTCGCGTGGTCCTTGGTCGGCCAGCTGCGGGCCTTGCCATTCGCGTTGTCAACCGGCCGGTTGACGCTGCCGGCCGCAGTTTTACTGGAATTCGGCACCGACGTGGCCGCCGTCCAAGCCGGCCGCGCGCCCAAACAGGCCCTGATCGGTGCCGTCCGCAGGGTGGCGGAACGGGCCCAGGAGCACCTGAATGCGGTGCGCGGAACCCGTCCGGGACAGGGGCTGCCGGCCCTGCTGCCGGCGGTGCTGGCCCGCGTGCATCTGCATACGTTGGCCATATCGGGCTTCGATCCGTTCGACGCCCGGGTAGCCAGGCCGCAGACGGCGCCGTTGAGGCTGTTGTGGGCGAAGCTTAGTGGCCGAATTTGAGCCCAGACTCCTGTCCTTCCGCCCGGCTGAGGGGAAACAAGGACGATAACGTATCCGGAACGAATACGTTTCGGCTACGCAACACACCGTTGCGCATGGGCAATGAAATTGGCTGGGCTAGATGTGGGTGGCGGAGCCGGGGCGAACATACATCCGCTGGGGGCCTGGGTCAATCGCCGCCGAGGCTGAACAGGGCCGGGTCGCCACCGGCGGCGGACAGGTTGACGGTGGTGCAGCGTTCGGTGGCGAAGCGCAGCAGGGTGTCGGGACCGCCGGCCTTGGGCCCCGTTCCCGACAGGCCTTCACCGCCGAAGGGCTGGGCGCCGACGGTCGCGCCGATCATGGAGCGGTTGACGTAGGTGTTGCCCACGGCAAGACGGGACCGCACGGCTGCCACGGTGGCGTCAATGCGGGAATGGATGCCCAGCGTCAAGCCGTAGCCGGTCGCCGCCACCGCATCGACCGCGTCGCCCAGGTGGTCGGCGTCGAATCGGCAAAGGTGGAGGATGGGGCCGAACACTTCGGCTGCCAGGTCGTCGGGGCGGTCGAGCACGAAGGCCCGCGGGGCGACGAAGGTGCCGTGGGCGGTCTCGGGCGGCAGGCGGCACTCGAACAGCGGCCGGCCCAGGCGATGGGCGGCCAGGCGGGCCTGCGCCGCCGGATCGATCACCGGGCCGACGTCGGTGGACGGCAGGCCCGGATCGCCGATGGCCAGTTCACGCGCCGCGCCGTCCAGCATGGCGGTGACCTTGTCCCAAGCTTGCGTCTGGACCAGGAGCAGCCGCAGCGCCGAGCAGCGCTGACCGGCCGAGCGGAAGGCGCTGTCGACCACGTCGGCGACCACCTGCTCGGGCAGGGCCGACGAGTCGACGATCATGGCGTTGACGCCGCCGGTCTCGGCGACCAAGGCGGCGATGGGCCCGTCGCGCCGGGCCAGGCCACGGTTGATGGCGCGCGCGGTGGCGGTCGAGCCGGTGAAGGCGACGCCGGCCACCTGCGCGTGCCCGACCAGCATTTCCCCCACCGCGGGGCCGCCGGGAACCAGGGACAGCGCGGGGCCCGGGATGCCCGCCCGGTGCAGCAGACCCACGGCCTCGGCCGCCACCAGGGGCGTCTGCGGGGCGGGCTTGGCCACCACCGCGTTGCCGGCGGCCAGGGCGGCGGCCACCTGCCCGGTGAAGATGGCCAGCGGGAAGTTCCACGGGCTGATGCAGGCAAAGACGCCGCGGCCGTGCAGGGAAAGCGTGTTGGCCTCGCCGACTACCCCGGGCAGCGTCCGCGGGGCGAAGCGCCGTCGCGCCTGCGCCGCGTAGTGGCGCAGCAGGTCGACCGCCTCGCGCACCTCGGCGACCGAGTCCACCAGGGTCTTGCCGGCCTCGCGCACCAGCAGCCCGACCAGGGTGGGCAGGGCCGCCTGGTACAGGTCGGCGGCCCGCTCCAATGCCGCCGCCCTGGCATCGGCACCGGCACGATCCCAGGGCTTTTGCGCGTCAACCGCAGCGTTGACAGCGCGGTGGACATCGGCCTCGGTGGCGGGGCGCACATGGCCGACCACGCGGCGCCGGTCGGCGGGGTCGCGCACCGGCTCGGGGGCGGCGGCCAGGATTTCGTGGCCACCGACCAGGGGGGCGGCGGTCCAGTGGTGCGACAGTGCCGACTCCACCGCCGCCTGGAGGGCGGCCACCGACGCACCGTCGGCGAAGTCGACGCCGGCCGAGTTGACCCGCTCGGGGGCGAACAGGTCACGCGGCAGCGGGATGCAGGGTTCCGGCTTCACCGGCAGGGCGGCAAGGGCGGCGACCGGGTCGGCGACAATGCGCGCGGGCGGCACCGCCGCATCGGCCAGCCGGTTGACGAACGAGGTGTTGGCGCCGTTTTCCAGCAGGCGGCGGACCAGATAGGGCAGCAGTTCCTCGTGGCTGCCCACGGGCGCATAAGTGCGGCAGGGGTGGTCGGGGACCAACTGGGCGTATAGCGCCTCGCCCATGCCGTGCAGGCGTTGGAACTCCCAGTCGGTGCGGCCCGCGGCCATGTCGATGACCGCGGCGCAGCTGTAGGCGTTGTGGGTGGCGAATTGCGGGTACACCGCCGTACCCGCCGCCAGCAGTGCCCGCGCGCAGGCCAGCCACGAGACGTCGGTGGCAAGCTTGCGGGTGAACACCGGATAGCCGGCGAGGCCCCGTTCCTGGGCCCGCTTGATCTCGGTGTCCCAATAGGCACCCTTGACCAGGCGCACCATCAGGCGCCGACGCGAGCGGGCCAGCAGCCAGTCGACCAGCGCCAGCGCCCGCTTCTGGTAGGCCTGCACCGCCAGCCCGAACCCCTCCCAGCCGTCGAGGCCGGGATCGTCGAGCATGGCGCCGATGGCGGCCAGGCTGGGTTCCAGGCGGTCTGCCTCCTCGGCGTCGACCGTCAACCCGATGTTGACACCGCGGGCCAGGCGGCACAGTTCGGCCAGCCTGGGCACCAGTTCGGCGCGCACCCGCTCGATCTGGCTGGGCTCGACCCGCGGATGGATGGCCGAAAGCTTGACCGAGATCCCCGGTCCCTCGACCGGCCCGCGGCCGGCCGAGGCGGCGCCCACCGCTTCGATGGCCTCGGCATAGGCGTGGAAATGGCGCTCGGCATCGGCTTGGGTCCGCGCCGCCTCGCCCAGCATGTCGAAGGAATGGCGGAAGCCGCGCCGCTCCTGGCCGCAGGCCCGCTCCAGGGCCTCGGCGATGGTGCGGCCCATGACGAACTGGCGGCCCAGAACCCGCATGGCCTGGGCCAGCGCCTCGCGCACCACCGGCTCGCCCGCCTTGGCGACCAGGCGCCGCGCCGCGCCCACGGGCCCGTCGGCGGGGGCGTCGACGCGCAACAGCCGTCCGGTCAGCATCAGCGCCCAGGTCGACGCGTTGACGAAGGCCGACGGGCTGTGGCCCAGATGCCTCTCCCAGTCGGCCGAGCCGATCTTGTCACGGATCAGCCGGTCGGCGGTGGCGGCGTCGGGGATGCGCAGCAACGCCTCGGCCAGGCACATCAGCACCACGCCCTCACGGCTGGACAGCCGGTACTCGGCCAGCAGGGTGTCGAGGTCGCCCAGGCGGGGGCGGTGGGCGCGCACGCCGTCCACCAGGCGCAGTGCGGTGGCCTGGATGCGGGCGGCGGCGTCCTCGGGCAGGCGGGCCAGCACGGTCAGCCGTTCGGCGACGGCCGTCTCATCGGCCGGGTTGGCCAGGCGAAGGGAGGAAAGCGTGTCGGCGTCCATCCCTTCGAGATGCGACCGCCGGCCCGCAAAAGGAAGGGGCCCCGTTTCGGGGCCCCTCCGGACATCACGACCGGGATGTTACGACTTGCAGGTCTTGATGCCGAGCGGCAGGTAGGCCGGGCACCAGCCGATGGCCGCGGTCAGCAGCGGCACCACGCCGATATAGCCCCACACACCCACGGTGCCGGTGGCGGCCAGGGCGATCAGGGCGATGCCGACGATCAGGCGAAGGATGCGGTCGATGCCGCCGACGTTCTTGGTCATGGGTCTTAAGGCTCCCCAAGAGATGGTTGGATCTCGAATGAGCGCATCCAACCACACCGCGGGGCCTTTGCACTGTGACCAAGTCACACAGTGTCCAATTCTCACCTGTCGACCAGGCGCCCCAGCGCGCCGGCGTCGGCGACGACCACCCGGCCGCGGTGCAGGGCGACCCAGCCGCGGCGCTCGAAGTCCTTCAACTGGCGCGACACCACCTCGCGGGCGGTGCCCAGCTCGACGGCGATTTCCTGGTGGGTGGCGCGGATCTCGCCCGCGTCGGCGCGACCGGCCAGCCAGGCGGCAAGGCGGACGTCGATGCGCCCGAACGCCACTTCCTCGATCAGCAGCAGCAGTTCCTCGATGCGGGTGGCGTAGGCCGAAAAGACAAAGTCGCGGAATTCCTCCGACTGCGCCAGCAGGGTACGGAAGGTGGCCGCCGGCAGCACCAGGGCGGTGACATCGGTTTCGGCGATCCCTTCGGCCGAATAGCTGTCGTGGGCGATCAGGCAGTTGGTGGTCAGTACGCAGGACTGGCCGCGCTCGACCCGGTAGAGCACGATCTCGCGGCCGCTCTCCGAGACCTTCTGCACCCGCACCGAGCCCTCGGCCACCAGCACGTAGCTGGCGCATTCGGCGCCGTCCTGGAACAGCACGGTGCCGGCGGGGATGGCAAGGACGCGGGCCGCCGCATCCAGGGTGCGGGCGGCCTGGGGATCCAGGCGTCCCAGGCGGGGGAAGGCGTCGAGCAGATCGTTGCGCATGGCGGCCCGCATTGTGCCCCACGCCAAGG
>JBLNBU010000188.1:0-4877 GCA_050260215.1 Actinomycetota bacterium
AGCCGATCGAGACCTCGATCGTCAAGGCCATCGCCGTCCAGGACGGCCAGCCGGTCACCGCCGGCCAGGTGCTGATCGAGCTGGAGGCGCTGGGGGCGGCGGCCGACGTGGGCAAGTTCGAGAGCGAGTGGAACTCTGCCCGCGCCGACGCGGCGCGGCTCAAGGCCCTGCTGACCCCCGACCCGGCCGCCGCCTTCGCCGTCCCCGCCGACCTGCCCGCCACCGTGGCCGAGCGGGCGCGCAGTCGCACCCTTGCCCAGGCGGCGGGCCTGAAGTCGAAGCTGGCCGCCAACGACGCCGAGATCGCCCGCAAGCAGGCCGAGCTGCGCACCATCGAGGCAGAGATCGCGCGGCTGACCGCCGGCGAGGCCAAGATCCTCGACCGCACCCGCCGGCGCCAGGAGCTGGCCGCCCAGGGCCTGGGCTCCGAGCTGGAAAAGTCGCGCTCCGAGCAGGAGCTCGAGGACGCCCGCGGCAACCAGGCGGTGCAGCGCTCCAAGCTGGCCGAAACCCGCGCCGCCATCGAGTCCTTGAAAAGCCAGCGCGACCAGGCGAAGGACGAGTTCGAGCGCGACACCCGCGCCAGCCTGGCCGAATCGGAAGCCAAGACGGCATCGACCGCCCAGGACCTGGCCAAGGCCCGCGACCGCCTGGCGGTGCAACGCCTGGTCGCCCCGGTCGACGGCGTCGCCCAGCAGCTGGACGTCCACACCGTCGGCGGCGTGGTCCAGCCTGCGCAGAAACTGGTGGTGGTGGTCCCCAAGGACGCCGTCCTGGAAGTCGAAGCCCGCCTGCCCAACAAGGACATCGGCTTCGTCGAGCCCGGCCAGGAGGTGATGGTCAAGCTCGACCCCTTCCCCTTCACCCGCTACGGCACCGTCGCCGGCCGCATCGAGACCGTCAGCCTGGACGCCGTCCAGGACGAGCAGAAGAAGGAGTACTTCTTCCCCCTGCGCATCTCGCTGGCCGCCAGGGACATCGCCGTCGAGAACGGCAAGCGCGTGCCCCTGACCCCCGGCATGACGGTCACCGCCGAGGTCAAGACCGGCACGCGGCACCCGATCGAATACGTGCTGTCGCCACTGCAGCGCTACGGGGCGGAGAGCGGGCGGGAGAGGTAAAGATGGTGCATACCGAAACGTCTCATGGCCCAACGGCACTTCCATTTAAACGGGCGATTTGCTTATATGCAACGTCACGAACAGATAACTGCGAATTATGATGCACGTCTTGACGCCGGCGAATTGGGCCAAGTTTGTCAGGGATGACGGAAGCTTGGACGGGCGCCTTTTTGAACAGTTGGTCGAACGCCTACTAAATCTTCACTTTGGCGGCACGTGGAGCTTAACGAAGGTCTCCTGGGACGGCGGCAAGGATGTCGTTTCCGAGGTGGTCCGCCACGATCCGGAGGGCCAGGCGCGGACCGAGCGGGCTTGGGCGGAATGTAAGATGCACCGAGCTCCGGTGCCGTTGAAGTTGGTCTCGAACACCCTGGTCATGGCTGTCATCGATGGCGCCAAGCGGCTAATGCTGTTTTCGTACAGCCCGCTGATCGACAACGCACGCATCCATCTTGCTCGTTACAGCCACACCACTGGCATCAGCGTCGAGATTATCGACGATGAGGCACTCGAGGCCCTGGTGCTGGATCATTTCGAAGCATTGGGAGGCGCATTCTTCCCCGGCATGCCTGCCCCACTGGCCGAGGCATCGCCCACCGCAGCCGAGATCAAGGTGATAACCAGGCTCACCCGCGATTTCGACATTGATCCCATGCGGCTCGGAACCGATGACGACGGAGAGGCCATCTCGCCCTCGTTCCGGCCGACGCTATCGCTGGGGGCGATCCTCAGGCTACAAATGGCCCTGCACAACCGCTCCATCGACGACGAGCGGACGTTGCGCCTACTGGTCCGCGACGCCGAGCCCATGGCATCGGGGTTCGAACTGTTGAACGGGAAGGCTGGGGAGCCGCTCGACACTCCGGTGGCGCCCCGCAGCTTGTCCCTGGTTGAGTTCTATTTCCGGGCGGCCAAGCCGGGCCAGCATTCCCTGCCAACCATTGAGGTATGTGAGGGCGAGCGGCCCCTGCCCACCGTCGAATTCGGCAGGATGGAAATCCGCGCGGTCCTGCGCCCTCCATTGATCGGCGGCGCCGTGAACGAGGCGCGGGCCAAGTTCAAGGAATTGGTCAGTCTCCGCGCCACATCGGTCTTTGCCGTGGTCAGCGGCCAGTCCGGAACCGGCAAGAGCCGGTTGGCGTCCGAATTCGTCATGGTCATGCTGGAAAGCGGACGGGAGCTCTATCGGTTCGATGGGGCCGCCAAGGACGGCGGCACCTTCGATCACTTCGCCCGTAAACTGCTTGCCCAGATTTACCGACTGCCCGATCTCCCGCCGCCCAATTCCCGCGCCACCGACGTGGCGAAAAACGATAACGAGGTCGGCCTCTACAATCTGCTCTACGACCCGGACACCCGTCCGCAGTACCATTTCGACGAAGTGCTCGCGCTAGTGAAGACCGGAATCCGCGCCAACCGCGTCGGGATGGTGATCGACAACGTCCAGTACCTTCCTCCCACCACCGTCAACTTTCTCGCCCAAGTGGTTGATACATTTCGTGGCGCGGCGTCCCGCCTCGCCTGCGTGTTCGTGTTCAATACCGATGACCTGCCGCTGGCCTCGGCTGCCAAGGAGTTGCTCCAGAGCCTGAAGGCGCTGAAGGGCGCCACGCCGGACGAGGTGCTGTTCTGCGAGCTGAAGGACCTCACTGAGGGGCAGGTCAACGAGTTTCTCGATCACCTGTTCGCCGACGAGCAAGGGCGTGACGCAAGGCCCTTCACCGAAGCGCACGAAGATCTGGCCGCGCTGTTGCGCAGCCGGACGGTCGCTCGCCCCCTGCATCTGCTGCAGGTGCTGTACGCGCTGATCGATCAGCACGCCCTCACCCGCCGAGGAGATAGCGTCTATGTGGCGGACATCGACCGCCTGCATGCGGCCATTTACTCCACCCCCAAGGACCTCAAGGAGGTTCTGAAGCTGCGCTGGGATCGCATCGTCAAGATGCGGCCGGACATCGAGACGCCCTTGCATCACCTCACCGCCTTGCGGTTCGTTCCCGCGGCAGATTGGGATGCGTTGGGACTAAGCCGCGAGCACTGGGATGAACTGGTCGGCCTGGGCATCGCCGAGGAGACCGAGAGCGACGCCCTATGCTTTTTCCACGAGCAGATTGAAAGAGCGTTCTGGGAGTGCTACGGGAAGCTGACCCGCACCCAGGCCCGCGGTCTGCTTGAAAGCTTGCACCGCGCCGGATTGGCCGACGATTATCTTCCGTCGCTGGTCATCGTTTCCGCGCAGACCGAGGACCTGGACGCGGCCTTGCTGCGCAAGGCCTGCCAGCATGCCGCGCAGGAACTTCCCTCCAACCACTTGAACGTCTGTTTCGGCAACGCCTTGCGGGGCCTTATCCGGCGGCACAGCAAGCTGATCGCCCCCCGCGAGGAGTTGGTGGCCATCCGCCAATTGGTGCTGTTAGTCTCGGCGCCCGAAACCATGGACGCCAGGTGCAAGATATTCGACGCCGAGGTCGCCTCGCGCAAACGCAGGCTGCCCCGTTTCGCCCCCTGCGGGCCGGAGTTTTCCTCCTTGCTGCGCGACCACGCGAGCTGGCGTTTCGCCACCGGGCAGGACGCACGCGCCCTTACCCTGCTTCAGGAAGCTCAGGCCCTAGTGCAGGACGGCCTTGGGTTCCCGAACCAGGACGAGCGGGACCGGGCGCGGGCCAACATCCTCAACCGCATATGCGTTGCCCTGAAATCACTGGGCGACGCGCCGGGGGCCGAGGTGGCGGGGCGGCAATCGCTCGAGATTGCCAGCCGACTGGGCGCCCACGCCCTGGTGTTCCTCAACCACGTGGACCTGGGCTACATCCATTACGGCAGTTCGCCCCTTACGGACGCCCTGCACAGCCAATGGTCAGCCGCAACAGCCACCTTCCACGCCAACGAGGCCGCCATATCGGCCGAGGGTTTCAGCTATACCGCTTGCGCCCGCATGATCGAGGCGCACTGCGAACTCCTTGCCGGCAACCTGGCGCAAGCCGCCGAGACCATCGAGCTTTGGGGGCCGCGCTGCCTGCGCTCCAAGGAATTCTTCTACGGCGTGGCGTTTCAGCTTCTCCACATCCTGTGCCTGCTGAAGGACGCCGACCCAAAGCGGCATCTTCCGCTGCTGCGCGATTTGTGCGAGCGGGTCATCGATACCTGCACCACTTTCCAGGTCACCCGCTCCTATTGGTGCGCGCTCCACGCAAGAGCGAAGGTCGCGTTGCTGGCGGGCGAGACCGAGGAAGCGCTGAGGGATTACGGCTCTGCTGCCGAGCAATTGCTGAAGGTAACCTCGACCGCCTCGGAACCGCTGAAGCGCTACTTTTTCGAGGATGCCGCGATCCAGGCGCGGCGATTCGGCCTTGAATTACCGGCCTCGGTCGCGCCGCGCCACCCCCAGGTCCGCGCGGCAATCGCCGGTATACTGGCCATGGATCGCGCCGAGGCCGAACACTTCAAGGTGAAAATGACCTATACCGACCGAAATGGGGGCGCGCTCATCTGCCCATGATCTCGTCGGCGCGCATGATATTGCCGTTCCTGTCGATGACGATATCGCCGCGCCCGCCCCGCATTTCCCACCACAGGCGGTTTTCACTGATGCAGACGAAGCGATCGACGAAATAGGCGATGGGCGCCCGGAGGCCGTAGAAATTGTAGCCCAAGGTCTCATACAGCGGTTCGATTCCTGCATCCCGGTGGCTCGAGGGCAGAACAGCGACGTCACGAATTTTCATCTTCTCCCGCATCAGGTCCACATACCAGTGG
>JBLNBU010000189.1:0-7392 GCA_050260215.1 Actinomycetota bacterium
GTCCCGCCAGCTCGCGAATGGGGGCGAAATCGGGGACCGGGCGCAGCTCCTGGGGTTGCGCATGGTTGCCGGTGGGCTCGGCCACCCAGCCGTCGCCGCTGCGGTGCAGGCGGAATTCGCCGCCGCAGGGCCGGCAGTGGTGCAGCATGCCGTCCTCGAGCCCGTGGGTGGGGATGACCGGGCCGCAATAGGGGCATTCGGCCAGCCTGGCGCCGTCCAGGCTGTGGCCAACCACGTGGTCCAGCCGTCCGGCGCGGGCCAGGCCCAGGAAGCGGGGCAACAGCGCGGCGTCGAACTGGCGCCCCGCCTCGCCGTCCAGCAGGTCGCAGGCCTTGCCCACCGCCATGCCGCGCCGATAGGGCCTGGTGCTGGTCATGGCATCGAAGGTGTCGGAAATGGCTACGATGCGGGCGACCAGGGGGATCTCGTCTCCCGCCAGCCCCTCAGGGTAACCGGCGCCGTCCGGTCGCTCGTGGTGGAAGATCACGGCGTCCAGGGCCAAGGGGCCCAGGGGGTGCTCGGACAACAGCGAGCTGCCGATCTCCGGGTGGGTCTTGATCACCGCATATTCGTCGTCGGTAAGTTTGCCCGGCTTGTTGAGGATGGCGTCGGGAACGCCCACCTTGCCCAGGTCGTGCAGGAAGCCGCCCAGCGCCACCAGGGACACCTGGTCGGTGGGCATGCCGGCGTCCTCGGCCAGCAGGCGCGAGAACTGCGCCACCCGCCACAGGTGCCCGCCGGTGTAGGGGTCGCGCGCCTCGACCACCGACCCCATCACCAACAGCGAGGTCAGCAGCTTCCTGTCGATGTCCAGACGCATGACCGGGCTCCCCTTTGGACGGGACGGCCCTGCCCTATCGCGGACCTCCCGGAGAGTCACCTGGGAATTGGGGGCCGTGCTCTTCAAGATGGAACCACGGCAGCCGCGACGAAGTCCAGATCTGGTAAATGGGCTCGGTGGCGGTGGGGTCATCCAGGCTGGCGATGGTGACGTCGATGGTGTCGGGCGCCCCGTCGTATTCGAAGGTCAGCGCGGTGCCGCAGGCCGAACAATGCCGGCGCACCGCCCGGTCGCTGGCGCGGAACGGATCGGCCCGGCCCTTGACGAACCGGAAGTCCGAGCGCCTGAACGCCGCCCAGGCCACCACGGGGGCGCCGGCGGCGCGCTGGCACATCCGGCAATGGCAGTATCCCGCCGACAACGGTTCGCCCTCGGCGCGGTAGCGTACCGCGCCGCACAGGCATCCGCCTTCATAGATCATGTACGCTCTCCGGCCTGGCCATTGGTGCTGCCTGGGCATGTCGCGGCGGGGCTGGCTGCGGGCAATCCCCAAGAAGAGGGACGGCTAGCGGCGCACCACCATCGCCACACCGACGGCGACCGCCGCCATGCCGGCAAGGGCGGTGGCGCCCAGGGCCTCGTCGAACAGCAGCCAGGCGAACAGGGCGGTGACCGGCGGCACCAGATAGAACAGGCTGGCGACGCGGGCGGCCTCGCCCATGCGGATCAGCGTCATCAGCAGGCTGATGGCGCCCACCGACAGCACCAGCACCAGCCAGGCCATGGCGCCAATGAAGGCCGGGGTCCAGGCGATGTGCATGGTCTCGGTCGCCGCCGCCAGCGGCAGGGTGGCGGCCAAGGCGGCGGCATACTGGATCACCGTACCGGTGCGCAGGTCCATGCCGGTGCAAAAGCGCTTCTGGTACAGCGTGCCGGCGGTGATCCCGGCCAGCGCGGCGGCGGCGGCGGCCACGCCGCCCCAGCCGAAGCCGTCGAACGACGCCCCTGTCAGCCGGGTTGACAGCACCAGCCCCACCCCGGCCAGGCCCAGCAGCAGCCCGCCCCACTGCCGGCCGGTGACCTGCTCGCCCAGCAGCCGCCCGGCAACCACCGCGGTCAGCAGCGGCTGCAGCCCGACCAGCAGGGCTGTCAGGCCCGACGGCACCCCGGCGTGGATGGCGCCGAAGACGCCGCCCAGGTAGATGGCATGGACCAGCAGCCCCGACACCGCCACGTGCCCGGCCAGGGCCGGCGACCCCGGCCACGGCGCCCGGCTGACCAGGGCAAAAGGCAGCAGCAGCGCGATCACCAGGGCGAAGCGCAGGGCCAGGAAGGTGAAGGGCTCGGCATAGGGCAAGCCGTACTTGGCACCGATGAAGCCGGTGCTCCACAGCACGACGAAGGCCGCCGGCATGGCGGCCGCCCAGCGATGGGCGTGGCTCAAGAGTTCTTTCCGCCCTCGGACCCGAAGCCCCACAGCGGATAGGTCGAGATCATCCACACCACCAGGCCGACGAAGCCGGCGGCCTTGGGCGACATGCCGAAGCGCGGCAGCCACACAAGCAGGGCCATGCCGATGGCGAAGCCGAGACCGACACTGATGGCCGCGATCACGTGGCGGGGCAGTCGGCGCCGCCCGGGCGGCTGGTCTTCGGCGGTCATGGCTCTTCTCCGGCTATTGCGGCCGCAAGCATAGCCGTCCCCGCGCGCCTCCGCCAGCGTCAGCGCTTCGGCTTCAGGTGCTTGTGCACCGCCTGGCGTGAAATGCCCAGTTCCTTGCCGATGCGGGCCAGCGACCAGTCGGGGTGCTGCTCCCTGAGCCGCCGGGCGCGGTCCTTGGTTCCGTCGCCGCGACGCAGCGGTACGCCGCTGTCGGCCAGGCGGACCACGTCGGCGGCCAGCACCCGGTAGCCGCTGCCGTCGTCGCCGCCCCGGCCGACCCAGTATTCCAGCCTGGCGGCCACATCGGCCAGCGAACGGGCCGGCTGGCGCGACCGCCACAGTTCCTCGACCACCTTGCGCCGCGCCGCGCAGGCGGTGGGCAGCGATCCGGTGCCATCGCAGCCGAACGCGGCCTCGATCTCGGCCAGGCGGGCCTCCCAGCGCAGGCACTCGGCGCGCGCCTCGGCCACCGAGACCGGCAACGGCAGGGCGGCCGAGACCACCTCGCGCAGGGGCTCGGGCACCTCGTGCCAGTCAACCATCCAGCCGGCCAGCGGCGCATAGGGGTCGAACTGGCCGTCGGGGCCGGGCTCGCCCAGCCCGGCGGCAGCCTCGATCAGGGCCAGCTCGGTGTCCGTGGGACGGGTTATGTCGGGTTCGACCTCGGGCGGCAGCGGGGCCGGAGCACGGCGTGCCCGGGCGGCACGGATCAGGGAACCGGGCTCGTCGGCCTCCTCGCGCAGGCGGAGCGACAGCATGGCGCCGTGGACGCGGTCGGGGGTGCGGGCCTCCATGCGCCGCGCCAGCAGGTCCATGCCGGCCTTGTAGCTGCCCCACTCGCGCTCGCAGAAATTCATGGCGCGTTCCAGCGCCTCGCCCTGCTCCGCCTCGTCCTCGGATTCGAACGACTCGACCATGGCCTGCAGGCGGTCGAGCGACTTTTCCTCGCGCCCCGGCGCCATCAACTCCAGCAGATCCATTGCCCCTCCGCGTCAATGCTGCGGTTGACACCCGGCTTAAGCAAAAGCGCGGCCGACCTTCCGGCGCCGCTCACTTCACCAGTGCGTTGGGGTCCTGCCAGTCCGCAGTCTTGCACTTGAACACGTAGCCGACGGTGAAGCCCACCTCGGTCTCGTAGATCGAGCAGACATACACCAGGCCTCGCTCGACGTACATGGCGCCGTGGGAAATGTCGGCGCGCTTGCACCGGTGCTCGATCAGTTTCAGGCGGTCATGGCCGAAGCGGCCGGGCGCCGAACCGAAATAGTCGGCGATCTGGTCGGCGCAACGCAGGGCACCGTTGATCCGGACACGCTGAACCAGGTCGAAGGCCTTCTTGCCCATGGCCTGGCATTCCTCCTTCGTCGGAATGACGACCTTTTCCTCTTCCGCCTCGTCGCTCATAGCATCACACCCATCCGAACTATGCCCATTGCTGAATACCCGCAGGCGCCGCGGATGGTCAATACGGCCTTTACCTCTGGGCTCCGACCGGAAGAAAATGGCCCGCATCCCCTGCGGGAGGTTCCGATGAACAGGTCGCGTTCGCCCCAGTTCGCCTGGAAAGCCAGCATGAGCGTCGGCGTGCCCGAGTTCGACGACGACCATCGCGGCTTCATCGACGCCGTCGACGCCATCGTCACGGCCTTGGACGCCCACGACCCCCAGGTGGCCGAGCGTCGCTGCGTCGCCCTCATCGCCGCCCTTCGCGACCACGCCGTACGTGAAACCGAATTCCTGCGCCGCAACGGATTCCCCGACCTGGACCTGATCGTCGGCACCCACTCGTGGACGCAGGAACGCTTCACCAACCTGCTGGACGAAATCCGCCAAGGCAGTGCCAGTGCCCGCGCCACGGCGGCCGAGCTGGGCGACACGCTGATCAACTACCTGCTCAAGGGCGACGCCAATTTCCGCGGCTTCGTCGAACACCTGGGCGACCGCATGGTGCCCCTGCCCCCGCTAAGGCGATGAAAAAAGGGGCTGGCCGCAGCCAACCCCTTGTTTTCCAACGGATCTTGGTGAGCGCGCTGGGACTCGAACCCAGGGCCTACTGATTAAAAGTCAGTTGCTCTACCGACTGAGCTACGCGCTCCCAGAGCCGAAGGGCGCCCACCATAGAAAGGTGCGCCGCCCCCGTCAATCCGCCATCACCTACTGGGCCATGCGGGCGCGAATCAGCTTGTCGGGCTTGGACACGATGCCGTTGTCGCTGGGATCGCCCTTCTTGATTCGCTCGACCGCGTCCATGCCTTCAGTCACCTGGCCGACCACGGTATAGCGGCCGTCCAGGCTGGGCGAGGAGCCCAGCATGATGAAGAACTGCGAGTCGGCGCTGTTGGGATCGGCCGAGCGGGCCATGCCGACCACGCCGCGCACGAACGGCTCGCCCGAGAACTCGGCCGGCAGTTTGACGCCGGAACCGCCGGTGCCGGTGCCCGTCGGGTCGCCGCCCTGGGCCATGAAGCCGGCGATGACGCGGTGGAACGGCGTGCCGTCATAGAAGCCTTTCTTGACCAGCTCCTTGATGCGGGCCACGTGCACCGGGGCCAGGTCGGGGCGCAGCTGGATGGTCACCGGGCCGGCGGGCAGCTCCAGGATCAGGGTATTGGCGTCGGCGGCAACGGCCGGAGTGAAGGCCGCCATCACCAGTGCGGCGACGGCGAAGGCCAGGGTCTTCAGCAGCTTCATGGGACTGTGGCTCACTCCTTGGCGTCCGCAGCGACCTGCATGCGGACGATGATGTCGGGATCGGTCACGGAGCCGTTGCGCAGCGCGCTGCCCCGCTTGATGGCGTCGACGTGATCCATGCCCTCGACCACCCGGCCCCAGACGCTGTACTTGCCGTCCAGGTGCGGCGCCTCGTCGAACATGATGAAGAACTGCGAGTCGGCGCTGTCGGGGCTGGAGGCACGCGCCATCGAGCAGGTGCCGCGCATGTGCCGCTCCTTCGAGAACTCGGCCTTCAGGTTCTTGCCCGAACCGCCCATGCCGTTGCCGTCGGGGCAACCGGTCTGGGCCATGAAGCCGTCGATGACCCGGTGGAACTTCAGCCCGTCATAAAAGCCGGCGCGCGCCAGCTCCTTGATGCGGGCGACGTGGTTGGGGGCCAGGTCGGGACGCAGTTCGATGACCACGCGGCCGTCCTTGAGGTCGAGATACAAGGTATTTTCGAGATCCACCGCTTCCTCCGAGGTTGGGCGATGCGAAGGCCGTCAGTGGCCGAACTTGTCCATCAGCCGGGCCTTGACCCGCGGGCTGACGAACTGCGAGATGTCGCCGCCTAGGCGACCGATTTCCTTGACGAAGCGCGACGAGATGAACTGGCAGCGCTCGGACGCCATCAGGAACAGCGTTTCCGTGTCGGGCGCCAGGCGGGCGTTCATGCCGGCCATCTGGAATTCGTATTCGAAGTCCGAGACCGCGCGCAGGCCGCGCACGATCAGGCGTGCCCCGCACGAACGGGCGAAGTCGACCAGCAGGTTGTCGAAGGGGCGCACCTCGATGGCGGCCCCGGTGATCTCGGCCACCTCGGCCTCAACCATGGCGACCCGCTCGGCCAGGTCGAACAGCGGCCCCTTGCCGGCGTTGACCGCCACCGCGACGATCAGGCGGTCGACCACCTTGACCGCGCGGGTGATGATGTCGAGATGGCCGTTGGTGATCGGGTCGAAGGTACCGGGATACAGGCCGATGCGCTCGCTCATTCCTCGGCTCCCGCGGCCTCGCCGCCCTCGTCTTCGCCGTCCTCGGCACCGTCCTCCCCCGACCCGGCCAGGTCGCACAGGCGCGCCGCCGACACCACCCGCTCGTTCTCGGCGGTGCGCAGCAGGGTCACGCCCTGGGTCTTGCGACCGGCGATGCGGATGTCATAGACCGGCATGCGGATCAGCTTGCCGCCGTCGCTGACCAGCATGATCTCGTCCTCGTCGGCAATCGGGAACGACGCCACCACCGGCCCGTTCTTGTCGGTCAGGTCGATGTTGGCGATGCCCTGGCCGCCGCGGCCGGTGATGCGGTACTCGTAGGCCGAGGTGCGCTTGCCGTAGCCGTTCTCGGTCACGGTCAGGATGAACTGCTGCTCGGCCGCCATCTTCTCCGACTGGTCGGCCGGCAACTCGCCGCGCAGGAAGGCGTCGCGGGTCTCGCTGTCGAAATCCACGTGCTTGAGGATGGTCATGCTGATGACCTCGTCGCCGCCTTCCAGCCGGATGCCGCGCACGCCGGTGGAGTCGCGGCCCTTGAACACGCGGACCTCGGGCACCGGGAAGCGGATGGCCTTGCCCATGCGGGTAGCCAGCAACACGTCGTCGTCGGCGCTGCACGGCTGCACGGCGATGAGGCGCTCGGCGTCGCCCAGCTTCATGGCGATCTTGCCGTTGGCGCGGATGTCGATGAAGTCGGACAGAAGGTTGCGCCGCACGTCGCCGGTCGAGGTGGCGAACATGACGTTGAGCTCGCCCCAGGTGGTCTCGTCCTCGGGCAGCGGCATGACCGTCGAGATGGTCTCGCCCTCGTCCAGCGGCAGCAGGTTGACCATGGCCTTGCCGCGGGCCTGCGGGTTGCCCAGCGGCAGGCGGTAGACCTTCATCTTGTAGGCGATGCCCGACGACGAGAAGAACAGCACCGGCGTGTGGGTATTGGCGACGAACACCTGGCTGAGGAAATCCTCGTCCTTGATGTTCATGCCCGAGCGGCCCTTGCCGCCGCGCTTCTGCGCCCGGTAGGCCGAAACCGGCACCCGCTTGATGTAGCCGGTGTTGGTCACCGTCACCACCATGTCCTCGCGGGCGATCAGGTCCTCGATGTCGGCCTCGAACTCGGCGTCCTCGATGGTGGTGCGCCGGGGGTGGCGAATTGGTTGCGAATCTCCAGCAGTTCGCCCTTCATCACCTCGAGCAGCTTCGGCCGCGACGACAGGATCTCCAGAAATTCCTTGATCTGGTCGC
>JBLNBU010000190.1:0-9438 GCA_050260215.1 Actinomycetota bacterium
GGCGAGATCATCGAGACGCCGATCATCTCGAACTTCAAGGAAGGCCTGACCGTGCTGGAGTACTTCAACTCCACCCACGGCGCCCGTAAGGGTCTGGCCGACACCGCGCTGAAGACGGCGAACTCGGGCTACCTGACCCGTCGTCTGGTCGATGTCGCCCAGGACGCCATCATCTGCGAGGAAGATTGCGGCACCACCAACGGCCTGACCGTGTCGCCTGTCATCGAGGGCGGCGAGGTCATCGCGTCCTTGGGTGAGCGCATCCTCGGCCGTTCGGCCGCCCGCGACGTGGTCAATCCCGTCACCGGCGAGGTCATCGTGCCTGCCGCCGAGATCATCGGCGAGGCCGAGGTCGAGCTGATCGAGGCCGCCGGCATCGAGACCGTCGCCATCCGCTCGGTGCTGACCTGCGACGCCAAGGACGGCGTCTGCGGCGCCTGCTACGGCCGCGACCTGGCCCGCGGCACCCGCGTCAACGTCGGCGAGGCTGTCGGCGTCATCGCCGCCCAGTCCATCGGCGAGCCGGGCACGCAGCTGACCATGCGTACCTTCCACATCGGCGGCGCCGCCCAGCGCGGTGCCGAGCAGTCGAGCATCGAGGCGTCGCTGGACTCGACCGTGCAGGTCGTCAACAAGAACGTCGTGGTGAACTCGTCGGGCGCCAAGATCGTCATGAGCCGCAACTGCGAAGTCGCGCTCATCGACGCCAACGGCCGCGAACGGGCCCGCCACCGCGTTCCTTACGGCGCCAAGCTGCTGGTGGACGACGCCGACAAGGCCGGCAAGGGCACCAAGCTGGCCGAGTGGGATCCCTACACCCTGCCGATCATCACCGAGCGTGCCGGCGTGGCCCACTACGTCGACCTGATCGAGGGCCTGTCCATGCGCGAGGTGGTCGACGAGGCCACCGGCATCGCCAGCAAGGTGGTGGTCGACTGGAAGCAGCAGCCGCGCGGTACCGACCTGCGTCCGCGGGTCGAGCTGCGCGACGAGAAGGGCGAGCCGCTGACCCTGCCCAACGGGCTGGAGGCGCGCTACTTCATGTCGCTGGACGCGATCTTGTCGGTCGAGAACGGCCAGAAGGTCAACGCCGGTGACGTGCTGGCCCGCATCCCGCGCGAATCCTCGAAGACCCGCGACATCACCGGCGGTCTGCCGCGGGTGGCCGAGCTGTTCGAGGCCCGCAAGCCCAAGGACCACGCCATCATTTCCGACATCGACGGTCGGGTGGAGTTCGGCAAGGACTACAAGTCCAAGCGCCGCATCCTGGTGGTGCCCGAGGACGGCGATCCGGTCGAGTACCTGATCCCCAAGGGCAAGCACATCTCGGTGCAGGAAGGCGACTATGTCCGCCGCGGCGACCCGCTGATGGACGGAAACCCGGTGCCCCACGACATCCTCAAGGTGTTGGGCGTCGAGGCGCTGGCCCAGTATCTCATCAACGAGATCCAGGAGGTCTATCGACTGCAGGGCGTGAAGATCAACGACAAGCACATCGAGGTGATCGTTCGCCAGATGCTGCAGAAAGTCGAGATCACCGACCCCGGCGACACCACCTTCCTGGTGGGCGAGCAGATCGACCGCATGGAGTTCGAGGCGGAGAACACCAAGGTGATCAAGGAGAACGGGCGTCCGGCCTCGGCCACCCCGGTGCTCCAGGGCATCACCAAGGCCAGCTTGCAGACCCACTCGTTCATCTCGGCGGCGTCCTTCCAGGAGACCACCCGCGTGCTCACCGAAGCCGCCACCGGCGGCAAGGTCGACACCCTTATGGGCCTGAAGGAGAACGTCATCGTCGGCCGTCTGATCCCCGCCGGCACCGGCGCGGTGATGAACCGCCTGCGCGAGATCGCCGCCAAGCGTGACCGCGAGATGCAGGTCGAGGAAGGCGCCGAGGCCGTGGCCCTGGCTCCCTCCGAAGGTGCCGAACAGCCGTCGGCTCCGCCGGCGGAGTAAGGCGCAACGCCTGATGCGAAACACCCCCGCCTCCCCCAAGGAGGCGGGGGTTTTTCTTTTCCGCCGCCCGCTCTATCCTGGCCCCATGCTTCGCCTGCTCGCCGTTCTCCTGTTGCTGCCGCTGCCGGCGCTCGCCTGTCCGACCTATCCCGACACGGCAGCGGCGCTGGCGGACTGTGCGGCGGCGGCGGAAGGGGGGGATGCGGGCGCCATCCGGCGGCTGTTCGACGCCGCGTGGTACGGCCGCCCCGGTCCGCGCAGCCCCGAGGCGGCCGAGGCCTGGCTGGCCCGGGCGCTGGCCCGGGGGGCGTCTTGGGCGCGGCTGGTCCAGGCGGTACGCCTGGAAGAAACCGACCCCGCCCAGGCGGCCGAGTTGTACGGGCAGGCGGCGGTCGCCGGCAGCTGCCAAGCCGAGCTGCGGCTGGCCCGCGGCCATGACCGCGGAGGCTGGATCGAGCGCAACCGAACCCAGGCCTATTTCTGGGCCCTGGTTGCCGCCCGTCCCGGTGCCGACCACGACAGCCATCCCCTGTTCGACGACCGCTTCCATGTGGCCGACTGCCAGACCGAGGCTTTTTTCCTGCGCAGCGAACTGGCCGCACGGGTGCCGCCCGAGCTCCGCACCCGCGCCGAGGCCGCCGCCGCCTCATGGCGGCCCGGCACGGTGCCCGATCGCTTGGGGCCCGCAGACGCCCCGGCCGCGCTGGGCGTGGCTGCGCCCTTGAAGGGCTCGGTGCTGCCCCCGTGGCACCCGGCGGGGCCGCCGTCCCATGCCGGCGCCGCCGGCCGGCTGACCGCCGAGCAGGTGTTCGCCGCCGCCAGTCCGTCGGTGTGGGTGGTCGAGGCCGCCCGCACCCCGGAGGACCTGGCGCGGCACAAGGGACGCACGGGCTCGGCGGTGGCGGTCGGCGCGGACGCGCTGGCCACCAACTGCCACGTGGTCGCCGAGATGGGGGCGGTGTCGGTGTCGCGCGCCGGCCGCCGTCTGGCTGCCGAGGTGGCCGCCGGCGACGACAACACCGACCGTTGCCTGCTGCGGGTGGCGGGCGGCGGGTTGACGGCGGTCGCCAGGGTCCGGCCGTTTTCCGATCTCAAAGTCGGCGAGACGGTGTATTCGCTGGGCGCCCCCCGCGGGCTTGAGGCGACGCTGGGCCAGGGGCTGGTTTCGGGAATGCGCCGGGTCAAGGGCATGCGCTATGTCCAGACCACCGCGCCCATCGCCCCGGGATCGTCGGGTGGCGGCCTCTTCGATTCGGCCGGCAACCTGGTGGGCATAACCACCTTTCAACTGGGTGCGGCGCAAGGGCTCAACTTCGCAATCGCGGCCGAGGAGTTTTTCCATTGACCGCTGAGGCATGGCGGGTTGCCCCTTGCGCCGCCCGGTGGGAGAATATGCAGCATTGAAGAACAACGAGGGCCGGGTCTTGGGGGATCTGCTCGCGCGTCTGCTGGGGCCGAGGCGATTGCTTCTCGCCATGGTCGTCTTCTACGGCCTGGCGGGAGCGACGGTGGCCGGCCTGTTGGTATGGGCCGATCACGCCGATACCGTCGCCCAGGTTGAATCCCTGACCCGCGACGTGGTCCGCCTGCTCGACGAGCACGCCTCGCGCACGCTGGATTCGGCCGAGCTGGTGGTGATGCGGGCGGCCGACCGCGTGCTGGCCGCCGGAGGGGCGGCGCAGGCCGCCGCGGCGCCCGCCACCCGCCAGGTCCTTGCGGCCATGGCCCAGACCACGCCGCATATCGGCAACATCTATTTGATCGACCCGCAAGGCCGGGTGGCCTTCGACATGGGCGGCTTCCATCCGCCGGGGACCAGCTTTGCCGAACGCGACTGGGTGGTGGCGCTGTCGGGCACCGATGCCGCGACCACCTATGTGGGCCAGGTCCGCTTCGACGACGCCACCCGCAGCCATTCCTTCACCGTGGCCCGGCGCATCCGCTCCGACAGCGGCCAATTCCTGGGCATTGCCGCGGCGACGGTCGAGGTCGACTACTTCAAGCGTTTCTACACCGCGCTCGGCATCGGTCCGAACCCGGCCTTCGGGATCTACCGCATGGACGGCGCCTTCCTGGTGCGGGTGCCGCTGCGTGCCGACGACATCGGCCGCAGCTTCGCCTCCAATCCCATCTTCGCCCACCAGGCGGAGGCGCCGGTGGGCACCTATCATGGCCGCTCCGGCTACGACGGGGTGATGCGCATCGTCTCGTACCGGTCCATCGAGCCGCGCCGGCTGCTGGTGTGGGTGGCGGTGGGCGAGGACGAGGCCTTGGCCGGCTGGCGGTTGCGGTCGCAGCGCACCGCCGCGCTGATGGTCGCTGCCTTTCTGCTGGCGGCCGGGCTGTCGGTGCTGCTGGCCCGCCAGCTGGAGCGCGAGCGGCGCGCCGCCCAGACGCTCGAGCAGGTCAACGCCGACCTCAAGCGCTCGAACGCCGATCTAGAACAGTTCGCCTACGTGGCGTCCCACGACCTCAAGGAGCCGCTGCGCAGCATCGCCAGCTACGTCCAGCTGCTGCAGCGCCGGTACCAGGGCCGGCTGGATGCCGATGCCGACGCCTTCATCGGCTATACCGTCGAGGGCGTGCGCCGCCTGCAGGTGATCATCAACGAGCTGCTGGCCTATTCCCGCCTGGGCAGCGCGCGGCCGCAGCTGGCGCCCATCCAGGCCGGCGCCGCGGTCAGCGCCGCGCTGACCGCGCTGAAGAACGTCATCGCCGAGGCCCAGGCCGCGGTCGAGATTGAAGGCCAGCTGCCGGTGGTCGAGGCCGACGGCGCCCAGCTGGTCAGCCTGTTCCAGAACCTGATCGGCAACGGGCTGAAATACCGTCGCGAGGACGTCCGCCCCGAGGTCACCGTCGGCTGCGAGGACGGCGGCGACCACTGGGTCTTCCGCATCCGCGACAACGGCATCGGCATCGACCCGGCGCACCACGCGCAGATCTTCGACGCGTTCAAGCGCCTGCATCCCCACGACCGCTATTCAGGGACCGGCATCGGCCTGGCCATCTGCAAGCGAGTGGTCGAACGCCACGGCGGCCGCATCTGGGTCGACAGCGAGCCCGGCAAGGGCAGCACCTTCCATTTCACCCTGCCCAAGCCCGGTCGGGGCTAGGCCCGGTCGTCGGTGCGGCTGGCCACCGACTGGTCGGCGGCGGGCGGCAGGGGTATCGGGAAGAACGGACTGGCCGGCTGCACCGCCGTGGCGAACGAGCCGGCGGGGGCGGCGGGCTTGGCCTCGCTCGGGACCGGTGGCGGCACCGGCGGGGCAGGGGGCGGGGCGGAGGCGACCTGGACCAAGGGGGCCTCGGCCTCGGGCCGCGCCGTCGGGTGCAGGCGGGCCAGCGCCGACTGGTAGGGGGCCGGATGGCCGGCCCCGGCGGCGGCGCCGATGCGGTTCTGCACCGCCTTGTACAATGCCGCGACGCTGCGGGGGCGGTGGCTGCCCGGCTCGTGGAACACTTCCGGATTGGCCCGCGCCGCCTCGGGCAGCAGGCCCGAGGCGGCATGGCGGGGATCGTCCTCCATGCGCTCGATCACCCGGGCCGCGCCCGAAGCACCGAGGAAGTGGGCCAGGTACAGGTCGGGCGCCGAAGCCGGGCGGCCCAGGCGGTCTTCCAGCACCTTGGCGTTCTCCTTGGCCAGTTCGCCCGCCATCAGTGACGACAGCTTGGGGTCGCGGCGCAGGTCGAGGATGGCCTTGCGCATGGCCTTGTCCGGCACCGACAGCCGGCCCGAGCGGTCGCGGACGATGGCGTCGGCCTCGGCCGCCAGCCCGTGCTCGGCGCCGTGCTTCTTGATCATGTCGAGCCAGGTGGGCGCGGTGAACTGGAACAGGCCGGCCGCAGTCGAGCGGTGGTTGCGCGCCTCGGGGTTCAGGCGGCTTTCCTGGGTGGCCTGGGCCAGCAGGAATTCGAACGGCACGCCGGTGGACTCGGCGGCGTCGCGGATGTTGGTGACCACGCGGCGGCGCGGCTGCGCCTCGCTGGCGGCCTCGCTGGTGACGATGGGATTGCTCGACGTTGTCATGAGCCGTGCACTCCGGAAACAGTCGGGCGCCGGTTCCCTCCCGACCGGGGTATCATAACGCAAAAATGGTTACGAAGAGTCCAACGGAAAAGCCATAGGCCCGGCCCTTGGCATCGGGCGGGGGCGGCCGACTCTTTCTCTTGACGGGGGGGCTGGGGATAAATAGGATGCGGCGCTTCTCGGGAAGCAGGTGCCGGGCCGAGGCCCGAAGGCTGCCTTCCGCGACTGTCGAGACCACACTTTATCAACGCCGGACGGGTCGGCGACCGTTACCCGAAAAGAGCCCCGGTGGCTTGGCCAGCCGGCGGTTTTTTTCTTGGTTGCACCCGTTCGTGCCAGGGAATGGAACTGAATGCCCACGATCAACCAATTGATCCGTAAGCCGCGCCAGCCCGTTGCGGCGCGCAACAAGGTCCCCGCCATGGAGGCCTGTCCCCAGAAGCGAGGCGTGTGCACCCGCGTGTACACCACGACCCCCAAGAAGCCGAACTCCGCTCTGCGTAAGGTCGCCCGCGTGCGCCTGACCAACGGCTTCGAGGTGACCAGCTACATTCCCGGCGAAGGCCACAACCTCCAGGAACACTCGGTGGTGATGATCCGTGGCGGCCGCGTCAAGGACCTTCCCGGCGTCCGTTATCACATCATTCGCGGTACCCTCGATACCCAGGGTGTCAAGGACCGTCGCCAGCGCCGTTCGAAGTACGGCGCCAAGCGTCCGAAGTAAGGAGTCTGCCCGATGTCCCGTCGTCACGCCGCCGCCCGGCGCGAGATCACGCCCGACGCCAAGTTCCACGACCTGGTTGTTGCGAAGTTCATGAACTGCCTGATGCTCGACGGCAAGAAGTCCGTCGCCGAGGCGATCGTCTACGGTGCCATGGACAAGATCCAGGCCCGTACCGGTCAGGACCCGCTGAAGGTGTTCCACGAGGCCCTCGACAACGTGAAGCCGGCCCTTGAGGTCCGCTCGCGCCGCGTCGGCGGTGCCACCTATCAGGTGCCGGTCGAGGTCCGCTCGGACCGCCGCCAGGCGCTGGCCATCCGCTGGCTGATCGACTACTCGCGCAAGCGCTCCGAGACCACCATGATCGACCGCCTGTCCGGCGAGTTGCTCGACGCGGCCAACAACCGCGGCGCCTCGGTCAAGAAGCGCGAGGACACTCACCGCATGGCGGAGGCCAACAAGGCCTTCTCGCACTACCGCTGGTAACAGGAAGCCGGTAACACCATGGCCCGTACGACGCCACTCGACCGCTACCGCAACATCGGCATCATGGCTCACATCGATGCCGGTAAGACCACGACGACCGAGCGTATCCTCTACTACACCGGCAAGTCCTATAAGATCGGCGAGGTGCATGAAGGCACCGCGACGATGGACTGGATGGAGCAGGAGCAGGAGCGCGGCATCACCATCACGTCGGCCGCGACCACCGCGTTCTGGCGTGACCACCGCATCAACATCATCGACACCCCCGGCCACGTCGACTTCACCATCGAAGTCGAGCGTTCGCTCCGCGTGCTCGACGGTGCGGTCACCGTGTTCGACTCGGTCGCGGGCGTCGAGCCCCAGTCCGAGACGGTGTGGCGTCAGGCCGACAAGTACGGCGTGCCGCGCATCTGCTTCGTCAACAAGATGGACCGCATCGGCGCCAACTTCTACCGCTGCGTCGACATGATCGTGGACCGCCTGGGCGCGCGTCCGCTGGTCATGCACCTGCCCATCGGCGAAGAGAGCGGCTATGCCGGCATCGTCGACCTGCTGCGCAACGTCGCGGTGGTGTGGAAGGACGAGAGCCTGGGCGCCGAGTTCGAGGATCAGCCGATCCCCGCCGACCTGGCCGAGAAGGCTGCCGCCTACCGCGCGCAGCTGATCGAGACCGCGGTCGAGATGGACGACGATGCCATGGAGCAGTACCTGGGCGGCGAGGAGCCTTCCATCGAGGTGCTGAAGGCCTGCATCCGCAAGGGCACCATCAGCCGGACCTTCGTGCCGGTGCTGTGCGGCTCGGCGTTCAAGAACAAGGGCGTGCAGCCCCTGCTCGACGCCGTCATCGACTACCTGCCGGCGCCCATCGACATTCCCGCCATCAAGGGCGTGAAGTACGGCACCGAGGACGAGATCGAGAAGCACTCGACCGACGACGAGCCGTTCGCAGGCCTGGCGTTCAAGATCATGAACGATCCCTTCGTGGGCTCGCTGACCTTCGTCCGCGTCTATTCGGGCGTGGTCGAGTCGGGCTCGTACATTCAGAACACGGTCAAGGACAAGCGCGAGCGCGTCGGCCGTATGCTTCTGATGCACGCCAACTCGCGTGAGGAGATCAAGGAAGCCCGCGCCGGCGACATCGTCGCCTTCGCCGGCCTCAAGGACACCACCACCGGTGACACCCTGTGCGACCCGACCCCCAGCTCGCTGGTGGTGCTGGAGCGCATGGAGTTCCCCGAGCCGGTGATCGAGGTCGCGGTCGAGCCGAAGTCGAAGGCCGACCAGGAGAAGATGGGCATGGCCCTGGCGCGCCTGGCCGCCGAGGATCCGTCCTTCCGCGTCTCCACCGACCAGGAAAGCGGCCAGACCGTGATCAAGGGCATGGGCGAGCTCCATCTCGAGATCATCGTCGACCGCATGAAGCGCGAGTTCAAGGTCGAGGCCAACGTGGGTGCCCCCCAGGTGGCCTACCGCGAGACCATCTCGAAGGCCTACGAATGCGACTACACCCACAAGAAGCAGACCGGTGGTTCGGGCCAGTTCGCCCGCGTCAAGATCCGCTTCGAGCCGGGTGAGAAGGGTTCGGGCTTCGTGTTCACCAACAAGGTGGTCGGCGGCTCGGTGCCGAAGGAATACGTCCCCGGCGTCGAGAAGGGCCTGCGTTCGGCCATGGACAACGGCGTGCTCGCCGGCTTCCCGCTGATCGACTTCGCCGCGACCCTGATCGACGGCGCCTACCACGACGTCGACTCGTCGGTGCTGGCCTTCGAAATCGCCGCCCGCGCGGCGTTCCGCGAGGGCATCGCCAAGGCCGGTCCGAAGCTGCTCGAGCCGATGATGAAGGTCGAGGTGGTCACCCCCGAAGACTACATGGGTGACGTCATCGGCGACCTGAACAGCCGTCGCGGCCAGGTCAACGGCATGGATCAGCGCGGCAACGCCCGCGTGATCACCGCCATGGTGCCCCTGGCCAACATGTTCGGCTACGTCAACACACTGCGCTCGATGTCCCAGGGCCGCGCGCAGTACAGCATGCACTTCGACCACTACAGCGAAGTGCCCGCCAATGTGTCCGAAGAGATCCGCGCCAAGCTGGCCGGCTGAGCTGAGATAACGGAGTAAGAGAAAATGGCGAAGGCGAAATTCGAGCGCACCAAGCCGCACTGCAACGTCGGCACGATTGGTCACGTTGACCACGGCAAGACCTCGCTGACGGCGGCGATCACCAAGGTGCTGGCGGAGACTGGCG
>JBLNBU010000191.1:0-4636 GCA_050260215.1 Actinomycetota bacterium
CCCCGGCGGCGCCCGAGGCGGCGCCCCAGGCCCAGCCCGAGGCTGCCCCCGCCGCCAAGCCATGAGCCGGCGCCTTTCCGCCCTGGCGCTGGCCGCCCTGCTGCCGGCCGCCGCGGGCGCCCAGCAGGCGCCGCCGCCGTCCGCCGCCGGCGTGCCGGAACTGTCCTTCGATACTGCGGTGCTGCAAGGGCTGGACAAGGTCACCGCCAAGGTGGTGACCATCGAGGCCCCGGTGGGCGAGCCCGTCCGCTTCGGCACCCTCGAGATCGTGGCGCGCGCCTGCAAGAAGCGCCGGCCCGAGGACCTGCCGGAAAGTGCCGCCTTCCTCGACGTGTGGGAACTGCGCCCCGGCGAACCGGCGGCCGGCCTGTTCCGCGGCTGGATGTTCGCCTCCAGCCCGGCGCTGTCGGCCATGGAACACCCGGTCTACGACATCTGGGTGCTCGACTGCCGCAACGCGCGGCGCCGCTAATCCCTTACCCTTCCAGGGCCAGCTCCCACGGCACGCCGTCCTCGCGCGGGAAGGCGGCTGGCAGGTCGATGGCGCGCGACAGCCGCTGCAGGTAGTCGGTGCGCGGGATTTCGATGGCGCCGAAGCGCTGCAGGTGGTCGGTGACGAACTGGGTGTCGAGCAGGCGGTAGCCGCCCTTCTTCAGCCGCGCCACCAGGTGGACCAGCGCCACCTTCGACGCGTTGGGCACCCGCGAGAACATGCTTTCGCCGAAGAACGCCGCCCCCAGGCTCAGGCCGTAGAGCCCGCCGACCAGCCGCTCGCCCTGCCAGCATTCGACCGAGTGGGCCAGCCCCAGGCGGAACAGTTCGACGAACAGGCGGATGATCTCGTCGTTGATCCAGGTGTCCGACCGTTCCGGGCCGGGCTCGGCGCAGCCGCGCATCACCTCTTCGAAGGCGGTGTCGCAGCGCAGCTCGAACTCGCCGCGGCGCAGCACCTTGCGCAGGCTGCGCGGCACGTGGAAGTCCTCCAGCGGCAGCACGCCCCGCTGGTCCGGATCGATCCAGTACAGTCGCGGGTCCTGGCGCGAACGGGCCATGGGGAAGATTCCCATGGCATAGGCGCGCAGCAGCAGGTCCGACGTCAAAGGCCTCATGGCGCTCTCCAAGGAACGCTCCCGGGCGGCGGGCCGACGGTCCTCAGGTATTCTCGTCCGGTCCACAATTCCAGCACCGGCCCTCTTTCGCTTTTAACCCACCCGAGACCGCGGACCCAAGCGCGATCGCATGGCCGCCGGTAACGGAACGGGTTGTTGGTTGCATTTGAAAATTATAAGATGCTGACAAACAGGGGATTGGGAATGGACCAGGACTATTCGGAGCGCCAGGCCCGCATCGACGAGCATGTCGGGCGCAGGATCCGGGAGCGGCGCATCATGCTGGGCCTGTCGCAGCAGGCGCTGGCCAGTTTGATCGGGGTGACCTACCAGCAGGCCCACAAGTACGAGCGCGGCATCAACCGCCTGTCGGCCAGCCGGCTGTTCGACATCTCGGTGGCGCTGGGGGTCGATATCTCGTTCTTCTTCGACGGCATCGAGGGTGGCGATGCCGGGGGAGGCAGGCTGCAGGCCCCCCAGCGACAGTGTCTGGAATTCGTCCAGAACTTCAATTCAATCGACAATGAACGTCACCGCGACGCCCTGTCGGTGCTGACCCGCGTCCTGGCGGGATCGCAGATCGGCTAGGGGCGCATCCACAGGCACAACCCCGTCAGCTCGCGGACCTGGGTGTCGCGCTCGGTGCACGGGCAGGCCTGCAGGGCGCCGCATTCGCGGCACTTGGCGATGCATCCGTGCTGCTGGCGGATGACCTCGTGCTCGGTCTCGGCCCCGCAAGGGGAGCACAAGATGATCTCGACGTGCGGGGGCAGGATATCTTGCATATACGATGCGGCATATGAAATGGGAGATGATTTGCATTCATCGACGTTCAACCTAGTGGCGTCAAGGCGATAATCGGCGGGGGCCCTGCGCCATCCGTATGGGGTTTGGTCCACTGCGGTCGGTGATCCGCGTTGACCGCCCCGCGGCACCCCCTTAATCTCTGGCCCAACATCATCAGGGGAGCCCCGCCATGTCCACCCAGGAACGCATCATCGAGCTGGTCGCAGCCCTGTCGAACGTGGCGGCGCTGAAGGTGGCGGAAATCAAGAAGGTGACGGGGACCACCCGCATCCTGGCGCTGAACGCCCTGATCGAGGCCGCCCGCGCCGGCGAGGCCGGCAAGGGCTTCGCCGTGGTCGCCGAAGAGGTCAAGAACGTCTCGACCACCATCGACGGCATCACCCAGACCCTGGAAGCCGAGTTGGGCAAGGCCATCGAGGAGCTGAGCCAGCTGGTCAACACCATGGGCGGCGACGAGGGCGGCGCCGAGGGGTAGGCTGTCGGTTCGATCCATTCGTCACCCTCGGGCCTGACCCGAGGGTCCATGGACGGCCGAGTCGAGCCCGGCCAAACCCAGGCGGCGGGGCCCGCGGTCAGTCCCGCCGGCGTTCGATCTCGATGCCGACGCTGGCCGCCTCGGCATAGACGTCGGGCTTTTCCACCCGCACCCGCACCGAATCCACCCGCCCGTCGTCCAGGCACATGCCGGCGATGTTCTCGGCCAGGGTCTCGACCAGGTTGATGTGGCCCTTGGCCAGCATCGCCTTGATCCCCTCGATGACGTCCTCGTAGGACACCACGTTGGCGATGTCGTCCGACAGCGGCCCGGCCTGTTCGTAGACGGCCATTTCGACGTTGATGCGGACCCGCTGGGGGGCCAGACGCTCGTGGGCGTGGATGCCGATCGAGCATTTCAGCACCAGGTCGCGCACCAGGATGCGGTACAGCCGCCGTTCGGCGGTCAGGTCGGTACGGTCCTTGGCGGGATTGCGATGCGCGTGCACGGGCGCGGGTATCCTGAACGTGAGGGACAGTGCGTCTTGCCATACCGGCGCGCCGAACGCCAGTGCTGAAATCCTAGGGCTGGTCGTACGCCACCCGCACGCCGTCGTCGGCGGGCAGGGCGGCCAGCAGGGCGGCGATGGTGCGGCCGTTGCCGGGATGGATGGCGGCCGGCGCCACGTCGGCCAGGGGCGCCAGGGCGAAGCGGCGCTCGACCAGGCGGGGATGGGGCAGGACCAGGTCGGGGGTGTCCATCACCACGTCCTCGTAGACCAGGATGTCGAGGTCGATCAGCCGCGGGCCATAGCGCACCGACGCCACCCGTCCCAGCTCGGCCTCCATGTCCTTCAGCCCGGCCAGCAGCGCGGCAGGGGGCAGCGAGGTCGACAGCCGTACCGCCATGTTGAGGAAGGCCGGCTGGTCGGTGACGTACAAGGGCGCGGTCTCGTAGACCCGCGAGGCCGCCTCGACGGTGCCCAGCCGGCCGAGCGCCCCCAGCGCGGTGCGCAGGTTGGCGCGGCGGTCGCCCAGATTGGTGCCCAGACCGAGCAGCACGGTCGCCATGGATAAAGGCCGCTTCCCACTTGGACTAAGGAGCGTCCTGAGATAGCGACGGCGAAGGAATTTGTAAACCGGATCAGGCGATGATGTCGGGAATCAACTGGTTTTCCAGCCGGGCGATCTGGTCCTTGAGCGCCAGCTTGCGCTTCTTCAGCCGCTGCAGCCGCAGCTGGTCGAACGGCGCTTCTTCCGCCAGGCGGGCGATGACGTCGTCGAGGTCGCGGTGCTCGGTCTGCAGGACGGCGAGCTTGCGACGGATCTCTTCCAAATTGTCGTCGATCATGACCGCGGCGGGAGAGGGAACCGGAAACCGCCTAGAGGGTAGCAGAACTCGTCGGGAAACGGTATGGGTTAGGGCGTTACGGGCGGAGGATCACATATGGCAGACAAGCGCATCGGCATCCTGACCAGCGGCGGCGATTGCGCCGGCCTCAACGCGGCGCTGCGCGCGGTGGTTCACCGGGCTTCGGGCCTGGGCTGGCGGGTGTTCGGCATCCGCGATGGCTCGCTGGGGCTGATGCGCCGGCCGCTCGACGTGTTCGAATTCGACGCCGCCAGCGCCGATGGCGACATGCTGCGCCGGGGCGGCACCATCCTGGGCACCGTCAACAAGGGCGATCCCTTCAACTATCCCATGCCCGACGGCACCAAGAAGGACCGCTCGCCCGAATTCGTCGAGGGCTACAAGCAGTTGGGCATCGAGGCCCTGGTGGTGATCGGCGGCGACGGCTCGATGGCCATCCTCAACAAGCTGTGCAAGCTGGGCGGCATCCCCATGGTGGGCATCCCCAAGACCATCGACAACGACGTCGCCCACACCGACTACGCCATCGGCTTCGCCACCGCGCTCGACGTCGCCGGCGAGGCCATCGACCGCCTGGCCCCCACCGCCGCCAGCCACCACCGCATCATGATCCTGGAAGTGATGGGGCGCGACGTCGGCCACATCGCCGTCAACGCCGGCATCGCCGGCGGCGCCGACGTGATCCTGATCCCCGAGATTCCCTATACCCTGGAAGGCATCGCCGCCAAGATCCGCGAGGTGCGCTCGGAAGGCCGCAACCACGCCCTCCTGGTGGTCGCCGAGGGCTGCAAGACCGAGAAGGGCGAGAAGGTCACCACCCTTCACCGCGGTGGTTCGGCCACCTATGGCGGCATCGGCCAGTATCTGGGCGACT
>JBLNBU010000192.1:0-2953 GCA_050260215.1 Actinomycetota bacterium
AGCCGATCGAGACCTCGATCGTCAAGGCCATCGCCGTCCAGGACGGCCAGCCGGTCACCGCCGGCCAGGTGCTGATCGAGCTGGAGGCGCTGGGGGCGGCGGCCGACGTGGGCAAGTTCGAAAGCGAGTGGAACTCTGCCCGCGCCGACGCGGCGCGGCTCAAGGCGCTGCTGACCCCCGACCCGGCCGCCGCCTTCGCCGTCCCCGCCGACCTGCCCGCCGCCCTGGCCGAGCGGGCGCGCGGTCGCACCCTTGCCCAGGCGGCGGGCCTGAAGTCGAAGCTGGCCGCCAACGACGCCGAGATCACCCGCAAGCAGGCCGAGCTGCGCACCATCGACGCCGAGATCGCCCGTCTTGTGGCCAGCGAGGGCAAGATCCTCGACCGCACCCGCCGGCGCCAGGAGCTGGCGGCGCAAGGCCTGGGCTCGGAGCTGGAGAAGTCGCGCTCCGAGCAGGAGCTCGAGGATTCCCGCGGCAACCAGGCGGTGCAGCGCTCCAGGCTGGCCGAGACCCGCGCCGCCATCGAGTCCTTGAAGAGCCAGCGCGACCAGGCGAAGGACGAGTTCGAGCGCGACACCCGCGCCAGCCTGGCCGAAGCCGAGGCCAAGGCGGCATCGACCGCCCAGGACCTGGCCAAGGCCCGCGACCGCCTGGCCGTCCAGCGCCTGACCGCCCCAGTCGACGGCGTAGCCCAGCAGTTGGACGTCCACACCGTCGGCGGCGTGGTCCAGCCGGCCCAGAAGCTGGTGGTGGTGGTCCCCAAGGATGCCGTCCTGGAGGTCGAAGCCCGCCTGCCCAACAAGGACATCGGCTTCGTCGAGCCCGGCCAGGAGGTGACGGTCAAGCTCGACCCCTTCCCCTTCACCCGCTACGGCACCCTGACCGGCCGCATCGAGACCGTCAGCCAGGACGCCATGCAGGACGAGCAGAAGAAGGACTGGTTCTTCCCCTTGCGCATCTCGCTGGCGGCCAGGGACATCGCCGTCGAGAACGGCAAGCGCGTGCCCCTGACCCCGGGCATGACCGTGACCGCCGAGGTCAAGACCGGCACAAGGCACCCCATCGAATACGCGCTGGCACCGCTGCAACGCTACGGGGCGGAGAGCGGGCGGGAGAGGTGATGGCGCCTACTGGAACGTTTATGGCACCAACAGCACTTCCCTTTGATAGTGCAATCAGCTATGCTTTTGTCCTTAGCGAACGGGAAGATAACTGAGAATTATCGCGGACGTGGGGCATGGTTCAGCCGCAAGAATTTGGTCGGCGCTTTCAAAGGCTGGTGGAGAGTTATCTGATCAGGTTGTTTGGATCTGACGCGGTGTGCGTGCCGGCGCGACCAAACAACAGCGAGATCGCGAGCCCTTTCGGCGATGGCGGCCGGGACGTGGAGGTTCTGATTCCCGAGGATTGGACTGCCCCCTTGTTCGGCGTGCGGGTCCGGCCCGGGGAATTGTGTCTGGTCGAGGCGAAATACGTCGGCCAGGGAGCTGCCGATTTCGCCCGGACCGCACCTAACCTCGCCCGCATGCAGAACCTGGCGGCCGGTCATGTCTTCGTCGTGACCAATGCCCATTTCGCCCCTTCGGCGCAGGTGGACATTGCCGAGGCCTACCCCGCCCTCAGGGGACGCATTCATTTGATCGAAGGGCGGGCGTTCCAGCACTGGTGCGGCCTGGCCGACATCGCCTGGCCCGACTCAATCGCCGCCTCGGCGCCGGCCCAGGAGCACCATACGGCCGGTTTGGCGATCGAGGCCAACGCCACGGCCGTCCGCGCCAATGGGAATGTGCAGACGTTCTCCATGGCATTTCGGAACCTGAGCGACGAGGAACGAACCGTCGAGGTTCTTCCCCTTGCCGATGAGGAATGGATATTCGGCGAATCTTTGGCAGATGACGAGCCGGTTCCGTCGTCATCGGCGGGCGGGCAGGCAATCGTCAGGACCTTGATCGTTCCGCCCTGGCAGAGCCGAGCCGCCCGGCTGATGGGCCGCCAGTTGCCCGATGTCACCGCCACGGGCCTGTGTCGCCGCCGGGAAAAGGGTGAGGAGGACGAAGGAGCCCGCATTGTCGCCCGGGTGGGCGGGCAGGTCGTGCCCCTGTTCCAGAACATCAAGCCCATTCGCCTGTTTTTCCGGCCGTCCTTCGCCGGCGAGCACAACAAGGCTTTGCGCGGCGAATTGCAGCCGCTTTTCGAAGGCTTTGATCGCAAGAGGAAGCCCGCCACGCTTCAGGTCGTACATGTGCACGGCGGTGCCGGCGTCGGTAAAAGCCGACTGGTCCATGAATTCCTGCCGCCCGAGAAATATGCGAGCATCCTTCTGCTCGAGCACGTCGTCGAGGCTGGCAGAACCGAGAAGGAATACAACGCGCCCTATTGGGCGGCGCAACGGGCGCGGCTGCGCGAGTTCTGCGGCGATCAGCCGTGGCTGAAGCGCATCGACAGCCTGGATGGGCTGATTGACGCCATCCTGGGACCGGTGCAGCAAGAGTGCGACCTGCAGGGCTGGGGCGTGATCATCCTGGTTATCGAGGATCTGCACAACGCGTCCGAGACCCTGTGCAGCAAGATCGACGCCCTGGTGGCGGGCGACCACCGGTTGAACATTCCAGTATTTCTAGTGCTAACCGCTAGGGATGACGACACGTTCGAGAACCGCCACTATCGGGCGCTGGCTGTGTCGTTGCCCGAGGCGAAACCGGGACAAGGCGTCGCCCCGCCGATCGACCGCAAGGTGCTGCCGCTGGCCGAGGCCGAGGCCAAGGAAATGATCGCCGACCTGATCGAAGGGATCAGCCCGCAGGGTGTGGTGCGCATATTTTCGCTTTCCGGCTGCATCCCCCATCACATCGTGCAGTGCATTGAATATTTGCTCGACGCCTCGCTTGTCGCCGTCACTCATCGCGACACCCTGTCCATCGTCGATCTGCGAACCTTCGACCTCCGTTCCGCC
>JBLNBU010000193.1:0-5126 GCA_050260215.1 Actinomycetota bacterium
CCGAGCGCGCCGCCGCCATCGTCCGCTCGCTGCGCGGGTTTCTCGGCACCGGCGGGCCCGAGCTCAGCCGGCAGGACGTCGCCCAGCTGGTCCGCGGCGGCGCCGGCCTGGCCGGCTCCGAGAACCCGGCCGGCCGCGAGACGCCGGTGCAGGTGGAACTGCCGAGCGACCTGCCGGCGGTCGACGCAGATCCGGTGCAGGTCCAGGAGGTGCTGGTCAACCTGGTCCGCAACGCCGTCGAGGCCCAGGCGGGACTGCCGGCCTCGGGCCGCGCGGTCCTGGTGACGGCGCGCCCCGCCGGCGACACCGTCGAAATCGCCGTCGCCGACCGTGGCCCCGGCCTCGCCCCCGAGATTGCCGAGCGGCTGTTCCAGCCCTTCACCACCAGCAAGGCCGGCGGCATGGGCATGGGGCTGGCCATCAGCCGCACCATCGTCGAGGCCCACGGTGGCCAGCTGTGGCTGTCCGCCGACGGGCCGGCCGGCTGCTGTTTCCGTTTCACTCTCCCCGTTCATCGCGAGGAACCATGACACCCACTCTTTCCGTCCACATCGTCGATGACGACGACGCCATCCGCGAGGGCCTGTCGCTGCTGCTCGAGACTGCGGGCTTTAGCGCCCACGCCTACCCGGACGCCGAGTCCTTCCTCAACCGCGGGGGGGCAGACCTGCCCGGCTGCGTGCTGCTCGACGTGCGCATGCCCGGCATGTCGGGGCTGGACCTTCTGGGGGTTCTCAAGCGCAAGCAGCCGGAACTGCCGGTGGTCATCATCACCGGCCATGCCGACGTGCCCATGGCGGTGCAGGCGCTCAAGGCCGGTGCCGACGACTTCATCGAGAAGCCCTTCGACGAGGACGTGCTGCTGGCCGCCGTGCGCAAGGCCCTGGACCGCGGCCGGCGCGCATTGCGCGAACGCGACCAGGTGGCCGACATCCGCCGCCGCACCGACGAGCTGACCCCGCGCGAGCGCGAGGTGATGGAGCTGGTGGTGCGCGGCCTGTCCAACAAGGCCGCCGCCGCCGAGCTGGACATCAGCGTGCGCACCGTGGAGATCCACCGCGCCCGCGTCATGGAGAAGATGGCCGCCGACAGCCTGTCGGCCTTGGTACGCATGGCGCTGCGCCTCGAGGAGGACTCCGGTCGGGCGGGTGCGCTTGCCAGCGCCGCGGCACCGTAGCAAGATCGGTTCGCGTCCATGAAAGCGAGGATGCCATGACCTGCCAATCCATCCTCACCCAGCCGCCGGCGACCCTGTCCAAGGGCACCACCGTCGCCGAGGCCATGGCCCAGCTGGCCGCCACCCGCGCCGCCACGCTGCCGGTGGTCGACGCCAAGGGCCATTTCGCCGGCGTCTTCGGCGTGCGCGAGGCCATCGGCCTGGTCCTGCCCCGGGCCGCCCGCGCCCAGGAGATCCAGGACCTGTCCTTCGTCGGCGACAGCCTCGACGACCTCAAGGTCCGCCTCGGCGCCGCGGCCCGCGACCCGGTCAGCCGCCATATGGCACCCCATCGCACCGTGCGCCCGGAAACCTCATTGGTCGAGGCGCTGCTGCTTCTTTACCGCGGCGACGCCTTCCTGCCGGTCTGCGACGATGCCGGCCACCTGGTCGGCATCGCCACCGCCGCCGACTGCCTGACCCGGCTGTCGGAGAAGCCCTGATGGAAGCCTGGGTTCCCAGGGTACCGTTCGGCCTCGATCCCCTGTGGGTCGCCACCGGGCTGCTGGTGGCGACCTACGCCGTCATCATGAGCGAGAAGGTCAACCGTGCCCTGGCCGCCCTGATCGGCGCCGGCCTGATGATCGTGGTGGGCATCCTCAACCAGAAGGCGGCGGTCGACGGCATCGACTTCAACACCATCGCCCTGCTCACCGGCATGATGGTCATCGTCGCGGTGACCCGCAAATGCGGCGTTTTCCAGTACGTGGCCATCTGGTCGGCCAAGAAGGTCGACGCCAGCCCGGCCGGCATCTTGCTGATGCTGCAGGTGATCACCGCGGTGTTCTCCGCCTTCCTCGACAACGTCACCACCGTGCTGCTGGTGGTCCCCGTCGCGCTGGTCATCACCGAGGAATTGAAGGTCAAGCCGTGGCCGTTCCTGGTGGCGATGATCTTCGCCTCCAACATCGGCGGCACCGCCACCCTGATCGGCGATCCGCCCAACATCCTGATCGGCTCGGCGACGGGCTTGAGCTTCAACGACTTCGTGGTCAACCTGACGCCGCTGATCGTGGTGGTGCAGGCGGTGACCGCGGCCATCATCCACCTGGTGTGGGGCCGCCGGTTGCATGCCTCGGCCGAGGCACGCGCCCGCGTCATGCATTTCAGCGCCGCCGAAGCGATCACCGACCACCGCCTGCTCAAGCAGTCCATGGCGGTGCTGGCGACGGTGGTGCTGGCCTTCGTCTTCGCCCACCCGCTGGGGCTGGAACCGGGCACCATCGCCATGCTGGGCGCGGCGGTGCTGCTGCTTCTGCACAACCTGGGACGCTCGCCCGAGCAGCAGTCCGAGGACGTGCACGCCACCTTCGCCGAGGTCGAGTGGATCACCATCTTCTTCTTCATCGGCCTGTTCATCGTGGTGCGCGGCGTCGAGCAGGCGGGGCTGCTGCGCCTGTTGGCCGAAAAGCTGCTGGCCGCCACCGGCGGCGACATGGCGGTGACCACGCTCGCCATCCTGTGGGCGTCGGCGCTGCTGTCGGCGGTGGTCGACAACATCCCCTTCGTCGCCACCATGATCCCGCTGATCAAGAGCATGGCCCCCACCTTCGGCGGGCCCGAGGCGCTGAAGCCCTTGTGGTGGGCGCTGAGCCTGGGCGCCTGCCTGGGCGGCAACGGCACCCTGGTCGGCGCCTCGGCCAACCTGACGGTGGCGGGCATGGCCGAGCGCGCCGGCCATCCGGTGCGCTTCATTCCCTTCCTGAAGGTCGCCTTCGGCCTGATGCTGGTGTCGGTGGCCCTTGCCCACGCCTACCTGGTGGTGCGCTACCTCTAGTCGGCGTCGTCGAGGGCATAGCCGGCCGCCCGCACGGTGCGGATGGGATCGGGCTCGCCCAGGGCGACGCGCAAGCGGCGGATGTGGACGTCGACGGTGCGCGGCTCGACGTGGATGTCGGCGCCCCACACCGCTGCCAGCAGTTGCTCGCGCGAGAAGACGGTGCGCGGGTGCTGCAGGAAGAAGTGCATCAGCCGGAATTCGGTCGGGCCCAGGTGGAGGGGCTTGCCCCCCCGGCTCACCCGTTGGGTGCCCAGATCCAGGGTCAGGTCGGCAAAGGCCAGCTCGCCGCGCTGGGGCAGCGGCGGGGCGCGGCGCAGCAGGGCGCGCACCCGCGCCATCAGCTCAGGCACCGAGAACGGCTTGGTCAGATAATCATCGGCGCCGGTGTTCAGCCCGCGGATCTTGTCGGCCTCCTCGGCGCGCGCGGTCACCATGATGACGGGGGTGTCGCGCGTCTCGGCCCGGCGGCGGATCTCGCGGCAGACCTCGACGCCCGACAGCTTGGGCAGCATCCAGTCCAGCAGCACCAGGTCGGGGCGCATGCGCCCGGCCATGGCCAGCGCGGCCTCGCCATCCTCGGCCACCACCACCCGATAGCCCTCTTTCTCGAGGTTGTACTGGAGCATGGTGACCAGGGCGGGCTCGTCCTCGACGATCAGCACCAGCGGCTTCATGGGTCTAGCAGGCCTCCCGCGGCTTGGGGCGCTCGCCCTGGATGGTGACGCCCCTGACCAGGAAATGCACCACCTCGGCGATATTGGTGGCGTGGTCGCCGATGCGCTCGATGTTCTTGGCCATGAACATCAGGTGGGTGCCGGCGGTGATGGTACGCGGATCGGCCATCATCGCCGCGATCAGCTCGCCGAACAGGGCGTTGTAGGCCTGGTCGGCCTCCTCGTCGCGCCGCCACACCGCCACCGCCTTGTCCACGTCCTGGTCGGAGTAGGCGTCCAGCACGTCCTTGAGCATGGCCTGAACCAGGGTGCCCAGTTGGCCCAGCCGGCCGACCGCCTCGAGGTTCGGCTGGCCGGCCAACGCCAGCGAGCGCTTGGCCACGTTGGCGGCATAATCGCCGACCCGTTCCAGCTCGCCCGAGATCTTCAGCGCGGCGACGATGTGGCGCAGGTCGACCGCCATCGGCTGGCGCAGCGCCAGCAGCCGCACGGTGAAGGACTGCACCTCGTGCTCCAGCTCGTCGATGCGGCCGTCGCCGGCTACCACCCTGCCGGCCAACTCGGCATCGCGCTCGGTCAGGGCCTGCAGGGCCGCGGCCAGCTGGGCCTCGGCGATGCCGCCCATGCGCGAAATGATCCCCGCCAGATGCGACAGTTCCTCGTCGTAGGATTTGACCGTGTGCTCTCCCATCTCCGCCTCCTTCAGCCGAAGCGGCCGGTGATGTAGCCCTGGGTGAGGTTATGGGCCGGGTTGGTGAAGATCTGCTCGGTGTCGCCGACCTCGATCAGGTCGCCCAGATGGAAGAAGGCCGTGCGCTGGGAGACACGTGCCGCCTGCTGCATGGAATGGGTGACGATGACGATGGTGAAGTTGTCGCGCAACTCGTCGATCAGCTCCTCGACCTTGGCGGTGGCGATGGGATCGAGCGCCGAGCACGGCTCGTCCATCAAGATCACCTCGGGCTGCACCGCGATGGCGCGCGCGATGCACAGGCGCTGCTGCTGGCCGCCGGACAGCCCGGTGCCGGCGTCGTGCAGGCGGTCCTTGACCTCGGCCAGCAGGCCGGCCTTTTCCAGGCTGGTCATGACGATGGCGTCCAGCTCGGCGCCGTCGCGGGCCAGCCCGTGGATGCGCGGGCCATAGGCGACGTTGTCGTAGATGGACTTCGGGAACGGGTTGGGCTTCTGGAACACCATGCCGACCCGGGCGCGCAGTTGCACCGCGTCGACGTGGCGGCCGTACAGGTCTTCACCGTCCAGGGTCAGCGAGCCGGTCACCACCGCGCTTTCGACCAGGTCGTTCATGCGGTTGATACAGCGCAGGAAGGTGGACTTGCCGCAGCCCGAAGGGCCGATCAGCGCGGTCACCTCGCCGGCGCGGATGTCCAGGTCCACGTGCTTCAGCGCGTGCTTGTCGCCGTAGTGGACGTTGAGGTCGCGGGCCGAGATCTTGGCC
>JBLNBU010000194.1:0-11974 GCA_050260215.1 Actinomycetota bacterium
CGGCCAGCGCAACCTGATCCCGATATCCATTCAGCGTCAGATAGCCGTCGGCAGAGACAGATACCGTTCCGTCACTGATGGTGGCTACGTTGTTGGTGCCCGACACCGTCACCGTGTCGCCTGTCCCGACCACTGTCAGGGTGCCGCGTCCGGTCTCGGCGATGGCGTTCCCCGACCCGGTCACTACCGCCGAAGCCTCCGCGGCCAAGGCAACGCTGCCGCTGCTGATCGTCACGGCGTTGCCGGCCCCGGATATCGCCACCGTATTTCCCGTACCGACCACCGTCACCGTACCGTTCCCGGTCTCGGCGACCAGGTTGCCCGTCCCGGTGATCGTCCCGGATGCCCCGGCACCCAGGGTGACGGTGCCATTGCCGATCGTCGCAGTGTTACCGGTCCCAATGATATCGAGCGAGTTGCCGTCGCCGGATATCGCGACATTACCCAAGTCAGTCTCTATAACCTCGTTACCCGTACCGATGACCGTTGCATCGGCGCCGGAACAGAGTTTGACCGTACCCCCAGTCAGATCTACCGTATTCTCCCGCCCGGTGAAGGCTACCCAGTTGCCTGTTCCATACCCGGTCACTTTAGTGTTACTGCCGTCAACTCCGAGCCGACCATCACTAGTCATGTCGAATTTATTCGCAGATCCAATCACGTTCATGCCGGCGCCGGCGCCAAGGCTAATGGTGTTGCGTCCGCCCGTAAGAGCAGCATAGCCGTTGGCGTCGACACGGATCGTGCTGGAAGAAACACTGACCGCAGTGACACCAGCGGCAATAGATACCGTTGCCGAGGTCCCCAGTGCACCAATGACCAAATCTTGGCCGAAGCGAAGGGCCTCGATGCTGGTCATCTGGAGAGTGTCGCCGTTGGCCTGGGCAGTGAACCCCTGCGCGAGTTGATTGATTACATAGGTGCCCGATGCATGGAGGTCAGCCACATCGTAGCCGGCTCCACCGTCAAAGACATCTGCGCCGCCACCACCAACCAGAATGTTGTCTCCGGCATCGCCGATCAGCACATCGGCATAAGCGGAGCCGGCGATGTTCTCGATCCCCTCGAGAATATCGCCGGCAGCGTCACCACCTTGCCCAGCACCAGTGGAAAGATTGACCGTCACACCCGATAGACTGGAGGAATAACTGACTGTATCGCCCCCCTGACCACCCACCAAGAAATCCGCGCCCCCACCACCGGTAAGGGTATCATTGCCGGCACCACCAACCAACGTATTGCCAAGAGTGTTTCCAACACCAATAAAATCGCCCTCTCCGATAAAACTCAGATTTTCGACATATATGGATGCGATCGAATAGCTGTTGAGTGTTGTCTGAATTTCGTCAGCCCCTTCGCCCGCCTTCTCCGTAACTACATTTCCAACATCCTTGACGATGTAGATGTCGTCACCCGCACCGCCAATAAGCGTATTGCTGGCACCTTTGGCCGTGAGGATGTCGTTGCCGCCCCCTCCGATCAGGGTCGAGTGCGCAGTCCCGACCAGCACTTCGGCCAGATCGCCACCGATGAGTACGTTTCCTCCCGCATCACTGTCGACGATCACGTCGACACCGGCGAGGCCCAAGTCTATCCGCAGTCCGGAGCCATGGACGAACTCCACCACCTGTCCATTGGCACTGCGCATGGTGGTGGCGTCATCAGTGACGCAGGTCATGTTGCCAAGGCTGCCGGACATCAACCCGACGTCCGCGGTCCACCCCTTGCTGCCATCGGTGAAGGCGAAGGCGCCATCGGCATGGACAATGTTGCCGTTGTCGTAGCGCGACCGGCCGTTCCCTGCGACATCGATGGCAGCGATACCCAACTGATCGAGACTGTAGAGCTCGCTCTTCTGGGTCAGCCCGTCCATGTTCTTGTCGACCCACAGCAGCGTATGGCTCCAATCGGCATCGAGCCCATTGAATTTGCCATCGTGGTTGGTATCGAGGGTCGCAAGTTGGTCGAAACCGGCAATGAGTTCACTGGCGTTGTCGACGTGCCAGTTGGCGTTGAGATCGTGGACAAGAAATCCTTCATTGGGGTTGATCCAGCCGGTGCTTTCGGCTGCCCCGTTCCGGTCCATGTCGAAGCTGGCAGCCACGGCAGAATCGGCAAGGGTATGCACCTTGCCCCCGGTCAAATTGAGAACCATGGCCCGATGCGAGCTACTGGCCGACGGGTTCTCCCGCGGATCGGTACCGAAGGAGGCATCGGCGAAGATGCCGGTGGTCCCATCGGTACGCGTAAAGGTTCCTTCGCCGAAGGATTCGTTGCCCCCGTAGCTGCGCCGGACTTGGTCACTCGCCAGGGTCACCGAGGCAATTCCGGCCTGTTCCATGGTGAGAAGCTCGCCCGGATCGCTGATGCCGTCGCCGTCGGCATCCTGCCACACCCGGAATCGGCCCCATTCACGGTCGTCACTCGACAGCAAGCCATCAATGTTGCTATCGAATGCGATCAGCCCTTCCAGATCGGTACGGGCCCCCTGACGGTAGTTGACGAACGAAATCTCATCACGCCCCGAGATGGATCCATCGCCATTGGCGTCGATGGCGAGCAGGGCGTCGCCGGCGCCGATCCAGCCCCGATGCTCGCGCTGGCCATCGCCGTCAAGATCGTAGAAGGCGGTAGAGTTGCCGACGGAAGACATCTGGATGCCGTTTCCGTCGAGATCCAGCACGATTGGCTTGCCGCCCCCGGAAAAGAACGAGAACACCGCAGCTGCAACAAACACGAACGGCTGCTGCGGCCCGGGAACGCACGCAGCCACCCAGAGCGCGGTACCTATACCGCCTTCCACAGACGGGTTCTGGATCAGGCCGATGGCGCTGGCGATAGCGTTGACGGCGGGGATCGGCATCTCCATGCCCACCGCCGTCAACACTTGGCCGGCAGCCGCGGCCACCGTCTCCGGCGTGGGATTGTCGACGGCGGCCACCAGCGACAATGCTACACCGCCGCCCGCCATCAGGCCGTCGAGCTGCGACATCCCCGTCGCCGCATCCTTGAGGTCGCTGACACCCATGGCCGCCGCCACATCGGCCCGGAAGCCGGTGTCGAATACCATCCCCGCCTTCAGCGCCTGATAACTGGCCGCGGCGACGTTGCGGATGCTCGGGTGCTCGGCCGCCGTCACCAACGACGCCAGGGTGGCCAGCGACGCGCTTCCTTCATTGACGAATGCCGCCAACTGCGACCCGGCCGATTGGCCGGTGACCGGGTCGGCAGTCATTCCCAGCTGCTCCGCGGTGCTTTGCAGAAAGCCGTCCTGGAGCGCCGATCCGATCGCGCTGCTGGCCGACAACGCCGCCTGCAACGCCAGCAGCACCCCAGCGGTAGAGGTCTGGTTGACCGCCCCGCGCAGAGCGGTGAATGCGGAATAGGAGCTTTCCAGCGCCAGCATGCTGGGATCGCTGGCGAGATTGACGATGGTGCGCTGCTGGCGGCCATCCAATCGGCCGTCGCCGGCCATCTCCGCTTCTTCGTCGATGGCCTCGTCCCTGGCCCAGGTTGCGTAGTGGGTCGCATCACTGGTGTCAGGGATGGTCTGCGCTTGCGTGCCTTCGGACAGCGCTTGATCGATGTACTCATCGACGACAACACCGACAGGCACATCGGCATCGCCGATCAGGGCATCCACAGCCTGGGAACTGATCGAGCCGGCATAGGTGGCGGTATGTACCGGCAGCGTGAAACTGCCCCCATCGGCGAGGTCCCTCGATATGTCCCCGCCGCTGCCGAGGGCGAGAATTTCCGGGCCATTGTCGCCCGGAATCGATGCCCGCAGGGCACCGGCGCCGGTGACCGAGAGGTCGAGCGGCTGCCCCGGCTCGAGGAACACCACGCTCCCCTGAGCCCCGGAAATTGCCGCGGAGACCCCAGACGGCGGCACGATGCTGAAGCCGCCATCAGCCGAGCGATTGATCTCCGACCCGGCAGGAATCGTCACCACCGACCCTCCGACCGCCAGCAGGCTGTCAGCGTCGGCATTGAGGTGAAGGGTCGAGCCACCAATTGTTACCTGCGGAAAGCCACCCTCGCCGCTCAAGACAACACTGTCGCTTCCACTTAGCGTGAAACGGGTGCCCCCGGGCGCAGAAAAGGACGTTTCGCCGCCCGCAGGAGGCGCGACGGTGAAGCCCCCGCCGGTGACCTCGGCAATATGGGACCCGGCGGGAATGGTGACAACAGACCCTCCGATCGCCAGCAGGCTGTCGGCGCCGCCATTGAGGTGTAGGGTGGACCCGCCAATCGTGAGCTGGGGGTAATCCGGCGTGCCGCCAATGGTGACCTGGGTGTTGCCGGCCGCCGCGAAGGAGGTCTCCCCCACGTTCATGGTAGCGGTGCGCGGGTCGATGGTACCCATGCCGCCGGGAAGGGTGACTCTGCCGTCGGCGGTCGGCGCCAACCCGTCCGCATTTCCGTTCAGTACGAAGCTGCCGGTGGTATAGGTGCCGTTGGCGTCCCGCGGGCTAACCGTGTACACCACCACGGTACCGGGCGTGCTCGCCGAATCGACTACCATCGAGGCGCCACTCTGCCACTGAGTCTCGACCACACCATTCCCGTTGCCGGTATCGTCGAGATAGGTATAGGCGGCGCGGTCCGAAAAATAGGCTACGGTGGCCACGGCCGAGCCATCGGCGACGTCCACTACGACGCCAGTCTGGTCCATGAAGGCCAGTTCCTTCCCGGCAGGCGTGTCCTTTTCGCCGACGATCACCTGTGTGGATAGATCGTTACCATCCGCATCCCGCGCAGCATAAACAGCGGGGGCGCCTTCTGGCCGATAGATGGCGAAGCGGTTCCCCTGCTGAACGGTGCCGACTTGGGCGTTGCCTCTCACCAGGATGCCGTCGCTGCCGTCGATGGGCTCGATGGAGCGGGTGCCGTCTAAACCGAACGGGGTAACGTCCACTTCCTTCCGCGTAAAACCGCCGCCGCCCTCAGCCTTCAGCAAATAGCTCGCACTCGTGGCGCTGGTAATTAAAATGTTGAGCTGTCCGAGAACATCTACAACTGAGGATACAGAAACCGATTGCCCGATCACCAGGGGCGCGGCGCCAGAACCCGCCGCAACAATTCCTGTCACCCCATTGCTTACAACAAGGCTGACTATTCCGAGGTTAGCAGTAAATTTATTTAAGTTTCTATCAAATGAAATATCAGACCACGCACTAGATTCAACCGAGACAGCGGCCGCTCCAGAATTAATGACAACCGCACGGGTGGCCACATCCAAATCAATGCCAACATCATCTTCCGCCCCACCCTGGGATGTATCCAGGAATACATACTTACCTCCACACGTAGACGTCCCAATACCGGATACACTGGCGACAATAGTTCTTCCATCGTCTAATTTTATGGAATTCACCGCATATGGCGTGCTCCCTCCTATATCTGGTCGCACACCAATCATCAGCAGAGCTTCATCTAATCCTCGGCCCAGATTAACTCCCGGATTCGGGTTATTTGCAATCGCAAATGCTGCCGCATTCCAATCCCTTGCTCGAAGAGCGGCCTCAAGCCCCGGTATTACTGACCCCTGCTCAGACGGATTCCAGATTGCCCAGTTTGCCCGGTATTTTAAGTCAGCAAGCCCCTCCAGTACTCCTGAAGGCAGCGAACTTTCAGCGGGAATGTCATAATGTGCGAGATCGGCTCTCAGCCCAAGGTCACCAAACACCATTCTGTTGTAGTAATCACCAACAAACGACAATGCCAGATCTTGTATAGACGCCGTCGGAACGGATACGGCAACAAGATCATTTAACGACTTGATTGCTGTGCTGTCATTTAAGGCGACCCTATCCCATAACGCCCTTGATATTGACAAATTTATCCGCGACAACTCCAAATTCAACGCCGCCAGCTTTGTGCGCCCAGCATCATCCGAGGCCGCCATACTCGTTAAGTTTTTTCCATAGCCAAAATTTATATTACCGTCGAAATAGAACGCCTTAGACCTATCACCGTTCTTAAGCTGGATATTTTCTACAGCAGCAGTGAGGTCAATAGCTGTCGTTATATTAGTCATCTTGCCCCACTCGCTTATTTAATCCGCCCGAAACGGCAGATAGCCGAAACACCATCTGTCAATGATGTTCTGTAAACCACCCCATCCCCTGTATCCCTGGCGCGGGCTATAAACAAGACCGATTCACCAAAGAAGAATGGGCGCTGCGTAACATTCGCCACAGGAGTGCCAAACAATTCCCATGATCCAATAGTACGTGAGCAAGCACTACAGACCTCAGCTCCAAGTCTAATCTCCAGACTAACTACGTCTGAGCCCGGGTCTGCAACGTATATATTCGTTGAGCGGTTATTGCGAGTTACGACTGTATCCTGAACATGAACAAGGCGCCGATTGCCATCTACGGGCATTGAGTAAACCGCATCCAAATATGATTCCGAATACGGGAATTTTTCATTGTATGAAGATTGGTGCGGAAAAGACTGCAGAGGCTTTGGCGCATCAAACCCAATTATTGCAAACGCATTCGGATACAAATCCTCCCATTCCGCCCTTGCCAGTACAAGACGTCCTTCTTCGGTTTTAATATACACTCCCACATGACCGAGCCAGTAGTATAGCTCGGCCAAGCCTTTGCACATATTACTCCCCCCACCGTATGCCAGAACGTCACCGCTCCCACCCTTAACACTATAAATGCCCTCATCTATTGGCCACGCAGTTAGAGCGGCCACCCTCTTTGACCGCACCTCACACCCGCAAGCAACCCCATCCTCCGCTTGCGAACACTTATTCCTGACATCGAACAGCCATTTTTTCTGCTCTTCTACATAATTATTCAGGACTGATGAGCCAGACCTTTCCTTTATATGGGCGTATTGCCTTTTGTATTCGTCAGTTATAGCCGCGTCTAGGGCTCTGACTGTTTCTGCGCTACAATTGTAGACCCCAATGATTTTTGCCTTTTCACAAATCCCTTCCACGCAAGTCTCAGCAGAGAGAGCCTCAGCGTTGATTAATGTAAGAAGAGATAAGGCCGCCAACAATGTGGCGGTCTCAAAAAGATACATTTCGTCTACTGTTGATCTGCCCCAGGAAAAGGTCATGCGGAAGAATTTCGTCCATTCTAATCTGCGGCTGCGAACGCAGCCAAAACCCATTACACTCGTCTTCTTCTGCTCGCTCATCCCCCCACCCCCTCCAGCACATAATTCCCCCCCGTCTGCCGGAACCCCATCTTCCTCAGCATCCGGTCGGCCTTGTCCGCGTGGATGCCGGAGGTGACGCTGACGTAAAGGGTCGCCGCCCTGTTGGCGGCTGCCCATTTTCGCATGCCCCGCAGCAGTTTGACCGCGGCGAAGCCGCCGCGGGCCTTCGGGTGGACATAGAGGAGTTGGGTGGTGGCGGCCAGAGCAGCCGAGAAGAAGTGCTCGCCCAACACGACCACTGCCATGCCGATGATCTCTCCATCGCGCTCAGCCACCAGAAGGCCGGGGTTGCCCTTAGCCAGAGCAGCCTGGCCGGCATTGAGCATGCGGGTTTCATCCAGTGGCAGATCTCGGAAGTGCGGCCCTTCGAAGTGCATGGCTCGCCCCAAAGCCATCATACCCTCCAGATCCCTTGCGTCGCGCGCAAGACGGACCGTCACGCCCCCTGCGGAACGCACCCGCGTGGCGGCAGACCTCCCGGCAATTGCTGCTTCCACTGGCTCAGCCACACCCAGTCCCGAACCTCAATAGTTCATCGGCGCGCCCCATGCGCCGCCGATTTCCGATCTTTCTGGAATAAATCTATCTATCAAAACGAGAACTCCTATTGGACGGTAGATGGGGTTTTTGGTTGCGTCAAGTGTATGCATGCCGCTAGGCTGAATCGCCTTCCAAGTGGTTTTACCCTCCTTAGTTATAAGGGTTGGAGATGCGGCCGAGGTACATCCGAGCAAGAGAGTCAATATTTCTCGGTTTTATTGCATTGACCGGCGTCCTCGGCGCCTGTCAATCGGGACCGCTTCCGCCCCTCGATGACCCGCGAAACGCCGGCGATGGATCGGGCCTTCTTGTCGTGGGGATATCGCTGATTGGGCGCGACATTGGCCTGGGCGAACGGCTTGCCACCCGAAACATCGGCAAGCGGTGTTTCCAGGATTACGGCGTTGTCCGCTTTGACACCAAGACCCGGCGGACGTTGGCATTGCCGACCCAATGGTGCGAGCGGTGCACTATGGGCAGCCCAATGTTCGACACCTCCCGCGATGCATGCGGCGGGGTCAGCTACCAGGCCTACCGGCTACCACCTGGCGACTATGCCTTCGGCTATCTGCTCTACGACAACGTCGTCACCCGTCTCGTCGACTTCGACACCCTGGCTTTCACCGGCTACACCAATACCAATTCCCTGAAGCGCGACATTTCCGCCAAAGGCCGAGTTCCGGCAGGCGTGCCGACGGTCGCGCTCGGGGAGGGGGAAGTCGTCTACGCCGGCGACCTGGTGTTCGATAACTCTGCCGGAGCTACCGGCTGGACGGTCCGGACAACCGCGGAAGGCGCCCGGGCCAGCCTGGGCGAAGGCGGCGCGAAAATGATCGTGCGGCCATGGACCCGCTCCGGCAAATTGGCGGAGTAGCCCCTATGCGCATCGCCGCCATTCTGCTGACGCTGCTGCTGTTCTGCGGATGTGCCGGGCCCGCCCCGGATCCGTCGCGGTTCAGCCCTATCTCGCCGACTTCCGTGACCACCGTCGACGGGCAGGGAGTGGTGGTGATGGGGCTCTCGCTGATCCACCCGCCCATGCGGGACGGCTTGCTGACAGGTTGGCGGGCTTTGCCTGTCGATTTGACCTGGATCGCCTATTCGCCCGCCACCCGACAGCGGATCGGGCGCACCACCCTGACCGCATCCCACGACGGTACCGGCTGCGACCAGGCGGGCCATTGCCCCACCCGCCCCCTGCTGTGGGTCGTACCCGCCGGCCGCTACCTGCTGGCCAGCGCGGAGGTAGGACCCGTCGACGTCAAGAAGGCGCACAACATTGCCAACTTCGATCATGTCGCCACGACATCCGGAACTAACCAATTCGGGTCGTTTGTTCTTCATGACTTCTCCGGCGCGATCGCCCCAAGTGGCGATGTGCCCACCTTTTCCGTCGCCGCCGGCGAGGTGGTCTATGTGGGCGACCTTCGCCTTGACTTCGGTCGCGGCAAGTCCTTCGCATGGTCCCTTGGGCGCGACGACGCGGCCGCACGGCAGTTCCTCACCGGCAGCCCGCTTGGTGAACGCATGACGGTGCGGCCAGGGACAAGGCTGGATCAATTGGAAGGTGCCGGTGGACGATAAGCCTCCCCTCGACACCGGCCTGGCCTCGCTGGCCCTGTTGGGCAAGTTCTTCGAGAAGCCCGGTGCCGACTACGACCAGTTGCGCCACGCCCACGGCAATCCGGCCGAGCCGGCCGGCGAGATCGACCTGGTCCGCCACGCCATCGGCCTGGGGCTGAAGGCCAAGGCCATCGACAGCGACGCAGGCAAGCTCTCCGGCACCCCGCTCCCTTGCCTGGCCCGCGGCCGCGACGGCGGCTGGTTCATCCTCGGCCGCGTCGCCGATGGCCAGGTCATGATCCACGACCCCAAGGTCAACCGGCCCGAGCAGCTGTCCCTGGAGGCGCTGTCCGAGCGCTGGGACGGCCGGCTGATCCTGCTGGTCACCCGGGCGCAACTGGCGGCGCGCGGGGCGCGCTTCGACCTGACCTGGTTCATCCCGGCGGTGGTGCGCTATCGCCGCCTGTTCGCCGAGGTGCTGGTCGCCAGCTTCTTCCTGCAGGTGTTCGGGCTGGTCTCGCCGCTGTTCTTCCAGGTGGTCACCGACAAGGTGCTGGTGCACCGGGCCGAGACCAGCCTCGACGTGCTGGTCTTCGCCCTGGTGGCGGTGTCGCTGTTCGAGGTGGTGCTGGGCTGGTTGCGCACCTACCTGTTCTCCCACACCACCAACCGTGTCGACGTCGAACTGGGCGCCCGGCTGTTCAGGCACCTGATGGCGCTGCCCATCGCCTATCACGGGGCGCGCCGCGTCGGCGACACGGTGGCCCGCGTCCGCGAGCTCGAGAACATCCGCAGCTTCCTGACCGGATCGGCGCTGACCCTGGTGATGGACCTGTTGTTCACCGTGGTGTTCTTCGCGGTGATGTTCTGGTACTCGGCGACGCTGGCGTGGATCGTGGTCGCCAGCCTGCCGTTCTATGTCGTGCTCTCGCTGCTCGCCTCGCCGGTGCTGAAAGGCCTGACCGAGGAGAAGTTCCGCCGCGGCGCCGAGAACCAGGCCCTGCTGGTCGAGGCGATCACCGGGGTCGAGACCTGCAAGGCGCTGGCCATCGAGCCGCAGATGCAAAGGAAGTGGGACGAGCAGCTGGCCGCCTACGTGCAGACCGCGTTCCGGGCGACCAGCGTCGGGGCGCTGGCCGGCCAGGGGGTGCAGACCATCCAGAAGGTCACCACGGCGGCCACCCTGTGGTTCGGGGCGCACGCGGTGATGGCCGGCGAGCTGACCATCGGCCAGCTGGTCGCCTTCAACATGCTGGCCGGCCGCGTCGCCCAGCCGATCCTGCGGCTGGCGCAGCTGTGGCAGGACTTCCAGCAGGTCCGCATTTCCGTCGACCGCCTGGGCGACATCCTCAACGCGCCGCCCGAACCGGCCAAGGCCGCCCAGCAGGCGCTGCCCGTCATCAAGGGCGAGGTGGCGTTCACCGACCTGGTGTTCCGCTACCGCCCCGACCGCCCGCCGGTGCTGAAGGGGATCACGTTGGCGGTCCCCCCCGGCCAGGTGGTCGGCGTGGTGGGTCCCTCGGGCTCGGGCAAGAGCACGCTGACCCGCCTGGTCCAGCGCCTGTACCTGCCCGAGACCGGCCGCATCAGTATCGACGGCGTCGACCTCAGTCAGGTCGATCCCGCCTGGCTGCGCCGCCAGATCGGGGTGGTGCTGCAGGAGAACTGGCTGTTCAACCGCTCGATCCGCGACAACATCGCCGTCACCGACCCGTCGCTGCCGTTCGAGCGCATCATCGCCGCCGCCAGGACCGCCGGTGCCCACGACTTCATCGCCGAGCTGCCCGAGGGCTACGACACCATCCTGGGCGAGCGCGGCGCCAGCCTGTCGGGGGGCCAGCGCCAGCGCGTCGCCATTGCCCGCGCCCTGGTCGGCAACCCGCGCATCCTGATCTTCGACGAGGCGACCAGCGCGCTCGACTACGAATCCGAGCAGGCGATCCAGCGCAACATGCGCGCCATCTGCGGCGGCCGCACCGTGTTCGTCATCGCCCACCGCCTGTCCACCGTGCGCGACGCCCATCGCATCATCGTGCTGGACAAGGGCGAGGTGGTCGAGGACGGCAGCCACGCCGAGCTGCTGAAAAGGCCCGACGGACGCTACGCGCGCCTGTGGGCGGCCCAGACCTCGCCGCTGCCCGAACCGCCGACGCTCGGCGACGTGCGGCCGGTGGTGCAGAGGCCGATGACGTTGCGGATGGCGGAGGGCTGAGCTGTGGGCGACTGTTGCGTGGCCAAAGGGGGTGAAAACACAGAGGCACAGAGGCACAGAGAAGGAAAAATGAGAAACAATAACGTCTCTCTTCTTCTTAACCTCTGTGCCTCTGTGCCTCTGTGGTCAATCCACTTTGTCCGCGACAAAGCCGAGTCCGCAGCCACCCACCTCCAGTCCGCCGCCGCCTCGCTGGCCCACCACCTCGACGTCTGGCGCGAGGCGCTGGCCGCCGACCGGCTGCGGCCCAGGCTGAGCGCGCCGATCCCCATCTGGATCAGCGACTACGTGCTCATGGGCTACGGCACGGGCGCCATCATGGCGGTGCCGGCGCACGACGAGCGCGACTTCCAGTTCGCGACCAAGTTCGAGATCCCGATCATCGAGGTGATCGCGCCGAAGAGCGGCGCGCAGGGCACGCTGGACGAGGCCTACACCGGCGACGGCGTGATGGTGAACTCGGGCCGC
>JBLNBU010000195.1:0-32331 GCA_050260215.1 Actinomycetota bacterium
CCAGCCCGGACAGTCTAGCCGAGGCCACGAGCCTCCACCACCCCTTTGCGCGGAACATCAGCCCCCGGCCGGGCGTCGGTGTTCACATCACCACGCGTGGAGGAACGATCATGCCCGAACCAAGACCCCCCGAGCCCAAGCCCCGTCCCGAATTGGATCCGGGCGACGAGGCCGCCCCCGGTGCGCCGGGCACCGGCGAGGACCTCTGCCGGGTGTGCCACGGCACCGGCAAGGTCGGGGCCAAGCCCTGCGACGCCTGCGGCGGCACCGGCATCATCGTCGAGGGAATCGGCGGCGCCTGAGCCACAATGGGTCCCCCGCACCGCCCGGCGGAGCGGGGGAACCCGTGCGTGCAGCCCGTCACGGGCGCCCCTTTCGAATAAAGGCGCCCTACATGAAGGCGACGGTCAACACGGCGCCGGCAAGCACCGCCGCGCCCGTCACGCTGGCCCACAACTGCGGGCGCAACACGTCGTAGAGCGGCCGGGCCTCGTCACGAACCCGTCCGGCGACTTCGCTGGCGGTCATGCGGCCGCCGTAGTGGCAGTCGCACAGCAGCCAGTGGGCCTGGCGCTCGGACAGGCCGAAATAGACCATGGCGTCGCCCAGGCGGTCGCTGGCCAGCCCGTCGGCACGCAGGACCGGGTCGGCGAAGGCCACCGCCAGCGGGCTGTCGTCCGTGCGCAGGTCCTTGCGCACGGCGGGGCTGACGTATTCCACGTCCTCGAGCGCGCGAAGCGGGCGCGCGGCCTGGCCGTCCAGAAGGTCGGCCCAGCGGTTCAGGCGCTCGCCCCGGGTCATCCTGGACTGGCGGGCGAACAGGGGATCGAGGGTTTTCACGCCCTTGATCCGTTCGGGATCTTGGTGCTGCATGGGTCCTCCGGTCTTGCCTCGGGCGGGCGGGCACCGCCCACCTCACGGGGAATAACGAACGCCCGGGGCAAAAGGTTCGGCCGTCCGTGACGAGGCGGACCCTCCAAGACAGTCACGTCTGCGCGTCTTGCTCCCCCTTGCGGGCGGCTTCGGCCCGCCAGCGCGCCAGACGGGCGGCCATCCGGCGTACGTGGCCGCCCGGCCAGTACACCCGGGCGCACTGCGGGCACCAGGTCAGCGGTGCCAGCCCGCAGGCCCCGGCCGGCACCCCCGCGGTCACCGAAGGCGGCGCCGGGGCGAGCGCATGGTTGCACACCAGGCAGCGGGTGAACGGCGCCAGTCCCCAGTCGACGCACAGGCGGCGGCTCAGTTCCGCCACCCAGGCGTCGAGATGGCGGCCGGCCAGTACCACCACCTGGCCCTCGGCCGCCCGGCGCTGGGCCAGGGCGCGGTCGCAGGTCAGCAGCAGCCGGCCCTCGGCGACCGAGCGGGCCAGCACGGCGCGGTCGCCCTGCCCGCGCTCGGCCATTGCCGTGTCGTAGCCGGCCGCCCGCAGCCAGCGCGCAAGACCGTGCAGCATTTCGTCGCAGAAGAAGGTGGGGGCTGCAAAAACGGGGGCCATGGCCTTCGGCGCGATATTGGAGAAACCGGGTATCCTGGCGTACACTGCCGTCCAGGGGCGGCACCAGAGAGTCAGAGGCAGGTCTTGGGTTCCGACAATACCATCGACCGCATCGTCAAGAAGTCGCTGCTGACCTGCCCCCCGACGACGCGCATCGCCGAGGCCGCCCGCCTGATGGCCGAGGCCCGCCACAGCTCGATCGTCGTCATGGACGGCGCCAAGCCGGTCGGCATCTGGACCGAGCGCGACGCGCTGGCCTTCGACTTCAGCGACGCGCAAGCCTTCGACCAGCCGATCTCGTCGGTGATGAGCTCGCCCATCAAGACGCTGGCCCACGACACCACCATCGGCGATGCCGGCATGCGCTTCAAGCTGGAAGGCGTGCGCCACTTCGTCGTCGTCGACGACGCCGGCGAACCCATGGGCATCATCAGCCAGAGCGACGTGATCCTCCGCCACGGGGTCGAGCACTTCCTGGTGCTGCGCGCCGTGCGCGCCGCCGTCAGCCGGCCGATGGTGCGCCTGAAGTCCGAAACGTCGCTGGCCGAGGCGGTCAAGCGCATGCGGGCCGACCGCGCCGATGCCGCCGTGGTGCTCGACGACGACGGCCGCCTGGGGCCGGGCATCATCACCGAGCGCGACGTGGTCCGCCTGGTGGCCATGGGCAACCCGCCCGCCTCGGTGGGGGCCATCGCCAGCCGGCCGCTGATCACCATCACCCACGACGATTCCCTGCTGGCCGCCCGCAACCTGCTGGAAGAGCACCACATCCGCCATATCGGCGTGATCGACGCCGAGGGCGAGCTGATCGGCCTGCTGTCGTTCTCCGACATCCTGGCGACGCTGCAGTACGAATACGTCCACCGCCTGGATGAGGCCCTGCGCGAACGCGACGAGGCGCTGCTGAGGTCACGCAAGGACCTGCACCTGGCCCGGCGCATCATCGAATCGTCGCTGGACGGCATCATGATCGTCGGGGCCAAGGGCGGCATCGAATTCGTCAACCCCGCCTTCACCCAGCTGACCGGCTACACCCCCGAGGAGATCCTGGGCCGGCAGCCCTCGGTGCTGAAGTCGGGGCGCCACGACGCGGCCTTCTACCAGGCCATGTACCAAAGCCTCGAGACCAACGGCTTCTGGCAGGGCGAGATCTGGAACCGCCGCAAGAACGGCGAGATCTTCCCCGAATGGCTGACCATCAACGTCATCATCGACGACCACGGCCACGTCACCCAGTACGCCGCCATCTTCACCGACATCACCGAGCGCAAGAAGACCGAAGAGAGGATCAAGAACCTCGCCTACTTCGACGTGCTGACGGGGCTGCCCAACCGCCGCCTGCTGACCGACCGCCTGCAGGTGGCCATCGCCAACGCCCATCGCCACAATCACCAGTTGGCGATCATGTTCCTCGACCTCGACCTGTTCAAGCGCATCAACGACACGCTGGGCCACGGCATCGGCGACCAGGTTCTGGTCGAGACCGGCAAGCGCCTGACCCAGTGCGTGCGCGAGGGCGACACCGTGGCGCGCCTGGGCGGCGACGAATTCACCATCCTGCTGCCCGAGCTCGAACACGTCGAGGACGCCGCCAAGCTGGCCGAGCGGGTCATCGCCCAGGTCAAGCAGCCGTTCATGGTCGACGACCACGAGCTGTACGTCACCACCTCGATTGGCATCGCCGTCTACCCCGAGGACGGCACCAGCGTCGAGACCCTGATCAAGAACGCCGACACCGCCATGTACCGGGCCAAGGACCTGGGGCGGAACAGCTTCCAGCTCTATACCCCGGCCATGAACGCCCGCTCGTTCGAGCGCCTGGCCATGGAAAGCAGCCTGCGCCACGCGGTGTCCCGCGGCGAGTTCCTGCTGGCCTACCAGGTCAAGGTCGACATCACCGACGGGCGCATGTCCGGCGTCGAGGCGTTGGTGCGCTGGCACCACCCGGAAATGGGGCTGGTGCCGCCCATGGACTTCATCCCGCTGGCCGAGAACATGGGCCTGATCTCGGACATCGGCGAATGGGTGCTGCGCACCGCCTGCGCCCAGTGCAGGAGCTGGCACGACATGGGCCTGCCGCCGGTGCGCATCGCGGTCAACGTCTCGGCTCTGCAGTTCCGCGAGACCGACGTGCCCGCCGTGGTCGCCCGCGCCCTGGCCGACAGCGGCCTGCCGCCCCAGTACCTGGAACTGGAACTGACCGAGACCGTGCTGATGCAGCGGGTCGAAGAGGTCAGCCAGGTGCTGCGGCAACTGCGCGCCATGGGGGTGCGCATCTCCATCGACGACTTCGGCACCGGCTATTCCAGCCTGAACTACCTGAAGCGCATGCCCATCGACGCGCTGAAGATCGACCGCTCGTTCGTCCACGACCTGTCCGAGGACGGCGACGACGCCGAGATCGTCTCGACCATCATCAACCTCGCCCACAACCTCAAGCTCAAGGCCATCGCCGAGGGCGTCGAGACGCCCGAGCAGGCCGCCTTCCTCAAGGCCAAGGGCTGCGACGAGGTCCAGGGCTACCTGATCAGCCGCCCGGTCTCGGGCGAGGACCTGGTCAGCCTGTTCGACCGCAACCTGCTGCCGGGCGCGGCGGGGTAGCGTAACCGAACATGGCCTCCCCCTCGATAGAGAGGGCTTTTCCTCACCTTCCCTCGACCACCGCCGGCAGGTTTCCGGTGATCAGGCCGGCGAACAGGCGGAACTCGTCGGTGCGCGAGGTGGTGCGGCGCCAGACCAGGTCGATGGAGCGGCCAGGGGGGCGGGCGGCGAAGGGGCGCATGGCGATCTGGTCGTCGTCCAGGGCCTCGGCGGCGACGTAAAGGGCCGGCAGCAGGCTGGGCCCCAGCGCCGTGGCAACCATCTGGCGCAGCGAATCCAGGCTGGTGGCGCGGAAATCGGGGTGTTCGGCAACGAAGGTCAACGCCGGCTCGCGCAGGCCGTCGCCCTCTTCCAGCAAGATCACCCGCTCTTGCCCGAGGTCCGAGGGATCCAGCTCGGCCTTTGCAGTCAGCGGATGGCCGAGCGGTAGCGCCGCCCACAAGGGCTCGCGGAACAGCGGCACCACGGTCAGGCGCTCGTCGGCCGGGGCTTCGGCCACCATGGCCATGTCCAGTTCGCCTGCCGCCAGTTCGGCCAGCAGCCGCGCGCCCGGCTCCTCGCGCAGGTACAGGCGCAGGTCGGGAAAGCGGCGGCGCAGCTCGGGCAGGATATGGGGCAGCAGGTACGGCCCCAGGGTGCGCAGCACGCCAAGGCGCAGGGTGCCCGACAGCGGCGCAGTCGAGCGCCGAGCCGCCTCCTCCAGTTCGGTGACGTCACGCAGCACCGCGCGGGCCCGCTCGGCCACCTCGCGCCCCACCGGGGTCATCAGCACGCTGCGCCGGGTACGCTCGACCAGCAGGACGCCCAACTGGTCCTCGAACTGGGCGATTTGGGCCGACAGGGCCGGCTGCGACAGGTTGAGGCGCTCGGCGGCTCGGCGGAAATGCAGGGTGTCGGCCAAGGCGACCAGGCACTGGAGCTGGCGCAGGGTGGTCATTGATAGGCAATCTTTATCATTTCTCCAATTTAATGCGATTGGACCTATCAGCACAAGGCGCCCTAGGATCGCTTCATCGACAACCGCCCACGAGGCTTACCAATGACGACCCCGACCGACGCTTCCGCTTCGCTGTTCCAGGCCATGCGGACGGCGCCGATGCTGGACGCCGAGGAAGAGATCCGCCTGGCCCGTGCCGCGCGCGAGGGCGACGCCAAGGCGCGCGACGTCCTGGTGCGCGCCCACCTGCGCCTGGTCGCCAAGACCGCCATGCAGTTCCGCGGCTACGGGCTGTCGGTGCAGGACCTGGTGGCCGAGGGCAACCTGGGACTGGTGCGCGCGCTGGACACCTTCGACCCGGAACGCGGCCTGCGCTTTGCCACCTACGCCCTGTGGTGGGTGCGCGCCGCCATGTTCGAGCACGTGCTGCGCTTCTCGACCCCGGTCGCCTTCGGCCTGTCGACCGAGCGCAAGCGGCTGTTCTTCAAGCTGAAGGGCATGAAGGCCAAGCTGGGGGCGGGCGGCGCGCTCGCCCCCGCCGAGGCCGCCGAGATCGGCCGGGCGCTGGACGCCAAGGACCATCGGGTCGTCGAGATGGAAAGGCTGCTGGCCCACCCTGTGCGCTCGCTCGATGCACCCGTCACCGAGGGCGGCGCCACCCTTGGCGAACTGCTGGCCGACGAGGCACCCGCCATCGACGAGGTGCTGGGCGAGCGCCAGGAGCTGATGTACCGCCGCGAGCTGCTGAAGTCGGCCATGACCCGCCTGACCGACCGCGAGCAAGACATCGTCAAGGGCCGCACCTTGCGCGACAAGCCGCTGAAGCTGGAGGAGCTGGCCAGCCGCTGGGGCATCTCGCGCGAGCGGGTGCGCCAGATCGAGGCTGCCGCCATGGCCAAGCTGCGCGGGCTGGTGGCGCGCCCTGCCGCAGTGTGACATAACGGGGTCCCCGCCAGCGAGAGACCGACCCATGCTGCCGCCCGACATCATCCGCGCCGCCATCCCCCACGTGCTGACCGACGCCAGCTTCCCCGAGCTGCCCAGCCATTACCGCGGCAAGGTGCGCGACTGCTACGACCTGCCCGACGGCCGCCGGGTGCTGGTGTCCACCGACCGCCAGAGCGCCTTCGACCAGGTGCTGGCCGCGGTGCCGTTCAAGGGCCAGGTGCTGACCCAGACAGCGCGCTTCTGGTTCGAGGCGACCGCCGACATCTGCCCCAACCACGTCATCGAATACCCCGACCCCAACGTGGTGGTGGGCCGCCGGCTGGACATGCTGCCCATCGAGATGGTGGTGCGCGACTATCTGACCGGCTCGACCGACACCTCGATCTGGCCCATGTACCGCGACGGCAAACGCGAGATGTACGGAGTGCGCCTGCCCGACGGCCTGGCCAAGAACCACAAGCTGCCCGCCACCATCCTGACGCCGACCACCAAGGCGGCGGTGGGCGGCCACGATGCCCCGATAACGCCGGCCGAGATCGTCGCCCAGGGCCTTTTGACGCAAGGACAGTGGGACGAGCTGGCGCGCCTGTCGCTGGCCCTCTTCGCCCGCGGCCGCGAGCTGGCGGCGAAGAACGGCCTGATCCTAGTCGACACCAAGTACGAGTTCGGCCTCGACGCCGACGGCCGCATCACGCTGGCCGACGAAATCCACACCCCCGACAGCAGCCGCTACTGGAAGGCGTCCAGCTACGCCGACCGCCTGGCCGCCGGCCAGGAGCCGGAAAGCCTGGACAAGGAGTTCCTGCGCCTGTGGATTTCGTCGCGCTGCGACCCCTACAAGGACCCGATCCCGGCCATCCCCGACGATACGTTGATCGAGTTCTCGGCCAAGTACATCGCCTTGTTCGAAGCCGTCACCGGCAAGACCTTCGATGCGCCCCCGGCCGGCGAGCCGGTCAAGGAACGGATCAGGCGGAACCTGGCGAAGTACGCCTGAAGCGGAAATCGGAGCGCGGGCCGTTGGCCCGCTTGCCATCGTCACCCCCGGGCCCGCCCGGGGGGACCCTGGTTGCCCGGGTCAAGCCGGGCCATGACGACGATGGAACACCCTACACGTTCAGCAGCAGGTATTCCCGCTCCCAGCTCGACACCACGCGCTGGTAGGCGTCCCATTCGGCTTCCTTGACGGCCATGAAGGCCTCGCAGAAGTTCTCGCCCAGCAACTCGCGCAGCGGCTTGGCGGCCTTCAGCTTTTCCAGCGCGTCGGGAAGGTGGCGGGGCAGCGAGTGGGCGCGGGTGTAGCCCGAGCCCACGATGGGGTCGCCCGGATCGATCTTCTGCTGGATGCCCAGCCAGCCGCAGGCCAGCGAGCCGGCGATGGCCATGTAGGGGTTGGCGTCGGCCCCGGCCAGGCGGTTCTCGACCCGGCGCGAGGCCTGGCCGGATTCGGGCACCCTGAGGCCCACGGTGCGGTTGTCGCGGCCCCAGTGGACATTGATGGGCGCATCGAAGTCGGGCACCAGGCGGCGGAACGAGTTGACGTTGGGCGCAAACAGCAGCATCGCCGCCGGCAGGAACTTGCGCAGCCCGCCGATGAACCAGCGGAACATCTGGGTATCCTTGCCGTCGGCCCCGGCGAACAGGTTGCGCCCGGTTTCCATGTCGACGATGTTCTGGTGGATGTGCATGGCGCTGCCCGGCTCGTTCTGCATGGGCTTGGCCATGAAGGTGGCGTAGACTTGGTGGCGCAGCGCCACCTGGCGCACGGTGCGCTTGAACAAGAACACCTGGTCGGCCAATTCCAGCGCCTCGCCGTGGTCGAAATTGACCTCCATCTGGGCGTTGCCGGCCTCGTGGGACAGGGTGTCGACGTCCAGGCGCTGGATGTCGCAATAGGCGTAGATCTGGTCGAACAGGGGGTCGAACTCGTTGACCGCGTCGACGCCATAGGCCGGCCGCCCGGTCTCGGCCCGGCCCGACCGCCCGATGGGCGCTTCCAGCGGATAGTCGGAATCGGTGTTCTGCTTGACCAGGAAGAATTCCAGTTCGGGCGCGACCACCGGGGCCCAGCCCTTGTCGCGGTAAAGCTCCAGCACCCTTTTCAGCACCTGGCGCGGCGAGATGTCCACGGGGCGGCCGTCGAGATAGCGGCAGTCGTTGATGACGCAGGCGGTGGGCTCGTCGTACCAGGGGACCTGGCGCAGGGTCTGGGGGTCGGGATGCAGGTAGATGTCGCCGTTGGCGACGCTGGTGACGTCCTCCTCGGGATAGTCGCCGGTCACCGTCTGCACGAAGATGCTTTCGGGCAGGCGCAAGCCCTGGGTTTCCGCGATCGAGACGAATTTGTGGGCCGGCACGATCTTGCCGCGCGCCACTCCAGACATGTCGGGGACCAGGCACTCGACCTCGGTGATGCCCCTGACCTTGATCCATTCCGCGAAAGCACTCATGCCTGACCTCGGTCCGTTGCCGTGCCCATCATCCTCCAGCCTGCGCATGGCGAAAAGAGGGCACAGGCGTGTCACAGCAACTTCCCTTGCATCCCCGCCGGGGTTGCGTGACATTAGGATAAACGTCCGCCATACACCCACCAAGGCCCTATCGGATGAGCTTTTCCGTTGTCCTGATCATCAGCCTGGCAGCCGGGGTAATCCTCGTGGTTGGCGGCGGCCTGATGATGTACATGGGCAATCTGGTGCGCAGCGCCTATGAATTGAAGGTGCAGATCAACTCCGAGGTGGACGAGCGGCTGACCAAGATGGCCGAGGAGTTGGACAAGAAAAGCCGCTGGATCAAGCGCGACCTGCTTGAGGAGATCGACAAGATCAAGGTGGCGCTGCAAAGCGACAGCGCGCGCAAGTTCCAGGAACTGGCCGACCCCGTCGTCAAGCGCCTTGGCGAGTACGAGGAGATCTTGCGCAACGAGCGCGCCGAATGGGTCAAGGCGGTGGAAAGCGACCGCCAGAACATCAACGCGCTCGACCAGAAGATCCGCATGCTGCGCCGCGACCTGAAGAAGGGGGAGAACGGCACTCCCCTGCCCGCCGAGGACAGTGCCGGCGCCCTCGACGAGGCGCAGGCCGCCCTCGCGCAACCGGCCGTCCCCGCCCCCGAGGCCCCCACCCCCGCTCCGGAAGCCGCGCCGGAGCCCGCCCCGCAGCAGGGCTGAGGACAGCCCCGTGCCCGCCGCCGCCTCCCTCAACCGCCGCCTCGCCCTGCGCCTGGGCCTGGGCGGTATCGTCATCGCCGCCGCCCTTGGCGGCGCCGTGGTGTGGGTCGAGTTGGAACGCGCCGACGACGCCCTGGTCGACCACGCGGTGGCCGAGGCCCGGCAGATGCAGACCCTGCTGCCGACGCCGCTCGACCAGAACACCGCCTCGGCCGCGGACGCCGCGCTCGATGCCTTCGTCGCCCAGCGCAAGGAACGCAGCGACCACTTCGCCCTGGCCGAGATCTACGACATCGAGCAGCACACCGTCGCCGAGGCCTCCACTGAGGAAAGCAAGGCGCTGGAGGCGGCCATCGACCGGTCGGCCCACCATTTCCCGACCCACGGCGAATCCTGGTACCTCAAGCACATCGTCCACGGCCACGTGTACATGCAGGTGGTGATCCCGCTCGAGGACCATGCCCACCGGCCCATCGGCTGGTTCGAAGGCGTCTACCGCATCGCCGGCGCCACCCTGTCCGAGGCGACCCAGGCCGGCCTGCGCATCGCCGGGCTGGTGATGGTGGCGGTGCTGGCGACCACCGGCCTGCTCTATCCCATTATCGCCGGCCTGAACCGCAGCATGCTCGCCCGGTCGGTGGCGCTGCTGGACGCCAACCTGGGCGCGCTCGAGACCCTGGGCAGCGCCATTGCCAAGCGTGACAGCGACACCGGCAGCCACAACTATCGCGTCACCCTCTATGCCGTGCGCTTGGCCGAGGCGGTCGGGCTGGACCGCGAACGCATCCGCGCCCTGGTCAAGGGCGCCTTCCTGCACGACATCGGCAAGCTGGCCATTCCCGACGCCATCCTGCTCAAGCCCGGCAAGCTGGATGCCGACGAATTCGCGGTGATGAAAACCCACGTCGCCCACGGCATGGACGTGGTCTCGGCCTATGACTGGCTGTCGGATGCCGCCGACGTGGTCGCCCACCACCACGAGAAGTTCGACGGCTCGGGATACCTGAGCGGACTATCGGGCACCGACATCCCCGTCACCGCCCGCATCTTCGCCATCGCCGACGTGTTCGACGCGCTGACTTCGCGCCGGCCGTACAAGGAGCCGATGCCGCTGGGCAAGGCGCTGAAGATCCTGGACGAAGGCCGCGGCACCCACTTCGACCCCGAACTGGTGGACACGTTCGTCGACATCGCCGCCGCGCTGTTCGATACCATCGGCAGCTGCGACGAGGCATGCCTGGCGGTGACGCTGCGCGCCGTCACCCACGATTACTTCGCCGACACGGTGGTGGGGTAAGGCTAGACCCCGAAAAAGGTGCGCCCCGGCCGCAAGCCGAAGCTCGCGAGCCGGGGCGCTATCCTCCCCCCCGGGAGTTCTTCAGGGTGCGCGGACACAGGCCGAAGCCCGTGCCGCTGCGCCGGCGGCCGGGCTCGCGGACCCCCCAAGAAAAGGGAAGTTGCCCTGCCGCGCCGAAACCGCGGATGACGTGGTAGTTCCCCCCTGCCCACGCCGGTGCGGTCGCCCGTATGGCGGATTGTCTACTCCGAACGGCGGGGCTGTAAATCGGGTGATGACCCCATTTCGCCTGGGGCCTTTCGTCGCAGGGGGAAAACTCAGCGCGGAATGCGGTGGAACTCGGCGATGTAGTTCCAGGCTTCCTCGGCGGTCTCGACGAAGGTGAAGATATCCTTGTCGGCCGGGCTGACCATGCCTTCGCCGATCATGGCGTCGATGTTGATGACGCGCTCCCAGTACTCGCGGCCGAACAGCAGCACCGGAATCGGCTCGATCTTGCCGGTCTGGATCAGGGTAGCGGCCTCGAACAGCTCGTCCAGGGTGCCGAACCCGCCGGGGAACACCACCAGCGCCTTGGCCCGGGTCAGGAAGTGCATCTTGCGGATGGCGAAGTAGTGGAAGCGGAAGCACAGTTCCGGGGTGACGAAGGGGTTGGGCTCCTGCTCCATGGGCAGCACGATGTTGAGCCCGATGGACTTGCCGCCGACGTCGTCGGCGCCGCGGTTGGCGGCCTCCATGATGCCGGGGCCGCCGCCGGTCTTGACCACGAAGTCGCTGACATGCTCGCCGACGCAGGCCTTGGTGACGATCTGGGCGAAGCGGCGCGCCTCCTCATAGTAGCGGCTGTTGGCGACCATGCGCCGGGCGATGCCGACGCGGCGGGCGGCGTTCTTGTCGCGTGGGCGCGCCCGGGCGGCGGCCTCGGCCGAAGCCAGCTCCTCCTGGGCGTGCTCGGGGGCGGGGATGCGCGCCGAGCCGAACACGGCAATGGTCGACAAGATGCCGTGCTCCTGCTGCAGCAACTCGGGCTTGAGCAGTTCGAGCTGCAGGCGCACCGGCCGCAAGTCCTGGCGCAGCAGGAAGTCGACGTCCTCGAAGGCCAGGCGATAGGCGGGAGAGGCCGTCTGCGCCGACGCGAGCGGCATCTCGCCTTCGCGCTCGACCTCCTGGCGGGCGGTGGGGAACGGCCCGCGGGAATTGGCTTCGGTCATGGCGAGGCGGGCTCCTGGCAGGGCGGGCGGCAGTTAAAGCAAACGCCATTGTCCGACGCAAGCGGTTACCAGGGGGTAAATCGCCGCCCCTCTTGGAAAGAGCGGCTTGGTGGGCTATAGGGGGATCTGGGGGCACCGCAAACCGCAGGACCACGACATGGGCCACGAGCATCTCGGCGATTTCGACGACCTTTCGCTCTCGGTGGTGGTGACCAGCCCGCCCTGGTACGAGAACTGCTACATCGTCCGCCACCGCCCGACCGGCGCGGTGGCCGTGGTCGATCCCGGCGGCGACGCCGAGCGGATCCTGGCCGCCGTGGCGTCCGAAGACGGCCAGGCCCAGACCATCTTGCTGACCCACGGCCATCCCGACCACCTGGGCGCCGCCCGCGCCGTCGAGGCCGCACTGGCCGTCGACACCCGCGCCCACGCCGACGAGATGCCGGTGATCAATGCCGCCGGCGAGTTGAACCGCGCCTTCGGCGGCGGCGGCCTGGAAGGGCCGGGCCGCCTGGCCACCTTCACCGGCGAACCCACCCTGGACCTGGGCGGCGTGCCCATCCGCGTCATCCACACCCCCGGCCACACGCCGGGCGGGGTGTGCTACGACTTCGGCCGGTTCGTGCTGACCGGCGACACCCTGTTCCGCCACGGCGTCGGCCGCACCGACCTCGCAGGGGGAAGCGAGCAGCAGTTGTGGGCGTCCATCGCCCGCATGCTGGGCATGGTCGCCGAGGACGCGGTGCTGTATTCCGGCCACGGCCCCGAATGGGTGGCCAAGGACGCCCGGCGCTGGTGGCAGATGGTCGGCTGACCGTCAGTTCACCTTGCCGTGCCAGGGCTCGATGGGCGCCAGCTTCAGGCCGGCGGGCACGAAGGCGCTGTTGAGGTCCAGGTCCTCGGGGTTTGCCGCCATCTTCAGGGTTCCCGCCGGCAGCGGCAGTTCGATCACCCGCCGCCCGGTCTCGTCCAGGCGCGACACCAGCCGGGTGCCGACCATGGTGGCGCGCAGGGCGCGTGCCCGGAACGGGTCGTCGGCGGTCAGCAGCACCCGGCGCAGCACGCGGGGCCCGGTCGCATAGGAAATGGTCGCCACCACCCGCGGCGGCAGGTCCTCGTCGGCCAGCGCCAGGGCGGCGGTGCGGCGCTGCTCGCCGTCCAGGACGAAATTGATCACCGGACCGTCGGTGTCGTACAGCCACAGCCCGCTGGCCAGGCTGTGCGCGGCGCGGCGGCTGCCGCGCTCGACCCACAGCACGCCGTCGTCGCCGACGGACAGTCCGCTGCCCTGGGTCCGCAGGGTATAAAGCGGCGGCTGGCGCAGGTCGCTCACCGAATCGAGCGGCCACGCATCGACCCGTACCCGCCCCTCGCCGCCGCCGAGCGCGTCGACGGCCGACACCTCCTGGCGCAGCAGCAGGCGCTGCGGCCGCGGATTGCCCGGCATGGTCACCGACAGGGTCTGGAACGAATGGTTGACGAAGTGCACCGCCATGCGGCCGCGATCGTCGCGCACGGCGAATTCCGACAGTCCCGACAGCACCGCGTCGTCATGGCCGAAGGCACCGACGATGGCCAGCACCAGGGCGGTCACGACGACGATGGGCAGGACGACAAGCGTCACCACCCCCGCGACGACGATACCCGCATAGAACGGCCAGAACCTCTGCATCAGCTCCCCCCGAGCGGCACCCCGTCGGCCGCCGGCGGCCCACATTACGCCGCCCCGCCAGACGCCGCAACCGCAAGCGAGGTTGACGGCCGGCCCTTGCATCCCCAACCATCGGGGGAACGGATGGAGGGTTTGCCATGATCACCCTGTACACCTGGGCCACCCCCAACGGCCGCAAGGTCTCGATCATGCTCGAGGAGGTCGGGCTGCCCTATCGGGTGCGGCCGGTCGACATCACCAAGGGCGAGCAGTTCGCCCCCGACTACGTCGCCGTCAACCCCAACTCCAAGATCCCCGCCATCGTCGACGACGACGGCCCCGGCGGAGCACCGCTGACCCTGTTCGAATCGGGCGCCATCCTGGTCTATCTGGCCGAGAAGACCGGCAAGCTGATCCCCGCAAATCCGGCCGGGCGCTATGGCGTGCTGCAGTGGCTGATGTTCCAGATGGGCGGCGTCGGGCCGATGTTCGGCCAGGCCCACCACTTCCTGCGCTTCGCCCCCGAGCCGGTGCCCTACGCGGTCGAGCGCTACACCAAGGAGACGCGGCGCCTGTACGGCGTACTCGACCGCCGCCTGGCCGACGCCGAATACGTGGCCGGCGACTATTCCATCGCCGACGTGGCCATCTGGCCGTGGACGGTACGCCACGACTGGCAGGGCGTCGACCTGGGCGCCGACTTCCCCAACGTCAAGCGCTGGTACGACGCGGTGGGCGCCCGCCCGGCAGTTCAACGCGGGATGGCAGTGCCATGAGGCGAAACGAGGCGTTGACGCCCCCCGAATGTTTCCGCTAGAACCTTGCGCGCTGCCACGGAAAACGGCTGCCTCGCGGAGGGGTGGGTGAGTGGCTGAAACCAACGGTTTGCTAAATCGTCCACGGGCTTAAACCTGTGCGCGGGTTCGAATCCCGCCCCCTCCGCCATTTTAAACAAAAAGAGCCTCCCCGCCCGGGAGGCTCTTTTTGTTTGAAGCGGTGTGGGGCGCGGTGGACGGCGCGCCGGGTTCGGTGAGGGCGCGCTTAGTTAAAGCGCGCGCCCGAACGACGCCGCAGGCGTCAATCCCGCCGGTCTCACCGTCATGCTTAACGCCGATTCCTGTTGGCTTCTCAAAGCGGCCATTGTCCTGCCTGGTCGCATTGTACGCAACCAAACGATGTTTTTATATGGACCTACACGACGTAAAGATATATAAGGCGGACAGAACACTAGGTAGCATTAGACAATGAAAAAGGACACCATAAGATGAGCAGGACACCGATTGGCACGAAGTGCAAGACCGGCGAGAAGTCTCCGGAAAGCGGCATCTGGAAGGTCGTGGGCACCCCGACCACCACGGCCCCGATTGCCAAGGGCAACGTGTTCCCGCCGTATGGCAACAAGGCTGTGACCTGGGAGCTGATCCAGTACGCTTAAAGTTGGCCTCTCCCGCCGTCACGATCGATTCGCGATGGCGGGAGCGATACCTCCCGCGCTCACCCGAACGGATCGACCACCGCGACGCCGGTGGGTTCAAAGTGGCGGACCTTGCGGGTGACCACGGTCAGTCCGACAGCGCGATGGGCTGGCGCTCGAACTCGGCGTCGCTTTGCGGCATCGCCAGCAGGTGGTCGACGAAGGACGGGGTATCCGCGTCCTGGCGCCGATGCAGGCGTTCGTAGTCGTGGATGGACAGCACGACCACGGCGGGCTTGCCGCGCTTGGTGACGGTCTGCGGATGACCGTGCACAGCCGCACGCATCCTGTCCAGCTGAACTAGCCAGGCAGTGGGCTCCACGCCCGCGCCCTGTCAAGGAGGGGTCCGATCCATCCCTCATTGCAAAACCCGCCCATCCGCCGTATTCCTCCTGGTCACCTCTTGTCCACCGGAGCATCCAGCATGTCCTTCGTCCGTCCGACCCTTGGCCTTTTGTCCGCCGTCGCCGTCGCCGCCGCCGCGATGGCGCCCGCCCCGGCCGCCGCCAAGCCCGAGAACGGCAAGCGCTTCGGCGACTGGGTCGTCGAATGCGAGCAGACCCCCAAGGGCGAGCGCTGCGCCGTGTCGCAGACCGCCATGAAGGACGGCAACCGCGTGCTGACCGTCACCGTCGGCTATCTGGGCGCCAAGGGCGAGCCGGTGCTGCTGGCCATCGTGCCGCTGGGCATCTCGCTGGTCGCCGGCGCCGCCTTCAAGATCGGCGACGCCAAGGAAGTGCCCATGCAGATGCAGCAGTGCACCGTCCAGGGCTGCCTGGCGGTGGGGCAGATGGCCCCGGCGCATGTCAAGGCGCTCAACGACGGCAAGTCCCTGGGCATCGGCGTGGTGCCGGCCGGCACCGAGAATATCGTCGGGCTGCCGGTCTCGATGAACGGCTTCAAGGACGCCTTCGCCTCCTTGAAATAACAGCCGTCCCGTTGCCATTGGCCCGCGGGCGCTGCTATCGTCCGCGGGCTTCGCTTTTTCGCAAGGGACGTTCGCCATGGACAAGGTCAAGGTCGCCATCCTGGGTGCCAGCGGCTATACCGGCGCCGAGCTGGTGCGCCTGCTGGCCTGCCATCCGGGCTTCCAGATCGCGGCCATGACCGGCGACCGCAAGGCCGGGCAACCCCTGGCGGCGGTGTTTCCCCATCTCGGCGGGCTGGCCCTGCCCGACCTGGTGACCATCGACCAGGTCAATTTCGCCTCGGTCGACGCGGTGTTCTGCGCCCTGCCCCACGGCACCACCCAGGAGGTGATCGCGGCGCTTCCCCGCTCGGTCAAGGTGGTCGACCTGTCGGCCGACTTCCGGCTGGCCGAGGTCAAGGCCTATGCCCAGTGGTACGGCCACGAGCACAAGGCCCCCGAGTTGCAGCGGGAAGCCGTCTACGGCCTGACCGAGCTGATGCGCCCGCGGGTCAAGGCGGCGCGGCTGGTGGCCAATCCCGGCTGCTACCCCACCTCTGCCCAGCTGGCGCTGATGCCGCTGTTGGAGGCGGGCGCCATCCTGCCGGAGGACATCATCATCGACGCCAAGTCCGGCGTGTCTGGGGCCGGCCGCTCGGCCAAGGAGGCCAACCTGTTCTGCGAGGTGGCCGAGGGCATCCACCCCTACGGCATCGCCAGCCACCGCCATACCCCCGAGATCGAGCAGGGCCTTGCGCGGGCCGCCGGCCGGCCGGTGCAGGTGACCTTCACCCCCCACCTGATGCCCATGAGCCGCGGCATCCTGTCGACCATGTACGTCAAGCTGCGCGGCCGCCACAAGGCCGCCGACCTGCGCGCCGTGCTTGCCAAGCGCTTTGCGTCCGAGCCGTTCGTGCGCGTGTTGCCCGAAGGCATGGCACCGGCGACGCGCAACGTGCGCGGATCGAACTTCTGCCTGATCAACGCCTTCGACGATCGCATCGAGGGCCGGGCCATCGTGTGCTCGGTCATCGACAACCTGGTCAAGGGCGCCTCGGGCCAGGCGGTGCAGAACATGAACCTGATGTTCGACCTGCCCGAGACGGCCGGCCTCGAACAGCAACCCATGTTCCCGTGAGGAAAGCCATGTCCGGCGTCATCCTGCCCTATCAGGGCATCTTGCCCACCATCGACGCCGACGCCTTCATCGCCCCCACCGCCGTGGTCATCGGCGACGTGGTCATCGGTGCCGGCAGCAGCGTGTGGTTCAACTGCACCATCCGCGGCGACGTGCACGAGATCCGCATCGGCTGCCGCACCAACATCCAGGACGGCACCGTCGTCCACGTCACCGGGGGCAAGTACGGCACCTATATCGGCTCGGACATCACCATCGGCCACGGCGCGGTGCTCCATGCCTGCACCCTCGAGGACGGCTGCTTCATCGGCATGGGCGCCACCGTGCTGGACGGGGTGGTCGTCGAGACCGGCGCCATGGTCGCTGCCGGCGCCCTGGTCACCCCGGGCAAGCGGGTCAGGACCGGCGAGCTGTGGGCCGGCAACCCGGCCAAGCCGCTGCGCCAGCTGACCCCCGAAGACGTCGCCTTCTTCCCCAAGTCGGCAGCCAATTATGCCGAGCTGGGCCGGCGCTACCGCGACGAGATCGGCTGAGGCACGGATGGCGGACCGGACGCGCGCCCCCGGCCTGCTGGCGCGCCTTGCGGCGCCCATCCGGGCCATCCGCCGCGCCATCGTCCGCGACGACGGCCAGCCGGCACCCGAGGCCGAGGGCGACACCCCCCCCGACGACGGCCTGGTCGACGACGACTTCCTGCTTGCCCTGCAAGGCCTGCTGACCGAGGGCGACGGCGCCTTCAGCACCAAGCTGCAGGTGATCTCGCTGGTCGAGTTCCGCGAGGCGGTCGGCGACAAGTGGTCGCGGGTGGCGGAAAAGGTCCTGCTGATCGCCGAGGGCGTCATCCAGCGCCATCTGGGCCAGGGCAACGTCTACGGCCGCCAGGGCTTCGACGCCTTCGTGCTGGTGTTCCGCACCTGCGGCCCCGCCGAGGCCCGCCGCCGCGCCATCCTGATCGCGCAGGACCTGGGCACCCGCCTGCTCGGCGACCAATTCCTGGGCATGGAGCGCCCGCTGGCGCTCGCCGCCGAGATCGACCTTGCCGACGCCTTCAAGGAAGGGGCGTTGGACCACGTCGCGGTCAACGGGGCGGTGACCGAGATGCGCTCGCTGCTGGCCCAGGCGCCGCAGGCCGAGGCGCCGCCGCGCCATTCGCCCCTGCCGGGCGGCGGGGACGTGGCCGTCCGCGCCGGCCCCGGCCCCATGCATTCCGAACTGCCGGCACCGATGCCCAAGCGGGAACCGGTGATGGTGCCCATCTCCGCCGGGACCCGGCGCCCGGCCGCCGATCCCAACTGGCAGGCCATGGCCGGCGCCAAGCGCAAGCTCGCCAAGCGCCCCGCCGGGCCGCCGCCGGTGCCCGCCGACGTCCGCCTGGCCCTGGTGTGGCGGCCCACCTGGACGGCCGAGGGCGAAGCCATCGGCGCCTACAAGGCGCGCATCCACCGCACCGACCGCGAGGGCCAGCCGGCGCTGGAAGGCTGCCTGGCCTATCCCGTCGAGGGCGGCGAGGCCGCCGGCACCGCCATCCTGGACCGCTTCGTCGTCGCCGGCGCCGTGCGCGGCTTCAAGGCGGCCGAGGCTGCGGGCGACCGGCCGACCATCGTGGTGCCGCTGCATTATTCGTCGGTGGCCTCGGCCCAGCGCCAGGCACTGACCGCGCCCTTCGCCGACCTGCCCGAAGCGGCGCGCGCCAACCGGGTTGCCGTGGACCTGTTCGGCCTGCCCGACGACGTCGAGGCGCGCGACGTCGCTGCCGTCATCCGGGCGCTCCGCCCCTTCTGCCGCCAGGTGGTGCTGCGCCAGCCCCTTGGCGGCGCCCGCCTGTCCATGGCCGCCCAGGCCGGTGCCGACATGGTCGGCGTCGACCTGGCCGAGCTGGCTCCCGACGAGCGCACCGACGACGACCACCTGCTGGCGGCGCTGTTGAGCCTGCGCGCCGCGGCCGAGCGCAACCGCCTGCCCGCCTGCGTTTGGGGCGTGCGCCGGCGCAAGGTGGTGATCGGCGCCGTGCTGGGCGGCTTCGCCATGGTCAACGGGCCCGGCCTGATGAAGGACCTGGGCCGCCCGTCCAAGGTGCTGCCCGCCCCGCGGGCCCGCTTCGGCCAGCCGGGATGAGCCCACCGCTCGCCGCCCGGGTCTCGGCGGCCGCGGTGGCGGCGGTGGTGCTGGGCGCGCTGGCGTCGGCGGTGCTGGGCTGGCAGCCCGGCCGGACCGTGTCCTCGGCCGCGCTGGTCGTCTATTTCGCCCTGGAAGCCCGGCTGCTGTCGCGCGGCGGACGGATGATGCTGGCGGCCTCGGCCGCGGCGGCGGTGGTGGCGGTGGCCTTCAAGGCCGACTGGCCCGCCCTGCTGGCCCGCGCACTGGGCGAGGCGGCGTTCCTGGCCGGCCTGTTCATCGCCCTGGGTGCGCTGCGCGACGCGGCCCAGTCGTCGGCCCTGGTGCAGTCCTGCGGCGCCCTGATGGTGCGCCAGCCGCCCGGCCGGCGCTATGCGGTCCTCTGCCTGGGCAGCCACCTGATCTCGCTGGTGCTGAACTTCGGCGTGCTGTCCTTGCTGGGCACCATGGTGCAGAAGGGCAATACCCTGGAGGCCGCCGGCGGGGACCCCCGCATCGCCGCCATCCGCCAGCAGCGGATGATGACCGCCGTGCTGCGCGGCTTCGCCCTGATGACCGTGTGGTCGCCGCTGTCGGTGTCGTTTGCCGTCACCCAGGCGGTGGTGCATGGGCTGCCGTGGTGGCGGCTGTTGCCGCTGCAGATGGTGCTGGCCGCCCTGCTGCTGGGTCTGGGCTGGCTGCTCGACCGCCGCGCCTTCCCGCCGGTGGCCAACCTGCCCGGAGTGGGCGGCCCCACCGACTGGCGGCCGCTGGGCCGGCTGGTCTTGCTGGTGGCGGCGGTGGTGGTCGCGTCGGTCGCCTCGGCCGAGGCCATGGGCGTGCGCCTGGTCCTGGGCGCCATGCTGGTGGTGCCGATCTCCGCCGTGGTGTGGCTGACGGCGCAACACCGTTCAGGCTTGACCGCCACCCTGCATTTCGCCGCACGCTTCTCGGAAAGCGCGCCCGCCTTCCGCAACGAGGCGGCCATGCTGGGCGGGGCGATGTTCTTCGGCACCGTGGTCTCGGCCTTCGTCTCGCCCGAGGCCACCGCGGCGCTGATCGCCAGGCTGTCCCTGCCGCCTTCGGTGGTGGCGGTGCTGCTGGCGTGGTCGGTGATGGCGCTGGCCCAGGTCGGCCTGTCGCAGATCGTCACCGTCACCCTGCTGGGCGGTGCGCTCGCCGACCTGTCGGCGCTGGGCATCCAGCCCCTGGTGCTGGCCAGCGGCCTGATGGGCGCCTGGGCCCTGTCGGCGGTGGCCACTCCCATCGGCGCCGCGGTTCTGACCGTGGCCCGCATCTCCGGCGTCGACAACCGCACCGTCACCCACACCTGGAACGGCCGCTTCATCATCCTGGGCGCCCTGCTGCTGGCGGCGTGGATGCTGGCACTCTCCGCACTGATTTAGCGCGCATTCATGGCGATTATCCCCGTTTGCGTACGCACCAATCGGCGACGATCAGGCGGTCAAGCGCATTCTCCGACGCCTTGAACGCCGCCATACAGGCGACCAGGCAGCCTGCCATAGCCCCGCAGCCGCAGCCTAAGAAGTAGCGCACGCTAACCCCACCGAGGCACCCTCCCCTGCCCACGACGGTCCATGGGAGCCGGCGTGCCATTCTTGCCCCATGAACAGCATGCCCGAGCCGCCGGGCCGGACGCGCCGCCACATCCAGGGCGGGCTTCTGGTGCTGGCGGTGATGTACACCTTGTACTTCACCCACGACCTGGTGCTGCCGATCCTGGTGGCGGCGCTGCTGGCGCTCTTGCTGTCGCCGGTGGTGGCGCAGATGCACCGGCTGCGGGCGCCGCGGGCGCTGGCGGCCGGGCTGGTGGTGGTCCTGTTCGTGGGCGGACTGGGCTGGGGGCTGTACGGGCTGGCGGGACCGGCCCGAGACTGGCTCGACCGCTCGCCCCAGCTGTTCGGGCAAATCGAGCGCAAGCTGCGCCCGGTGCGCCAGCCGGTCGAGGAAGTCCGCCAGGCCACCGAGCATGTCAAGCAGTTGGCCGGGGACGGCAAGCCCACGGTCAAGGTCGACCGCTTCGATCCCGGCGGCGTGGTGGTGGTCAGCGCCACCAAGCTGGTCACCCAGGCCGCCATCGTGGTGTTCCTGGTCTACTTCCTGCTGTCCTCGGGCGACCCGATGATGCGCCGGCTGATCGGCGCCGCGCGCACCCCCGAGGCCCGCCACCGCGCCGTCCTGGTCGCCCGCGCGGTCAAGCACGACGTCACCACCTATCTGGGCCTGGTCACCATGGTCAACACGGGCCTGGGGGTGGCCACCGGGCTGGCCGGCTGGGCCCTGGGGCTGCCCAACCCGGCGCTGTGGGGAGTGCTGGCGACGGTGCTCAACTTCATGCCCTATGCCGGGCCCGGCATCATGCTGTGCGTGCTGGCGGTGGTCGGGGTGCTGACCTTCGACGGGCTGGGGCACGGGCTGGCCCCCGCCGGCGTCTTCCTGATCTTCACCAACATCGAGGGCAACCTGATCACCCCCACCCTGGTCGGCCATCGCCTGACCCTGCCGCCGCTGATGGTGTTCCTGTCGCTGGTGGTGTGGAGCTGGATGTGGGGGGTGGCCGGCGCCCTGCTGGCGACGCCGATCCTGGTGGTGATGAAGGTGGTGCTCGAACACGCCGAAGGCCCCGGACTGCTGGCGCAACTGCTGGGCGTACGGCCGCGTTTGCCCTGCGGCGGGAATGGCCTTAGACTGCGCGACCGGCAGTGATCCAGGGCGGAGATGGGGATGAAAAGGACGTTGATCGTCGCCGCCGCCGCCATGGCGGCGTTGGTGCTGCTGGTGGCGGTGGCGCCGTTGATGATCGACTGGACCGCCATCAAGGGCGAGGTCCGCTCCCGCATCGAGGCCGCCACCGGCCGCAAGGTCGAGATCGGCGCGCTGCGGCTGCGCCTGTTGCCCACGCCGGCCGCCACCGCCCGGCACGTCGCGTTGGCCAACCTGGCCGGCGCCCAGCCCGCCGTCATGGCCACGGTGGATTCGCTCCGCCTCAAGCTTCAGTTCCTGCCGCTGCTCTCCGGCCGGGTGGTGATCGACGAGCTGGTTCTCGACCACCCCGAGATCCATCTGCAGCGCCTGCCCGGCGGCCACGGCAACTGGGAATTCACCCCCGACACGGCCGCGGCGCCGGCCAAGCCGGCCGCCCCAGCCGCCCAAAGCAAGCCCGCGCGTGACCAGGGCGGCGATGCCGCCCTTCCCGTCCAGCGGCTGCGCATCACCGAAGGCGTCGCCACCTACCAGTCCGGCGACGGCCGGCCGGTGCGGGTCGACGGTGTCGAACTGGCGATGGACCTGGCCTCGGCCAACGGTCCCTTCGCCAGCCGCGGCCGGCTGCGGCTGCAGGGCGCCCCCATCGGCATCGAGGTCTTTGTCGACGCCTTCTCGAAGGATCACGGCACCCCGGCCCACGCCCTGGTCTCGCTGCCCGAAGCCGACGGCCACATCGAGATCAAGGGCATGATCAGCCAGCTGTCCACCGGCCCCACCCTGCGTGGCGCCCTGGACCTGTCGCTGCCGTCGCTGGCGCGCCTCAACGCCGGCTTGCCGGCGCTGCCGCTCGGCCTGACCGGCACCCTGTCGGCCAGCCGGGACGAGCTGTCGCTGCAGGACCTGCGCCTGGCGTTTGCCGACGCCCATGCCAGCGGCAACATCGTCGCCGGGCTGGCGACCACGCCGGTGCTGATCGACGCCCAGCTGACCGCCGAGCCCGTGGATCTGGACGCCCTGCTGGCCCGCATGGCGCCGCCGGCCCCGTCGGCCGGCAAGACCCTGGCCGCCCCGGCTTCGCCGTCGCAAGGGCCTGCCGTCGCTTCGGCCCAGCCGCCGGGCAAGTCCGCCCAGCCGCCCACCGGCATCGCCGCCCATGTGGAGCTGGCGGCCGACAAGGTCACCTGGCACGGGGTGACCGCGGCGGTGCGGACCGAGGCCATCCTCGACGACGGGCGGCTGACCATCAACCGCGCCAGCGCCCGGCTGCCCGGCGACGCCGAGTTGGTCGTGGCCGGCGAGATCGGCGCCGGCCCCAGCTTCGACGGCAATTTCAAGGCGGCCGCCGCCGACTTGCGGGCGCTGCTGCGGGCCAACGGCGTCGAGGTCGCCCACGTCCCGCCCGAGCGGCTGCGCCGCTTCGCCCTGGCCGGCCGCATCGGCGGCGGCGGCGACGAGGTACGGATCACCGACCTGGACGGTACCATCGACGCCACCCGGCTGCGCGGCGGCGCCACGGTGCGCCTGGGCGCGCGCCCCAGCTATGGGCTGAGCCTGGCCGCCGACCGCATCGACGTCGACTCCTACCGCGGCCGCACCGACCCAAAGGCGCCCCCGCCCGCCGCGCCCGCCGCACAGGAGGCGCCGGCCCCGGCGGCCGGGCCCAAGTCCACCCAGGCGTCGCCGTTGCCGGCGGTGGCGCCGCTTGCCGCGCTGGCCGGGTTCGACGCCGCAGTCAGGCTGAAGGTGGGCGAGGTCCTCGCCAACGGCGTGTCGGCCTCGGCGGTCGATGCCGATGCCACCCTGTCCGACGGCACCCTGGCGCTCAAATCCCTGTCCATCGGCGACGTGGGCGGCGGCAGCGCGCGCATGGCCGGCACCCTTGCCGGGCTGGGATCGCTGACGCCCTCGGTCCAGGGCGCCGCCATCGAGGCCGCCAGCCCGCAACCCGCACGCCTTTTGCGCCTGTTTGGCGCCAAGCCTCCGGCCGGCATGGACCAGATGGGACCGGCGTCGCTGTCGGCCACCCTGGACGGCGATTGGAGCGCCGTGGTCCTGCGCGCCCGCCTGAGCGCCTTCGGCCTGGACGCCAATGCCGAAGGCCGGCTGTCGCAGCCGCTGCTGATGCCCCATTACGACCTGCAGCTGACCGCGCACCATGACAGCGCCGCCCAGTTGGTCCGCCTGTTCGCGCCCTCGTACCGGCCGCGCGGCACCCTTGGCGCCTTCACCGCCTCGGCGCGCGTGGGCGGCGACAAGGGGGGCCTGGAACTGTCGGCGCTGTCGGCAAAGGCCGGCACCGCCGAGGTCACCGGCCATGCCCGCGTCGGCTTCGGGGCCCGCACCACCGTGGCCGCCGAACTGGTGGCCGGCGATCTTGACCTCGACCCCTTCCTGCCGGCCGAGCGCAGCGGCGGCCTGATGCTGCCCCTGCCCGGCTGGCGCGGCCCCGGCGGCCTGGTTCCCGGGCCGGCGACGGCAATGGTTCCGGTGGCCGTCCAGGCCGGCGGCCCGTGGTCGCGTGAACCCCTGGACCTGTCGGTGCTGGACGGGCTGGAAGGGCGCCTGGAGCTGTCGGCGAAGTCCATCTCCGCCCAGGGCTGGCGGCTGGACATCCCCCAGGCGAAGCTGGCGGCGTCCGAAGGCACCGCCACGCTCGACAGCCTCAACGGCCGCCTGCTCGGCGGCACCATCGCCGCCACCGCCAGGCTGTCGGCCCGCGGGACCGCCGGCCAGCTGTCGGTGGCCGGAGCCGAGTTGAAGGACATCAAGCTGGGCCTGGGCGCCCTGCAGGTCAGCCGCGGCCGCGTCGACGGCGAGGCCCGCTGGACCGCCGCCGGCCGCAGTCCGTGGGACTTGGTCTCGACCCTGGCCGGTGACGGCAAGCTTGCGGTGCGCGACGGACTGCTGACCGGCTTCGACCTGCCGGCGGTCAACCAGCGCCTGCAGCACCTGGACACCATCGGCAACGTGCTGTCCCTGGCCCAGGCGGCCATGGCCGGCGGCACCACCCGGTTCTCCTCGCTGACCGGCACCTTCCATGCCGACAAGGGCGTGGTGACCAGCCGCGACATCCGCCTCGAGGCCGAGGGCGGCAACGCCACCGCCGAGACGGTCACCGACCTGCCGCGCTACACCACCGACACCCGGCTGGCGGTCCGCGTCGCCGACGGCTCGTCGCCGCCGCTGGTGCTGAAGCTGGACGGCCCCATCGACAACCCGCGCAAGATCGCCGACGCCAACGACCTGCAGCGCTGGCTGATGGACCGCGGCCTTGGCAAGGCGCTGGGCGCCAAGGGCGGCGGCCTGGTCGAGGCGCTGACCGGCCGCAAGCCCAAGGACCAGCCCGCCGACCAGCAGCAGCAACCCGCCGATGACCAGAAGACCCAGAAGCCGTCGGGCCTGCTCAAGAACCTGCTGAAGGGGCTGGGCCGGTGACCGACGCCTTGGACGAGCGGATGCGCCACATCCGCGACCGCTTCGGCCTGCACTACCACGCCTCGTACGTGGTCAACGCCGAGATGATGGCCGGTTTCGCCGGCAAGCGCGTCCTCGAGGTCGGCGGCAGCCTGCCGCGCGCGCTGGTGCTGGACGAGCTCAAGGCGACCAGTTGGCTGGGGATCGAGGAGACCTCGTACTACGACGACGCCGGCGGCATGCCGCCCCACCTGGCCGACGCGCCGCCCCTGGCGGAGCTGCCGGCGGAACTGGATGGCTGGCAGGTGGCGCGCGGCGGCGTCGAGAACCTGCCCGAAGCCTTGTGGGGCCGGTTCGACCTGGTGTTCTCCATCGCTGCCTTCGAGCACATCGGGCGGATGCCGCTGGCGCTGGACCGCATGTACCGGGCGTTGGCACCGGGCGGCCAGCTGGTGTCGATCTTCTCGCCCATCTGGTCGGCCCATGACGGCCACCACCTGCACGGGGTCACCGACCTGAACGGCCGCACCTTCACCTTCGCCGACAGTCCGATCCCACCCTGGGGCCACCTGCTGATGACCCCGGCCGAAATGTACGGGCACCTGTGCGGGGTCACCGACCGGGACGCGGCAGCCGAGATCGTCTACCAGGTCTACAACGCGCCCTGCATCAACCGGCTGTTCACCGAGGACTACGTGGCTTTTCTGAAGACCACCCGCTTTCGCGTGCTGCGGCTGGACACCACCTACGTGCGCCCGGTGCCGCCCGAGACCCAGGCGGCGCTGGAGGCGCGCCACCCGGGATACCGGCACTTCGGCAATAACGGCCTGCTGATCCACCTTGAAAAGGCTGAGTGACTACTCGGCCACCTCCGGCAGGGCGGCCAGGGCGTCCTCGAGGTCGGCTTCGCGGTAGTCCAGGTCCTGCAGCTTGCCGGCGAAGTAGTCGGTATAGGCCTGCATGTCGAAATGACCGTGGCCCGACAGGTTGAACAGGATGGTGCGGGCCTTGCCCTCGGCCTTGGCGGCCAGGGCCTCGTCGATGGCGGCCTTGACCGCGTGCGAGCTTTCCGGGGCCGGCACCACGCCCTCGTTGCGGGCGAACAGCACCGCGGCGGCGAAGCATTCGGTCTGGTGGTAGGCGCGCGCCTCGACCAGGCCCAGTTCCTTGACGTGGCTGACCATGGGCGCCATGCCGTGATAGCGAAGCCCGCCCGCGTGCGAGCCCGGCGGCATGAAGGTCGAGCCCAGGGTGTGCATCTTGACCAGCGGCGTCAGGTGGCCGGTGTCGCCGAAATCGTAGGCATAGCGGCCGCGCGTCAGCGTCGGGCACGAGGCGGGCTCGACCGCGACGATGCGGATGTTGGCGCCCTTGACCTTCTCGCGGATGTAGGGGAAGGCCAGGCCGGCGAAGTTCGACCCGCCGCCGGTGCAGGCGATGACCACGTCGGGCTGGTCGCCGGCGATCTCCATCTGGCGCATGGCTTCTTCGCCGATCACCGTCTGGTGCAGGCAGACGTGGTTGAGCACGCTGCCCAGGGCGTACTTGGTGTCGTCGCGCGAGGCGGCGACCTCGACCGCCTCGGAGATGGCGATGCCCAGCGAGCCGTTGGAGTCCGGGTCCTTGTCCAGGATGGCGCGGCCGGCGGCGGTCAGCGGCGACGGGCTGGCGATGCACTTGGCGCCGTAGGTTTCCATCAGCGCGCGGCGATAGGGCTTCTGGTTGTACGAGATCTTGACCATGAAGACCTCGACCTCGAGCCCGAACAGCGAGCCGGCGAAGGCCATGGACGAGCCCCACTGGCCGGCGCCGGTCTCGGTGGCGATGCGCTTGACCCCTTCCTGCTTGTTGTAGAAGGCCTGCGGCACCGAGGTGTTGGGCTTGTGGCTGCCCGCCGGGCTGACGCCCTCATACTTGAAGTAGATGCGCGCCGGGGTGTCCAGCGCCTTTTCCAGGCGCCGCGCCCGGATCAGCGGCGACGGGCGCCACAGGCGATAAACCTCGCGCACCGGCTCGGGAATGTCGATCCAGCGCTCGGCCGAGACCTCCTGGGCGATTACCGCCATGGGGAAGATGGGCGCCAGGTCGTCGGGCCCGATGGGCTGGCCGGTGCCCGGATGCAGGGGCGGCGGCAGCGGCACCGGCAGGTCGGCGGCCAGGTTGTACCAGGCCTTGGGCATCTCGGATTCGGGCAGAAAGATCTTGGTGCTGTCGGTCATGGCGCAACTCCCCCGGCTCATCGTCGGCACGCAAGAGTTCTACCTTGCAGCGCGCCCCTTGCAAAGCCCCGGTCCGCACCCGCGGACCCCCGAATTTTTCCCCTTGCACACCCTCGGCGTTCGCACTATAAAGCCGGCCTCCCCGGCGGCCACTTCCGCTTGAGGAGCCGCACACTGCGGGCGCATAGCTCAGTTGGTAGAGCAGCTGACTCTTAATCAGCGGGTCCAAGGTTCGAGTCCTTGTGCGCCCACCAAGTTCAAGGCCCTGAAAAGCAACGCTTTTCGGGGCCTTTTGCTGTGTAGCGGCGGCAGCGGTTTTACGGATTTCGGAACGCCGATTTCACTTATCCGCCCCCTCGCTGCTACAGGTCGACCCGTTCCATCGAAGGAGCATGCAGGTCATGTCGTCGGATTGGGGAGCCCCGTTGGCGAAACCCTCGACCGCGTCAAACATTGCAGGCAGCCCGTTATCGTCGGCCAAGTCGGCAAGGACTTCCTTCATCCGATCGGTACCGAACTCCTGGCCGGCGGGATTGAAGGCCTCCGTCACCCCGTCGGTGTAGAGAAACACCCTGTCGCCGGGGGCCAGGTCGACATGCTTTTCCGCGAAGCGCACGCCTTCGAACAGGCCCAGGGGCTTGCCACCGGTCCGCGGCAGTTCCGTGAGGTCATCAGCCGCCAAAAGGCAAGGCGGGTTGTGACCGGCATTTGCATAGCACAAACGGCCCGTACCGGTGTCCAGCACGCCGTAGAAGACGGTCACGAACATCATGGCCTCGTTGTCGGCCGCAAGGATGGCGTTTGCCTTGGTCAGGCAGTCCCCAGGCCCTTCGGCCATGGCGGCGACGGTTCGGATGACGGTTCGCGAAATGGCCATGAACAAGGCGGCAGCCATGCCCTTGCCCGAGACGTCGGCCATTACGACCCCCAGCCGGCCGTCGGGCAACGGGAAGTAATCGTAGAAGTCACCCCCCACGTCGCGGGCGGCCTTCATCGCTGCCTCCACGGAGTGAGAGGGGCAATCTATGCCCCCGTGCGGCAGAACGGCCTGCTGCAGGGTACTGGCAGCCGCAAGGTCCTGGCGTATCACCTGAAGCTGGGCACGATCCCGCTGGGCCTGGCGGAACGCCTCGACCGTGCCGGCCAGCCTTCCGATCTCATCCCGGCTGTTGGCGGGAGGAACCTTGACCGAGGTATCACCCGCTGATAACGCCCGAAGGACGTGGATGATCGCGTCAAGCGGACGGAACGACGTCCTGAAATACCAGTACAGGTAAGCCAGGAAGAGAGAAAGCGCGCAGGTCAGACCGATGTAGGTCAGCAGATCGATGAGACGACGCCGGCCTTCGAAGGCCGTTTTGTCGCGCGCGGCCAGCAGCCAAACCGATCCTTGCGGCTGAATGGACCGCAACTCGACGCGGTCGATGCCGAATATGCGCCCTTTCCGGTCCGTAAGGTCAAAAAGTTCGGCCTTCCCGGAGGAAAGCTCAGGCGCTTCGACAGTCCAGCGTGCCCGGGCCACCACGCCATCCGCCGCAACCAGCGCGGCTTGGGCATCCACGGCTTTTGAAAAGTCGTCCAGAACCTGGCTGGCCGGCGCAGAGAAGGTAAGCACTCCTATCGGCCCGCTTCGTCCGCTCAGCGGAAAGACGACCGCCAGCCGGTAATCCGACTTCGTCGTCTGCACCAGGCCGCGCAAGGGCGACGAGGCGGTCAATACCCGGCGAACCAGTCCCTTCGAGAGCACCTCCGTCGTTCCCTCGGCGGGATACAGCAGGTCGCCGTCGGGCGTCGCCACCTCGATGGAGACGTTGAGATAGGCGGCTTGGAAGATGGATTGAAGGGCCGTTATGACCTCATCGATCTGCTTGCGATTTCGCGTTGCCACCCCATGGGCAAAGGCGTCCTCACGCCCAAGCAGGGTGGCGAAGCCGTCGAGCAGGCGGGTCGCGCTCAGTTCCGTTCCATTCCAAGCATTTTGGTCGCCTGCGACAACCGCGCTTCGGAAGTCGCCATCAAGCCGGCCTTCGACCAAGGCTCCGCGCCCGATGAGCGCGGCGGCCAACATGCCCATGCTGAGTGACACCATAAGGGCGATACGGGACCTCAGCAGCATCCGTCCTCCCGGCGCCTCAAAGCATCAACTCCGCATAGTCCATCACCGCCAGCGGCGGATACAAATCGAGCTCGCGTGCCACCTTCATGTTCACCACATAGGAGAACCGGCTCAACCTCTCCACGGGAATGCGCCCGGGCGGCAATGTCTCGCGCAGAACTTGCAGCACCTTGTGTGCGGTCATCCGGCCGGCCGCGTCGTAGTGGCCGACGAGGCCGCACAGGGCGGTGCCGTTGCGTAACGGCACTTCGGTGGCGGCGAAGGTGGGAAGGCGCAGACGCCTGGCTTCGTCGGTGATGATCGCTGCGTTGGCGGCGATGACGCTTTCTGTGCTCAGGTAGAGAAACTGCGGCTCGTGCCGGGCAATCTCGCCCAGAGTCTGCGGAAGTGCAGCCAAATTCGGACGCCCGTCGGTCAGAGGAAACGCCGTCGCCTGCAGTTCTATGGCCTGGCGGGAACAAAGCTCGTGCAGTTCCCTGACCGTCATCGCCGAGAGGGTGGTGGCGGGGCTGTAGAGACAGGCAATCCTGGTCACCGGACGGTAGGCCAGCAGGGCCTTCAGCTGCACCGCCAGGGGGGGGACGTGACTGACCCCCGTCACGTTGCGGCCCGACGGCCCCATCGATGGAACGATCCCCGATTCCACCGGTGCGGTCACAGCGGTGAAGACCACCGGAATGTCGGTTATGTGCCGTCCAGGATCGACAGCATCATAAGGGCCGACGACGGCGCGGGTAACTTCGGTGCCCCAGGTATAGATGAGGTCGGGCCGGGTCCGGCGCGCCTCCTCGATGAAGTCTGCGACGCGCGAGATGTCCATCTTGGCGTCACGCATGATCAAGTCGAAATCCACGCCCTCGGCCCGCAAATGGGCGCGGAACCCGCTTTCGGCATTGGTCTCGCCGCGCCACAGGAGCATGAGGATCCGCTTCCGCTCTCCGGACCGTGCTCGCTGGACCGGTAGCCCGCCGGCAGCCATGCCCCCCATCAGTGCCAGGACTGAACGCCGCGACAAGGTCGTCATGGCGGGGCCTCCCGCCATTGCGGGATGCGGTTCGGTTCAATGCCCCACACCAGAAACACCACGGAGAACGCCACCGCCGAAACCGCGCCGAACAGACCCAGGGCGGTAACCGCGCCCGCACTGCCGAAGGTCACCGCCAGGAAACCGGCCAGGAACGGACCGATCGCCGATCCGATCCGCTCGAGCAGGCGGTAGCGGCCAACCACCCGGGCGGCTCCAGCGAGCCTGATTTCCTTGGCGCAGATACGGGTGGCCAGCGCCAATTGGGGCGCGATGCTGAGTGCCTGCCCGACACCCAATGCCACCACCCCCAGCAAGATATGGCTGGCGTCAGGCCACAGCACCACAGGGATCAACCCGAGTCCGGCCAGGATCCCACCAAGACCGACCAGCAAGCCATGGCAGCGGTAGCGATCGGCGATCGGCGCCACCAACGGATTAAGCAGCACCGATGAGACACCCCACACCATGGCGATGCGCCCGATCTGCGACTGGGTCGCTCCCAGTTCGGTCAGGCTCAACGGCACCAGGAAATAGAGAAAGCCGGTCAGCAGGATCTTGGCCGGCATGCCGACGAACAGCATCAGAACGACGAAGCGCCCATTGCGCAGCAGCAAGCGGAAGACCGGCTTGCGGCTCCTTTGAGCCGGCGCCCGCTGCTTGCGGCGCGAGTCGTCGAACATGATCCGCCATGCGAGCGCCGCAGAAACCAGCGAGACCAGCGCGCCGAACCCGAAGACCATGCGGAAGCCGATGCGGTCGGCCAGGATGCCCCCGATGGCCGGGGCGCAGATTTCTCCGACCATCAGGGCGCCGACGAAGACGGCGGTGCTCTTGACCCTGTCTTCTTCCCCGGAGTTTTCGAGGAGCAGCGCCTGGCACGCCATGAACATCAGGGCATAGCCTGCCGCCGAGACGACCCGCCATGCCAGCAGCGACGCCAACCCATCGGCCGTTCCGGTACCGACCAGGCCGGCAACGCTCAGCAAAGCACCCAGCACATAGGCCTTGCGTTGGCCCAGCCTGCCGATCCATCCCCCGGCTGCGGCCATGCCCACGGCCCCCACCAGCATGAACACCGTGATCGGCAATCCCAAGGTGAACGGCGCCGGGATGCCCGGCAGCGGCTCGGTGACCTGCCCGACGAAGAGCGGCATGAATGGGCGTGAGAGCATTTCCGCGAAGGTGAACAGGAAGGTGAGGATGCGGACCTGGATCAGGCGGGGCCGGCGAAGACTGATCGGCTGGTCCGTCTCGGGGAACCGATAACGGCGCCGCACCTCGGACAACAGGTGCTCGGCCTGCTCCGAGGCCAGCTGACGGGCACCTTCCCTTACCGTACGAAGGGAGGTGCACAGCCTGGAATAGGCAGCATTCACCCTGTCGACCGTGCCGTTCAGCACAACGGCGATGGAGCCGAGCTCGTCCCGCAGTCCGCCGCGCACCACATAGCGGAAGTCGCCCCCGGCGATGTTGGCCAACAGCGTCAGCACCATTCGGATCGGTCCGGTCAGGTTGACGGTGGTGACGAACAGCAGCATCTCGAAGGCGACCAGCAGGGAGATCAGCATCACCGTCGCCAGGTCGAAACGGATCTCGCCCAGCTTGGCGTCGATGAAAGCCCGATCGACCCCCACATGGACGGCACCGACCATCACCCCGCCGACCTGGAGATCGGCCCGGGAAACGACGTAGTCATCGGACTGCAGCTTGGCTGACGGGTCGCCGTCCCTCTCGCCGCCCCAGGCGTGGACGGGAACCCCGTCGGCCCTGGTCAGCACCAGGAAGGCAATGTCCGGATTGACCCGGATCACCTCGGCGAAAAACGGCTCGACCCCCACCAGCTTCTCGAAAGGCACGCCGCTTTCGACTGCATATGCGATTTTGTCGCGCAGGATCTGGGCCACGG